>JBCCZL010000022.1:0-35058 GCA_039187775.1 Myxococcota bacterium
CGGCGCGGTGGTCCTCGTGGTGACCGGGCGTGCTCCGGTAGACGTGTCCCCCTCGGCGCCGGTCGTGGTCGACCCTCAGATGCACGCGATCTATGAGACCGTTCAGAAGATCGCGGGCATCTGAGGGTCGACCACGACCGGCGCCGAGGGGGACACGTCTACCGGAGCACGCCCGGTCACCACGAGGACCACCGCGCCGACCTGAAGAGGTTCGTTGATGCCGAAAGGGATCGGAGTTCCCACGGGAATCCGCTGCCCTCGCATTCGGATTCCGTTCTGGCTCCCCAAGTCTTCTGCGGTGAGCGGTGCCGCTCCGTCGGCGCCGACCCGCAGGCGGAGATGCTGACGCGAGACCGAGGCGTCGTCGAGCTGGAGATCGTTCGTCTCTGCACGTCCAACCGTCAGCCCTCCGGACGAGGGAAGGGGCACGCTGAGATTCTCGTCCTTGCCGATCACGACAAGCCGCATCGTCTCGGGCAGATCGTCGAGGGCGAGCGGCTGTGTCTCGTCGAAGAACCCGGGGGCCTCGTCCTCGCTCACTCGGTTCCTCGCAGCGATACCCGCACCCGTCGGGTGGACGGCACGCGAATCACCCGTCGAATCGTCGAACCCCCTGGGGGGCGGATGGTGATGGTGTGTCGGCCGGCGGGTAGGTCGACGCGAAGCGGCGTTCGTCCATAGGGTCGCCCGTCGATCCGCACTTCGCCCCAGCCGCCCGGGGTGGTGATGCTCACCGGGTGCCTGGCCGGGGTGGGGGTTGGACCGCGGGAACGCTCGCGGCGGCCTGATTCGCGGGTCGGCTGGCGGGTCTCCCGCGGTGGTGGGTCTCCGGCGGTGTCCTCGGCAGGCGATGTGTCGCGCCCGCGACCGGTTTCGCCGGAAGCCGGTGGCGTATCCGCCTCCGGAGCGACGGGGGGCTCATCGGGACTGCGGTCCGCCGATGCGACGGCTACTTCGTTGCTCGACGGATCGGTGGTTCCTTCGTTGCTTGCCGGCGGGGCATTGGCTGGCGCGCTCTCAACGGTCGACGGCTCCTCCGCGACGGAACCGGGAGCCGAACCGGTTTCGGCCCCATCCCCGGGGAAGAGCGCAAGACCAACCACCGGGATGGTGATCAGGAGAGCGACGGCTGCGACGATCGGCAGCCACCGCCGGGGACGGCGCATGGGAACCAGACCCGAGCCGTCCGGCGTTGCGGGCGGGGGAAGGCTCTCTGGCACCGGAGTTCGACCACTCGTTGGCTCTCGCGACAACCCCGCGATGAACGCTCGCTTTCCTCCTTCTTCTTCGGCGAAGACGCCGCGCATGAGCTGAGACACATCGTCTTCACCGATGGCGGGGCCGGTGGCCGAAATGAACGCTTCGAGATCTCGGCCCATCGCCAAGGTGCTGGGATATCGGTCCGCTGGGTTCCGAGAGAGGGCCCGCGCCACGATGCTTGCCAATTCCGCTGGCGCATCGCCGGTGCCGAGCTTGGCCGAAGGAATCGGTTCATCGAGGATCGCGCGAAGGGCGGCGGCTTTGCTGCTTCGCGAAAACAATCGCTTCTGGGCGCAGAGCTCCCAGAGGGAGACGCCCATTCCCCATACGTCGATGCGGCGATCGAGGGCCAGGTTCTGAAGCTGCTCCGGCGCCATGTACGCGATCTTGCCCTTCGCCGTCTGCGGTCCGGTCTCGTGCAGTTGGTCGGCGGCTTTCGCGACGCCGAAGTCGACGACCTTGATGTGCCCTTCGTAGCTCACAAAGAGATTGGACGGCGTGGCGTCGCGGTGAATGATGTGAAGCGGTTCGCCGAGGGGATTGCGGAGCTCATGGGCGGCGTGAAGCCCGCGGCAGGCGTCGGCGATGATGCGCGCGGCCAGTCGACCAAAGGTCAGCGACGAGCGAAGCTTGGGTCGACCATGAATGCGCTGGGCGAGGTGGGCCACCGTCTCTCCGAGGAGATACTCCATCGCGAGGTAGTAAGTGCCACCGTCATCTCCGACTTCGAAGACGGTGCACACGTTCGGGTGCTGGATCTGCGCGGCGACCCGCGCCTCGTCGAGGAACATCTGCACGAAGTCTTGCTTGCGTGCGAGATGCGGATGAATGCACTTGATCGCGAGGAGCTTTTCGAACCC
This sequence comes from Myxococcota bacterium, assembly GCA_039187775.1. Taxonomy (GTDB): domain Bacteria; phylum Myxococcota_A; class Polyangia; order Polyangiales; family JBCCZL01; genus JBCCZL01. The sequence goes on from JBCCZL010000022.1 coordinate 2,121, forward strand.
TGCGGGGCCGGTGGCGCGGCCGAGATACACGCTGGCCATTCCGCCGGAGGCGACCTCTTTTTCGATCCGATATCGGCCCAGCCGTTCCGGAGCCCGCGTGGGCAGTTCACTTTTGCTTTCGGCCGGAGCACTCACGGAATCACCGGACGCCGCGGCTGGGTGCCGCCGCCCGAGGATAGTAGCGCGATGGTGACGCCGACGCCGACGGCCACCAGCACCGCAGCTCCAATGCCGACCACCACAAGCCAGGGAAACTCGCTCGATTCTTCGGGGGCGCTGCTCGTTTCCGGGCGGCGGAGGAACGTCTCGGGCTCGTCTGCCGAGCCCAACCGATGAAGCACGGCGCCGCCGGGCCCGAGAAGAGTGCCGTAATACTCGACCGAGAGTCCCCGGTCCGGCAGCCGCAGCTCCGCATTCTCCGCGCTCCGCCACTCGCCGTCGTTTCGAGCGTGCAGACGATATCCCACGGTGAATGAGGGCGCGTGGAGAATGCGCGCGACAAGCACGACCTGTTCGGCGATCGCTTCGACATCGATCTCGAGGCGTAGCTCTCCGGGTGAGCGATCGCGCACCCGGGCGAATCCAGTGGCGAGATCGGGGGGAAGATGCTCGGAAAACTCGTGGCGCGGATCGACCGACGCGAGGTCGGAGAGGGCCGCTTCGAATCCTTCGAGGTTGCGGAGCGCCAAATGTCCGATGGCTCGCCCCTCGAGAAGTCGGATGAAATCGTCTCGAGTGAGCGGGCCCGCCTCAGCGCGTTCGAGCTCGGAGAGCGCCTCTTCGAAGTCGCCTTCGTCGAGCAGCCGATAGCCTTCGTCGAGCGGAGACTGCGCCAGCGCTTCGCCGGCCCACAGCAGCCCTGCCGGCGCCAAGAGCGCCCAGGCCAACCGGCCCGTTACGGACATGTGAACCCGCAGGTCCCCGTCACGCAGCATTGGATCCCGTTGCAACAACTCTCGGCGACACCACACTGCACCCCACAGCCTCCGCAGTTTTCGCGGGTGTCGAGATCGACCTCGCATCCGTTGACCATGTTGGCATCGCAGTCCGCGGTGCCCGGGGCACAGCCCGCGGGCGGAGCGCAGTTTCCCATCCCGTTGCACGGCATCGCCGCTTCGCACAGTTCGACGCGGCTGGCGAGCTCGCCAAGCTCCACCACTACGAGCTCGGCACCCGGAAGTTCGATGGTCGTTTCGCCTTGGGCGTAGACTTGGCAGCTCGTGTTGCGCGCGGTGGCGCTGAAGCAGTACGAACCGTCCTCGAGGACCGGAGGAAGTTCGGCCTGGCCGTCGCCAGGAGCGAACAGCGTGCTCCACACCACCGCTCCGCCGCAGCCGTTTTCATGAATCCGTGCGTCGACCTGAAACACCTCGTTCTTGAGGGCCGCAGAAGTAAAGGTCAGCTCCCACGCGAGATCGTCCTCGCCGCCGCAGGCCGAGATCAAGAGACAGAGGCAAGCGAGCGCTCCCGCCGGTCGCATATGCGCAAATCCTACCGGAAAGAGAGCTGATTGGCTGGCGATGAAGTGAGGTCTACGCGTCGGATTGGCGTCCAAAAATAATCGACGAACATAAATTGTTGGACAGAAGCGTTGAAATGATCAGATAAATAATCATTCGATCGATTATAAATGGAGGACAGGTGGCACTCATCGCATTTCGGCAAGTCTCTCGCAGCTTTCCCCGCCCGAATCGGATGCCATTTCCGGCGTTGACCGACGTCTCGTTCGCCATTGCGCCAGGCCAGTTCACTGCGGTGATTGGGCGGTCGGGAAGCGGTAAGTCGACGCTCCTTCATCTCATGGCGGGGCTCGATCGGCCCACCTCAGGGGAAGTCGAAGTCGCCGGAGAGCGGATTGACGATCTCGATGAAACCACGCTCGCACGCTGGCGCGGGGCGAATGTGGGGATTGTGTTTCAGTTCTTCCAGCTCCTTCCGACGCTGACGGTTCGCGAGAATGTTCTTCTTGCGATGGAGTTTGGCCGCTCGATTGCCAGGGCGGACCGACACGCTCGAAGTGCCGACCTCCTCGAGCGGGTCGGCGTCTTGGATCAAGCGGACAAACTCCCCGCGGCGCTTTCCGGAGGACAGCAGCAGCGAGCCGCGATCGCCCGCGCCCTGGCCAACCGGCCGTCGATTCTCGTCGCCGACGAGCCCACTGGCAACCTGGACTCCAAGAGCGGACGTCAGATCGTCGAACTCTTCCGCCAACTGGTCGACGACGACGTGACTGTGGTCGTCGTTACGCATGACCCCGCGGTGGCCGACGAAGCAGCGGTACGTCTCCAACTCGAGGATGGCCGCTTGGCTTCGGTGAAAGAGCCCGCAGCTTTGGCGTAGCGGAGAGAGCGCTCGATGAAGATCGCGTTTCGAAAAGCGCTCGCTGACCTCCGGCATCAGCGCGCAAAGAGCAGCCTCCTCTGGGTGGCCTTGGCGGTGGGAGCCTCCGGAGTCATGGCCACATTCGCTGCGCAGGCCATCCTCGAGCGCGAGATCCATACGAGCTACTGGAGCGCTCAGCCTGCGGCAATCGTTGTATTCACCGACGACGTGTCCGACGCGCTCCTTGCGAAGGTCCGCGCGGTTGATGGAGTTGACGGAGCGGATGCCGGACGATCGATCCGCGCTCGGGCAGAGCTGGGGGAGCAGGGCTTCCGGTCGGTGCAGCTCTTCGGCCTTCGCGACCTTACGAGCCAGGAGGTGTCCAAGGTTTTTATCGAAAGTGGAGAACCAACCGCTGGGGGCGTGGTTGCGGAGCGGTCGGGGCTTTCGGTCCTTGGCGTCGAGGCCCCAGGCGATCGGGTAACTCTGCGCGTCCCAGGTCAGTCGGAGGCTTGTGAACTCGTGGTCGACGCAATCGCCCACGACCCCGGTCAGGCGCCGGGTTGGCAGGACAATGTCGGCTATCTCTACGTTGACCGGTCGACCCTTGCCGCGCTTGGAATCTCGTCTGCGCTCGATCAACTTCGTATCGACGTGGACGGCGATCGCGCGACGGCGAAGGCGGTCGCGCGTCGTGTCGCCGCGGTGTTCGCGCAAGAGGCACGTCCGGTCACAAGAATCGAGATCCCGGCACGCGTTCATCCTCACGCGGAACACATGGGGACGGTTCTTCTACTCCTTCAGCTCTTGAGTGCCCTATCGCTGTTTCTCGGAGCGGTCCTCGTGGCGAACTTAACGGCCGCCGACGTGGGTCGTGAACGCCCGCAGATCGGAATCATGAAAACGATGGGGGGAAGCCGTCCGCGGATCAGCCTCGTGTACCTCGTTCGAGTGCTCCTCATCGCGGGTTCCGCGTCCTGCGCCGGCGTGATTCTGGGGGGCTTCATGGGCGTGGAGTTCGCGGGATTTGCCTCCGAGCAAATGAACCTTCGCCCTGCGAGCTTCGCCGTACCGCTCCACGTGGGGGTGGGCGTCGGACTGGCGGCGGTCCTCGTTCCGCTCGGAGCCGCCGCGATTCCGGTGTGGCGTGCGCTTGGAAGCACAGTTCGCGAGGCCCTCTCGGAGGCGCCCCTCGATGAAGGCGCCAAGACTCCTCACCGGCTCCCGAGCCTCGCGGTTGCACTCGCATTCCGAAATGCGCTCCGGCGCCCCCTTCGCACGTTGCTCACCATCGGGTCGTTGGCGGTCGCTGGAGCCATGGTGATGACCGCCACGAACGTGTACGAGTCGCTCATCTCGGCGGTCGACCGGTCGCTCGAGGCGCGTCGCGATGATCTGGAGGTCCGCCTGCTTCGCCCCACCCGTCCTTTGGTCCTCGAGCGGGTGACCAGGGCGCTGCCCGGCGTCGACGATGTCGAGGTGTGGGGTGCGGTCCTCGCGGGGGTCGAAGCGCCGAACAGCGAGGATGAGCGATTGCCGGTGGTGGCGGGTCGTTACGGCATCCTCGCGCCGCCGATCCCTGGGCTTCATGCCGGCGCGCGGCTCGTGGATGGTCGAGCGCCTCGTCGCGCTGGGGAGATCGTGGTCAACCGCCAACTGCTCGCCGTGGAACCGGCGCTGGTTCTTGGCGCGGACACCGGCCTCCGGCACCGGGAGACCCGAGTCGCTGTGACGGTCGTAGGTGTCGTGGAAGAAATCGCCCCACCGACCGCGTATCTCCATCCTGCCGGGATGGTCGAGCTTGTGGGCCGAGGCGGAACCGCCGGGGGCGTCCGAGTGCGGAGCGAATCGTCGGCACGGGTCATGCGGGAGCTTGAAAATGCACTGATCGCGGATGGGCACTTTCCCGCCTACGCGATGAGTCGCGACGAGCTTCGACGTACGATGGTCGACCATTTTCTGCTCATTCTGGTCGTGCTCCTCCTCCTGGGAGCGGCGGCCTTCACGATCGGAGTCATCGGTTTGGGCACCACATTGAGCCTGGGAATCGTTGAGCGGTTTCGGGAACTCGGGACCCTTCGGTCTCTGGGAGCGAGCCCCGAGCAGATTGGAGATCTCTTGCTGCTGGAGGCCGCGCTCATGACGGTTGTCGGTGCGTTGGCGGCCTGCGTTCTCATGGTACCGCTGACCTTCGGGGTGGCTACGCTCGTCGGCGAGCACGGCCTTCACGTGGCATTGCCCTTCGAGATCTCGATACTTGGAGTGGTGGCCTGGATGGTCGCGGCAGCGGCGGGAACCTGGATCGCATGTTGGTTGCCTACCCGGAAGGCGATCGCCCTTCCCGTTCGTGACCTGATCGGATACGAGTAGCTTCGCTCGTTCCGAGCGAGGCGTAGGGTGCCACGACCAAAGACCGTGACTGACGAAGAGCTCCTGTCGGCCGCCCGCGCGGTTTTTCAGCGGGAGGGCCACGCGGGGTCAACTCGAGCAATTGCCAAAGCCGCGGGCGTATCTCAGGCGGTGCTGTTTCAGCGCTTTGGCTCGAAGGAGCAGCTCTTCTTTGCGGCGATGATTCCCGAGGCGCCGGATATCGATGGCGTCCTCGGCGCGCCCTCGGAGGATGCGCGGCGCTACCTAGAAGAGGTCGTCGGTCGGTTGCTCCGCCATTTTCGTGCTCTGATGCCTGCGGTGCTCCAGCTTTCGGCCCACCCTGCCTTTGATGTCGCGCACCTGGATGAGGCCCACCGTCACCTTCTGGCGGAGCGTCTCCACCGAGGCCTCGCCGACCGGCTTCGAACGCTCCGCCACCGTGGCGAAGTGGCGGATGCACCGTGCGATGCGATGGCGACCACGATTATCGCAGTGGTCCACAGCCTGGTGGTCCATGAGGTTCTCGTTGGTTCTCCGGCGACCGAGTCCCGTGCAAGCGCGATGGTGGACATCCTGTGGCGGGGGATCCGGCCCGAGCGCGGATAATCGTCTCGGGCCCGAATATTTTGAATACTCGAGAAACTTGTCCGTCGACGACATTCTTTGGAGGCTAGTGTCTATGCCGATCCGTTTGATGCCCTCGCGGAGCCAGCGCCGGTTCCTCCTGTGTGTTGCCCTTGCGGGCTTGATGGGACCTGGCACCGCCGCCGCACAAATCAACGACTGGGAGGCTGCTGAGGATGGCGGTGACCTCGAGGAAGAGGCTCAGGAGAGCAATGTCCGGTTGACGAGCGTGCGCGAGCGCTCGGCACGACGCCGTGAAACGGGAAGCCAGTTTTACATCGACTTCCGCTATCACCGGCAAACCCTCGCGACGACCCCCGGGGGCAGCGATCTGAGCCTCGATGTGTTCCTTCCGTCGATCGGCGCGGATTTTCTTGTCACCGAGACGCTGATGATTTCGGCAGAGTTTGCCGTTCCCATCGCCTTGCAGACCGGGGACGGCATCGACGCCCAGAGTGATGCACGAGCGAGCAACGTGTTTCTCGGCGCGGCCTACCAGCGAACCATCGACGAAATCACGTTCTCGGTCGGCGGCGGAGTGAATCTGCCCACCGCGCTCCTTCCCGATGACCTCGACCTGGCGGAGGCCCTGGAGATAGGCATCACCTACGGGTCGGCGCAGGCGATCCGATTTTTTCGCAATGTGGGCCTCTATGTTCCTGAGACCCTGACGATCCTGCCGCTTCGTGCCAAGCTGCGGGCGCACTTCGCCAGAATCCTGATGGCGGAAGGAACCCTCGACGTCGGGATCTTGACTCCGATCGAAGACACAGAGGCCCGAGACACCATCACTGCCATCGAGGTGACCGGGATGTTCGGCGTACGACCGGTACCCCAGTTTTCTTCGGGTCTTCGCCTCGTGGCGGTTGGTTTCGTGGGCGGCAGTCCGAACGGCCGCACGGGTGAAGAAGACCGATTCCAAAGCTCGATGGAGCTCTTTGTTCGCGGCAACTTTGGGGCAGGCTTTGTGATGGGGACCTTTGGATTGGCTCTCGACGAACCCCTCGGCTTCGCCTTTGACGACAACGGGTGGTGGTCTCTCGGTGTCCGGGTGGGCGCCAACATCTAGCGCTCGCTTTGACCGAGCTACGGTCGTGGCGCGGCCGTGCGGTAGTTCGGCTCGCCCACGGTGAACCGGTTGACCAGCCAGGACAACCGGTCGAGCACCCAATACACGCGCTCCGGGGTGACCTGATCGCTCATCGGAGTCTGAAAGTAAGCCCCGGGGCTCCAGGTGCTCGCCGGCCCCAGGACCACCGTGCCCACGAGCGGCGCGTTGACGGAGAGCAGCTGTCCAAGGGTGTGAGCGAACGTGAGTTCCTGGAGAGACGGCGGAAGTGGCTCCGGGCCGTTGGTGAGCGCCGAAAACCGCTGATCGAACTCCGCGTCGCCGGTGCGAACTTCCCGGAGCTTCATCAGGCCCGCCCCGAGGGTGGCGATCTTGGTCCGGGTGACCGCATGGAACTTAAACGGCGTGGGCCGCCCCCAGTACAGCGCAAGCTGCCAGTTCCACCCCCAGCCGCCGAGGGCAAGCTGGGCGTGTTCGGTTTCCGCGTAGGACGCGATAAGTCCGGAGAGCGGCGTTCGACGGATCGCAAAGAGCCGCACTTCGAGCGGCGCACCCTCGAACGTGGTTCGCAGTCGCGGTTGGGAAAACGGCGAGAGGAAGGTGGAGAGCAGGAGCGAGCCCCCGAGCTGAGCTTGGAGCGCGGAGAGAAAATCCACCACCCTCTCGTCTCGATTGCGCTGCTTCTGTCGAATCAGAAGCGCCACCGACACCGCGCCGCCAATGATCACCACGAACACGCAGCCCAGCACCGCAAACACCGGATGCATCTCGAGTGGAGACACGACCAACACCGCGAACAGAACCGCAACGCCCGCGAAGATGATCGCCATCGCAAAGAAGAAGCAGCCCCCAAGATAGCGGTCGAGATCGCGCACGGCTCCACGCTACCACGTCCCAACGACGCTGGACGCGGTGACTTTCAGCGGAGCTCGAAGGCTTCGGTACGAAGGTCGAGGAGCTCTTGATCGTCGGGGAAGTGCTCGAGGCCGGCGTCGACAAAGGTGCTGATCTCACCGAGCACCTCATCGAAGCGAAGCCACGGGGTCATTCGCGCCGCGGTGGCCGCCCGCTCGGTCGACTGGGCCGCGTGGGCGAGACGAATGAGCACGTTTCCTTTGCCGATCCATGCGGCTCGAAAGGTCGGCTGAAGCCGAATCGCCTCCTCAAAGGCGGCGCAGGCACGCCGGTCGCGGCCGTGGGGACCCGGGTCCATAGTGCCGTCTGCGGGTAGCGTGGCCAGGGTCCAGCCGAGGTCTAACCAGGCGTGGGGATCTTCAGGAGCGAGCTCGGTGAGGCGCCGATGCGCCGCCTCTGCCTCCGCCAGTTCGCGACCATCGCGATGCAGAATGCCCAGGCACCGCCACGCGTTGGTGAGCTCGGGCTGCTGGTCGATCGCCCGTTGAAACGCGAGCTCGGCTTCCTTTCGCTGCCCGAGCTGCGTGAGCGCGATGCCCTGGTTCACGTGAGCCTCGGCATAATCCGGGTTGAGGCGGAGCGTGGCCGCGTATTCGTCGAGCGCCCGGCGAGGCTCTCGGAGCTGAAGCAGCATGTTTCCGGCGTTGTAGTGATCCACGTACGTCGGCCGAATCGCGATGGAGCGCTGAAAGCACTGAAGCGCTTGGTCAAACTCGCCGCGCCGCTCGTGGCAGAGGCCCTTGGAGCTCCAGCCGCCGATGTTGTCCGGTGCTTCAGCAACAAAGGCGGCCCACTCCGCGATCGCGCCGTCGAGGTCGCCTGCGGCTTCAAGAGCCGCCGCCCGTTCCACCCTCTCGCTCATGCGGCCCGAGCTTAGCGGATGCATCGCCAACCTGAGAGGTCACGCAATATGCAAAACGCGGTGCCTACCGGTCGAATATTTCGACGCGGTGTGCTTCGGTGGCGTCGGGGGCGGTCCAGCGGCGGAGCATTCCTTCGATCGCCGCGTCCGGCACCGGCGATGGCCGCGCACGGTTGTCGCGGAGCAGCGTCGGATAGCTCGTCTCGACGCTGACGATTTGAACCCGGGCTCGGTAGTCGACAAAGAGATCGACAAGCTTTCGTCGCCGGTCTGCGTCGAGATTGGTGGCGTCCCAGACAAAGTCCTGGTGGGTTCGCAGGAATGTGCGGGCACGTTCTTTAGCGGCCTGGCGCACGCGGCCCTGGTTGTCGGTGGGGTCGACGTCGAGCTCGCGCCGAAGGTCGTCGAGGCACACCACCGGAAGGTCGGGGTGATTGGTGCGGCGCCAGCTCGACTTCCCCGCTCCGGGGAGGCCGCTCAACAACCGGACGGTCGAACGACTGTCATCGAACGCCTCCGGTGCCGGTGGCCGCTTGCCTCGAAAGTAGAGGAAGCGCGTGTGGTCGCTCGGAAACGGCCGAGGCCCGTTCAAACATTGAAGTTCGTCGGCAAACTCCGAGAACATCTCCAGCTGTTCGAGTTTCTCGCTCTGATCGGGACAGCTTCGACCTCGCATGTCCGCTTCAGCGACGAGGACCAGGTCCGCGATTCGACAGCGCATGCTCGCCGCGCTCGTTCGGCGTTCACCGGACTCCTCGCCGAGGGCATGAAAAGGGAGCTGATGGTGCCGGACGATGCCTGCCACTTCTTCCCGGCTGGCCCGGTCGAGACCGGCGCGAAAGAGGATCCGTCGAGCGTCCAACGCCCCCCGAGGCGAGTGGTACCGGGAGCGAATCCGCCCCTCTTCCTCTTGCGTCGAATACGGCTTGGCAATGTCGTGAAACAACGCGCCGAGCCAGCAGACGCGGCGGCGCCGTTTGTCGAGCTTGCGAAACCCTTCCGATGCCGCCAGCGCTTCGCACACGAGCATGCTGTGAATCCAGACGTCGCCTTCGGCGTGCCACACCGGATCTTGAGGAACGCCGCGCATCGCGCGGATCCATTCGTAGCGCTCGTCGAGGCCTCTCCAATCCACCGTCCATCCGGGGGGGCCCGGCAGCAAAAATAGTTCGTCGAGGCTCATGGTGCAAAGATGTCCACGCCGGGTGCGAGGCCGTTTTCGACGATCGGGCGATTCAGCCAGTGGCTATCCGATGCCTCGACGGACTGAAGAAATGTCGGGCGAATGAACTTGTAGCGCCCGAGGACTCGCCCCTCGGCTTCGTGCTTGATGTACAGGCCTTCGCTTCGGTCTTCGGGATCGGTCTGACGGAGCACCCGCGCGACGTCGAGGCCCCCCATCGTCCGCGGCGCTTCGGAGGCGTTCTCTCCAGTGCGGGCTCTTGTAAAGCGATGGCCCGATAAGGCGTCGAAGGCTCGCCACGTCTTTGCCGGGGCCCCTGTGAATCACCGGCACCGATCGCACCGGCGCCCCTTCGAGCAACGCGCGACGTCGATCGGTGGAGAGAAAGATCTCCTCTTTCCGGTCCCAGCAGTCGAACTCGAGAAACCAGTGCGGGAGGGCGTCGTAGAACACCGTGTGCTTCGCGTAGAGCCACTCGCCGTACATGATGTAGCGGTCGGTGAGCACCGCGGCGAGGACTCGGCGATGGGTCGCCGCCCAGGTCTTGAGCGGCGCGAAGTGCTTTTCCCGCGCGCCTCCGACGAGATAGTGGCCCCGACTTTGAAGAAGGAGCTCCCCGTCGGCACCGAAGGACACCGCCGAGTTGGCGCCGTCGAGCTTCTCTTCGATGACCAGAGGCTTATCGATCAGCTCGGCCATTCGCACTTGCGAAAGATCATCATCGCCGGGCTGGAGCTTCGAGCCTTCGATGTGTCGCGTGCGCGGGTATTTCAGGATCGGGGGCATGGGGAAACCGCGAACTACTGAATTACCGCGACCCTATGGCCACGGACATGATCGATTCGCACGCGGGATGCGCCCGCATCGATGAATAGCGCTTCGAGCGACGCGTGGGTGAATAGCCGAAGATGCTCCGGATTGTCGTCCTCTTGCGACGGCACGCTGGCGACCACCGTCCGCGCGGCGACGCGGAGGACTTCCCTGGCCGCCGGCGCGGGATCCTCGAGGTGTTCGAGGACCTCGAGAACGGTCACGACATCGAACGCATCGTCTTCGAAGGGTAGGGCTGCGACATCCCCTTCGAGCGCAGTGACTCGGGCAATGCCACCGGCCTGCACTGCCGCGATGTCGCGGACCCGGTGGGCGAGCGTGTCGACGGCGGTGACCGGGAGTTCGGGAAACGCGTCGAGGAGCGGCCAGAGAAACGCGCCGCGGCCCGGACCGATATCGAGAAGCGACCGGGGGTCGATTCCCCGAAGCTCAGACAGCACTCGAGTGACCCGCGGAGGTCCCGTTTTGATCTTGAACTTGTGGAGCGAGAGCTCCTGTTTTCGACCGAGGCGGACGAGGGCGTCGGGATCGGTGAGAGTCGCCGCATCCCGGGGACGGCGGCCGCGAATGAACGCGAGCGCAAGTTTGGTGCGATAGCGCGCCGGATCGAGCACCGGATCGCGGAGGGCTCGAAGCTGGGCGGTGGTCATCGCGCGCGCCTGGTCTTCGAGGCTCGCCCAGAGCAGTGCTCGATCGTCCTCGGGGATCGAGAGAATCAGGCGGCCGTGGTCGGCTTCAAGCGTTGCCCGGAGGTCGGCCATGAGCTCGACAACGATCGGTTCCCGGTTCTTGTCGGTAGCCGGTCCCACCTTGCTCATCGCATTCGCCCAGCGCGCGTCTGTGAGCAGTCCTAGCCCGATCTGCTCGGCTTGGTCGAGCGCGTCCGGTTCCTTCGGCAAAGCCCAAGCGATCGCCTCGTGAAACCCAGATTCGGAGAAGCGCGGAGTCTTCCGCTTCAGCATCATGCGATGGGCGATCGGCGCATCGGCGGCGCGCTTCCACGGACGGATGACGAGCCCTTCCGCAAAGTTCTCCTCGAGCGGCGGGAGTCCAAACACGTTCGGCAGGTGGGTGGCAAACTCGACGGGAAGCGCGAGAAGGTCAGAGAAACGTCCCACTCCGAGACGAGGGACCACCGGAACGCCGGCGTCCCGAAGCGCCGCCTCCGCGTCGTTGAACGGAAGAAAGACAAGCTCGGTCGGCATCTCGAGGGCGACGTCAAACGCCACGAATCGGATATCGGGGCAATAGTGAACCCCGGTCTGAACTGCGTGCACCCCCGGAACTTCGAAGACTTCCGGGTGGGGATAGGCTCCGCCCACAAGCTCGCCGTAGACGCGAATGGCCTCATGCTCTGCCGTTCGGGAACTTAGACAGCTTCGACGAAGGTACTGAAGCTCGGGAAGGAGCGCACCGACGGCGCTTCGATAGTCGAAGAAGTCGTCGTTGTCGGCCAGCCATCCCCGGCGCTTGCCCACTCGAACTCCCGACGCGGCCACTCGGATGCAGAGATTGGCCCCGTGGAGCTTCTCGGTGGCGACCCAGCGGTGCTTTTCCCGGAGGCGCACGGCGGCCTCATCACCACCCCAGGCGGCAACGCGATCGACGATCTTCGGGTAAGGAACGAATGGCAGCATGGCTCGGCTCTGCGGTGTGATGCTGGCGCGTCTGCCCGAGGGCAGCGCAGCACCAAGAGGGTCCGGCGCGAAAGGTGTAGCACTATTCACCGGGGGGGCTGAACTCCGACGTTTCAGCCTGGTGACCCAAAGAACCATGAAAAAGCGTATTAAGTGGGCGATTAAGCACGCGCGGCGCACCATGGACCCATGAAGCATTTTTCTTTTCTTATTGCGGGTTTGCTCGTTGCGGCCTGCGGACGTTCGCATTCCGACGAAGACCCGGGCGCCGTGGACCCGGGGGCGGTGGACCCGGGATTGAATCCCACCTGCCCGGCGGAGCCCGTCGGACTGGGACCGGCGGAGCCGCGGTTTGGCATGGATCTCGTCGCGACCGATGCCGGTTTTGTGGCCGGGTTCATGGGCCCCGACGGGTTCGAGCTTCGGCGCATCGGCGGCGCCGGGGTGGTCGCTTCGGCCACTCTCGAGATCATCGAGCCCGAGCCGGTTCTGAATCGGATCGACCCGCCGGAGCTCTTTGCCACATCGCGGGGCATCGAAATCGTGCGCGCGACCAACGACGGCGTGATTCTCGAAGTCTACGACTCGAACTTCGCGCGCCAGGGGCAAGAGATGGTCGCGGTGGGGGAGCGGTACTTTCGCTCCGCGCAGGTGACCGACGAAGCGTCGGAGAACGCGGTGGCGGTGCTTGCCGGGCGGGGAAGTACGGACCGGCCGTTCCACGTCGCGCTCCCGCATGCCAACGAGTTTGCGTTCGACGGTGAGGACTTTCTGATCGCCGGTGCGCTCCGCGGAAGTCGCCAGCTCTGGGGGATGAGCGTCGATGGCGGTTTTGCCGAAGACCCCATGAGCCTGGTCTGGGATCCGCCTCGCTTCGACGTTCGGGGGGGAAGCCGGCTCGTTCCGCGGTCCTATCGCGCTGGCCGCCATGCAGGAGTGTTCGTGGAAGGCGACCACGATCGGCTCCGACTACTCATCGAAGGCGAAGAGCCACTGGCGATCGAGTCCGCCGGTCTCGATGCCGCGATCGATTGGGACGGTCAGGCCTACACCCTTGTCCTCGCCGGGTCTGGCATCTCCCTCATCGGAGTTACTCCCACAGCAGCGCTCGCGACCGACATCTCCGAGGCGGAGGTCGTGGCCTCGGCGACCGAAGCCCGTGCTCCCGCGATCCACACCCTCGAGCCCGGCGAGCATGGACTCAGCTGGATCGACGAAGGCCAGGCGTACTTTCTCCGTTATTCGTCGGAGTGCGCCGAGTAGCTTGGCGGTTACGCAACGCTACTCCCCTGCCGGAGGCCCACCCCATCGGGCGAGGAGGGTGGGGACGACCAGCATATTGAGCGCGGTGGAGCTGATGATGCCGGTGAGAATGACCAGCGCCATTGGCGCTTGGATTTCGCTTCCCGGCTCGCCGAGTGCCAGGCCGAGCGGCAGGAGGCCGAGGGCTGCGGTCACCGCGGTCATGAGGATGGGAGCCAGGCGTTCTCGCGCCGCTCGGGCGACCGCGGGCTCTCGCTCGGCCCCTTCAAGCTCGAGGTCTCGGGCGCGGGTCGCGAGCAAGATGCCGTTGCGGGTGGCGATGCCGAAGAGCGTGATGAACCCGATCGTCGTCGCGACCGAGAGCACGCCGCCCGCGAGGTAGACCCCGACGACGCCCCCCGCGATAGCTAAGGGGAGATTCACGAGCACGATCAAGGTTCGCCTGACGCTGCGGATGGTGGCGCCCACCACAAACCCGATCGCGAGAAGCACCAGCACTCCGTAGAGGAGGAGCGTCTGGCTGGTGGCTTCCTCGCGTTCGAACTGCCCCGCGTACTCGATGTGAACGCCCTCCGGCCGCTCCACTTGCTCGTCGACGCGCCGGCGGACCTCGTCGTAGACGCTGCGCGCATCGCGACCCGCGACGTTGGCGGTGACCACGAGGCGTCGCTGGACATTTTCTCGGAGGATGTAGTTCGGCCCGCTCGTCTCTTCAACCTCGGCGATCGCGGTCACCGACACGAGGGCGCCGGTCGGGGTTGGCACCCGGGCGCGCTCGGCGTGTTGTCGACTGGTGAGGACGTCGCCGGGGTAGCGGACGACCACATCGGTGGCGGTGCCGTCCTCGTACACGGTGGTCGCGACGTTTCCCCAGAACGCGGTGCCCACCGCCGAGGCCGCGGCTCCGGGGGAGAAACCATAGTTGGACGCGGCTTGAGCATCGACTCGAACCGCGAGCTGGGGAATGTCGACCACTTGTTCGACACGGAGGTCCACCAAGCCAGGAGTACCTTTGATCGCCGACTCGACCGCAGCGGCGGTTTGCCTGAGGGTTCGAAGGTCCGCTCCGAACACCTTGATCGACAGGGCCGAGCGTTGGCCGGAGATCATATGCTCGATGCGGTGGGAGATCGGCTGGCCGAGGGTGAACTGGCCAGGAACCACGCGAAGGCGCTCGCGAATGTCGCTGAAGAGCTGCTCTTTGGTTCGTTCGTCCTCGGGACTAAGTCGAACTTCGATCTCGCTCGACTCCACGCCCTGCACGTGCTCGTCGCGCTCCGCGCGGCCCGTCCTGCGCCCGACCGAAAGCACCGCCGGATCCTGAAGAAGGGTTCGCTCGGCCATCGTTCCGAGCGCGTCGCTTTGCGACAGCGACGTACCCGGAGGGAGCACCATATGGATGGTCAGGCTCCCTTCGTTGAACTCGGGAAGAAACGACCGTCCAAAACCCATGAATCCGGCCGCGCCGGCGACGATGACCGTCGCGGCGAGAGCGACCATGAGCCAGCTTCGCCGAAGCGCGAACGCGAGGACTGGCCGATAAGCCCGAGAGAGAAGGCGAAGAACCGGGGGCTCGCGAACGCTGGCCTTCCCCTCGCCGGTTTCTTCGGCGCGGGTGGAGATGGCTTTCGGAAGGAAGATGCTACAGAGCACCGGCGTGACGGTGACCGCCACGACCAACGACGAGAAGATCGCGATCAGATAGCTCACCGCCAGCGGGCGAAGGAGTCGCCCTTCGAGGCCCGGAAGAAACAGGAGCGGTAGAAACACGAGCATCAGCACCACGGTGGCGCTGACGATCGCCGAGCGAACCTCGAGCGACGCGCGAAACACCGTGGTCATGACCGGGTCGCGGGCTGCTGGAGGAAGAGACGCCCGCTCCCGAAGTCGGCGCGCGACATTTTCGACATCGACGATCGCATCGTCGACCAGTTCGCCGATCGCGATCGCGAGGCCTCCGAGGGTCATGGTGTCGATGCGGAAGCCGGCAACATCGAGGGCGAGAACTGCGCTAAGCAGAGATAAGGGGATCGCGACGACGCTGATCGCGGTTGGCCGAGGGCTCCAGAGGAAGATAAAGAGGACGACGATGACGAGGATTGCGCCGTCGCGCAGGACCTGAATCAGGTTTTCGATCGCCCGGTCGATGAAATCCTGTTGGCGAAAGATGTCTCGCCGTAATTCGATTCCCTGTGGGCGGAGGTCCTGGCCGATTCGGTCGAGCGCGCGGTCCACGCGTCGGGTGGTGGAGAGCGTGTCCGCGTCGGGTTGCTTGACGATGCTCAAGACGATCGCCGACTCGCCGCCATAGCTCCCGGCGCCCCGCGCCACCGCTGGGCCGACCACCACCTCGGCGACGTCCCGAACCCGGATCGGCACCCCATCACGCATCGTGACCACCACCGCGCCGAGGTCGGTTTCCGACTGGGCCCGCCCGACGACCCGAACCACCGACTCCTGCCCGCGCTCGACGAGGTAGCCTCCGGGAGCGTTTCGGTTGCCCTCGCGAAGGGCGTTCGACACATCGTGGAGCTCGAGCTGGTAGCGCTCAATCCGGTGACTGTCGATCAGCACTTGGTACTGTTTTACTTCTCCGCCGATCGGCACGACCTGTGACACTCCTTCGACGGCGAGGAGGCGGGGTCGAACCTCCACGTCAGTGACCCGGCGGACCTCCAGGTCGGTGCGTTCAGAGCTTTGGAGGGCGACAAACGCGATCTCGCCCATCACCGACGAGGCGGGCGCAAGGAGCGGCGCACTGGCCTCGCGGGGGAGGCTTCCGCGGATGCTCTGGAGCCGCTCGGTCACGCGCTGTCGGGCGATCGGTTGGCTCGTGTCCCAGTCGAACTCGACCCATACCAACGAGATGCCCGGCGCCGATGCGGACCGAACCCGGCGAACCCCCGCGGTGCCGTTCACCGCCGCTTCGATCGGAAACGTGACCAGGCGCTCCACCTCTTCGGACGCGAGGCCGGTCGATTCGGTGACGATGGTCACCCGCGGGGCGGTGAGGTCGGGAAACACATCGACCGGCATCTCGGATGCGCGAAACGCGCCGAGCACACAAAGCCCCGCCGCCGCAGAGAGCACCAGTGCGCGGTGGCCCAGGGAGAAGCGGAGGAGCCGTTCGATCATCGCGCCTGCTCGGGCTCAGTGAACGTGCCCGTGGGCTTCCGTCGAGCTTCCCCGATCGGCAAGGCGCACGAGATTGGCGCCCTCGGTGACCACTCGATTGCCGACCTCGATACCGCTCCGAATGCCGACCGCGTCACCGCCGCGCGGCCCGACTCGCACCACCTGCTCTCGAAAATGCTCGCCGTCGACCTGCAGATAGACGACTTGTCGGCCCTCATCTCGCACGATCGCCGACTCCGGGACGACGACGCCGGTGAAGGCGTCGCCGGCGGGAACCTGGACCCGGACGAGCCCGCCGACGCGAAGCGCGGGATCGGGATCGGACAGTGAGTAGACCAGGTCGACGGTGCGGGATACCGGGTCGACGACTCGGCCCACCGTGACGACGGAGGCGCCACCCTCGCCGAGCTCGATCGGCCGCCAGGCGTCGAGGCCCGCGACCTGGTAGTGGGCGTTCTGCTCGGGCCGAAGGCGTGCAGCGTCTTGTTCGGGAATCCGTGCGCGGATCCAGAGTTCGTTCGGAGCGACGATGCGAAACAGCACGTCGCCCTGCGCAACGGAAGAACCCGGGGTCGCTTCGACGTGGGTCAGGACGCCGTCGACCGGCGCGGTCAGCCGAAACGACCCCGCGCGCCCCGAACCGGAAAAGAGCGCGGCCGCTCGATTGGCGGCCCGGACCGCTTCGGTTGCGACCCGCGCTTCGCGGGTGGCGTCGTCGAACTCGCGCTGCGAAATCGCCTCGTCGGCGATCAGCCGCTCGGCCCGGCCAAGCGCGGATTCAGCCGCGGCCGCCCGTGCCTCGGCTTCGACCACCGCGAGGCGGGCGCGGGCTGCGCCTTCGGGGGACGCGGGGGCGGGTGCCAGCGACGCGAGAAGTTCGCCGCGACGAACCGCGGTTCCGGGGAGCGGAAGGCCGGCGCGGGGTGGAACGATGCGTCCGGCGACCGGGGCGCCGACCTCGGCCGAGCCTCCGGGTGGAGTCGTCACCTCGCCGGCGACTTCGATCGAATCGACGACGGTTCCGGCACGCGCGAATTCGGTTCCGAACGGGACTCCCCATTGTTGCTCCTTGAGGAGTTCGATGAGGCCTTCGTCGCCCCCGTGAGAGATGGCCTCCGCTGCGGCCTCGGCCGTGGCAAAGACGCGGAATTCCAGGTCTTCGATGGTGTCGGGAACCGGTCCGCGAACGACGAGGCGTCCTTGGTAGGTTCCCGGTGCCGGCGGGGTGAACGCGAGGCGAAAGATCCCGGGTTGGACTCGGTCCGTTTCCCCCGCATTAAACGAGCCGTTTTCGACCTCGAGTTCGAGCTCTGCTCGGTCGAGCGCGCCGAAGCCGTCCAGGACGGTCAGGTGGGTGAGGAGTTCGACTTCCTCGCCCGCCACGAGCGGTGGGTGTTCGGCGAAGAGCTCGAGACGGTCCCCCCACGCGGTGACGCGAACCGTCGGACCCTCGCCGTGGCGGTGTTCGGCATGGTGGTCGTGGCCCT
Source organism: Myxococcota bacterium (assembly GCA_039187775.1). GTDB lineage: Bacteria > Myxococcota_A > Polyangia > Polyangiales > JBCCZL01 > JBCCZL01. The sequence goes on from JBCCZL010000022.1 coordinate 19,819, forward strand.
CCGAGTGCCCGCCCGAATGATCGTGCTCGCCCAAATGATCGTGCTCGCCGTGGTCGTCGGAGTCATCGTGGCCGGCCTCGCCATGATCGTGGGCGTGCTCACCGTGGTCGTGGCCGGACTCGCCATGGTCGTGGTGCTCATCATGGTCGTGGGTGTGCTCGCCATGATCGTGATGTTGGTGGCCATCTTCGTGATCCTGGCCGCACGCACCCAGGAGCGAGCACGCAAGTATCCCGCCGAACGCCGGTACTAGCTTCATTCGAACTCTCCCTCGGCCGCGCGGAGGGCGACTTCTGCAAGCTTGGCCATGAGGCGCAGCGAAAGCCGTCGAAGCTCCACCGAGCGCCGCGCTTCCTGAACGTCGAGGAGCTCGACGATCGTCCGGCGCCCCTCCTGGTAGCCGGTCGCCGCCGCCCGTTCGAGGCGAGTCAGTCGGTCTTCGGTGGCCTCGATGAATCGCTCGAGCTCCTCGGTTGCTGCGCGGAGTGACGCGTTGGCGCGAACCCACTCCTGCTGTGCCTGTCGCTCGGTGGCCTCAGCGCGCGCTGCCGCGAGCGTCGCCTGGGCGGCCGCTGCGGCTCGGACGCCTTGCCCTCGAGAGAAGAGCGGGAGATTGAGCGAGACCCCCGCCACGTAGCCGAGCTGCGTTTCGTCTCCCGTACCGAGCCGAAGCCCTCCCGTGACCGCGAGCGAAGGAACCCACGCGCTCGCCGCTCCGTTTCCCGCTTCGCGTGCCTCGGAGGCCGCGCTCCGAGCCGACGCCACCGACGGCCGGGTCAGTGGATCCTGCCGATCTCGGGCGGCGACGGCGAGCGTTCCGCGGATCGCGATCTCGGAGAGCCCGAGCCGCGCCGCGAGCTCACGTCGAACTGCGTCCATCTGTGCTTCGGCGAGGCGAAGCTGGCTCCGGGCAACTTCGGTGGCGAGCTCGAGCCGATGTTGTTCGTAGCCCGCGGCGGTCCCTTCCTCGAAACGACGTCGGAGGACTCGCGCCGCCTCTTCGAGCCGCGCCACGGTCTCTTGCGCGATCCGGACTTCTTCTTGCCGACCGAGCACCGCGTAGAAGAGCTGGAGCGCGGTCACGACCGTTTGACTTTCGATCCGCGCGGACTGCGATCGCAGAAGCGCTGCCGACGAGCGCGCGATCGCTCCCCGGGCGTTCCGACGTCCCGAGACGTCGATGGGAACCTGGAGCCAAAAGAAGTCGTCGGCTTCGCCATCGACGAACGCCTCCCGATTCCAGGCAAGGGTAGGGTTGGGGTAGAGCGTATTCGTGATCGCTTGCGCCTCTGCGACGCCGACGCGCGCATGGCCGGCGGCGACCGAAGGGATCGCCCTTGCCTGTGCGATGACTGCGGCTTCGTTGAGCGGTTGCGCCTCTGCGGTGGCCCCAAAGAGCCCGACCGCGACCCAAAACGTGAAGAAGAAAGTCCGATTCAGAATCGGAATTTTCCTGGTGACGAAGGGCTGGGCGGTGGTGATCACGTTGCGCTCCCGGTCGCGAATCTACGTGAAGAGCCCGAGCGCCATTTCTACGCCGTGGTGGATGGCGTCGGCGCTCGCTCCGATGGCGATGAACAGCCCGAGCAAAAGAAGCCCGAGCACATAGGCCGGCGGACCGTTCGGGCGCTTCCGGTCATCGAGCAGCTCGCGCACCCGAAGCTCGAGATCGCGGGCACCAAACGCGTGGGCTCCCGGAGGGACCGCGTGCCGAGTTCGTGCCAGTGCCACCAGCGCCTCGGCGACCTGCGGTCGGCTTCCCACCACGCGGGCGGCGTCTTCGTCGGCGGCGAGTTCATGCGCCTGGGCGAGCTCTCGCTCCAGCGCCGCGGCGACCCCGGGGAGATGGAAAAGGAGTGCAACGCTCGCCACGACGCGCCGCAACGGATCGGCCCGGCGAAGGTGGGCCTCCTCGTGGGCAAGGACCGTCGGCACGTGCAGACGACGGCTCGCATCGAGGAGCCCGCGGGTGACGAAGAGCGCCGGGCGAAAGATCCCCAGCACGAATGCGCTAGGCTGGTCGATGGGCAAGACGCGGGCGGTGCCGAATCGCCCTTCGGCGCTGGCTTCGAGCGAGTGTCGTGTGCGAAGCGCTTGAAGGCTCGCGTGACCCACCCGGATGGCCCCGGTGAGGCACCGAAGGCCAAAGAGAATCGCCAGCGTGATCGCGGGTAGCGCCGGGAGCATGGTCTCGTGATGGCCGCAGATGTGCGGGTGGCCGTGGACGTTGGTGGTGTGACAATGGTCGGCGATCCATCCAAGCATCGGGGCGAGTGCGGCGGTCATGGTCGCGCCGGCGACCATGAGAGGAAGCGTCGACGCGACCAGGAGAAGACGGGCCCGTGCCGCGGGCGCCAATCGTTCGAATGCGGTGCGGGAGGCCGCGAGAGCCACCGCGGTGAGTCCCGAAACCGACCACGCAACGATCGCGGTCGCCGCTGCGCAGAGCACCCAGAAGCTAGCCGTCATGGCTGACCTGTCCGTCGCTTTTCCGCGATCAACGCCTCGAGCTGGTCGAGGGCTTCGTCGTCGACGTCGGCCACGAGGTCCACAAACGCGGCGAGGAGCCCAGAGTTCGAAAGGGCGCGTAGCCCTCCTGCCGCTTCGACCACCCGGCGCGCCGCGAACTCGTCTTGGGCGAGCGCCGCCGTGTAGCGGAAGGCGTGTGAGACTTTTCGGCGCCGCACGAGCTTCTTCTTGAAGAGGCGTTCGAGGGCTGAACCTACCGTGTTCGCAGTAATGCCCCGTTTTTGTCCGACCGCGCGATGCGTTTCGGTGACATCCGCCTCACCGACGTGCCAGAGATATTCGAGCGTCGCGAGCTCGAGGTCGCCAAGCTTTGGAAGCGGACTTTGGGCCACCGTGAAAGGCTAGAAAGGAAAACTCCGACCGTCAATCGGAGCCTCTTGCCGTCATTCGCATTGCCAGACGTCGTCCGAGCCGATGTCGTCCGAGCCAATGTCGTCCGAGCCAATGTCGTCCGAGCCAATGCACCGGTCGCTCGCACAGGCGGCGTCGGCGCGGCACCTGTCCCCCGTGGCAAGCCGAGAACGGGTGACCCACGCGGGGGCCATTTGCCCGGCGGTCCCCGGGGAAGGAACCTCGAACGGCGGCGAGGATGGGTCAGTCCCCGCGTCGAGGGCGTCCAGCGCAAGGGCCGAGCCAAAGAGACGTCGGGGTCGTTCTGGCTCCTCGGCGTAGTAGAAGACCCACGGAAGGCCTTCCGAGTCGAGGGCAAGGGTAGGCCAGGCGGCCCGCGTCTCGGCGTCGGGAGGCATGCCGCGGTCGAGCCGAACCGCGAGCCCCCCGGGCCGGAGTGCGTAGAGGGCGATCCCGGCTTCCGGAACCAGCCGGGAGTTTGTACCGTGAGCCACCACGAGGAGGTCGCCATCGGGGGTGACCGCGGGTCGGCTAAGCGTCGATCCTCCCTCGGGTGAGCCGGTCAGAGCGGCGCCGTCCAATAGCACCTCCGGTGCCCCTAGCTCGGCGAACCCATCTCCGACGGCCACCTGGATAAGCCGCGTCGGAGCGTCGGTGCCGGCGGGATGGTCGCTGCCCCCCTCGATGTAAAAGAGCGACCCACCGCCGGTGGCGGGAGAGGCCGAAGGCTCCGTGGGCAACCCTGCGGCCGCCCGAACTGCCCCGTCCGGTTCGAGCCACACGAGTTGGCTGGGGGCCGGTGGCAGGCTGCCGGAAAACGCGCGGACGCTGGCAACGACGGATCCGTCGCCAAGGAACGCCGCCGCGTCGAGCGGACGGGGGGTGGCAAACTGCGGGTCGACGCGGCCCGTCTCGAGATCGACCCGGAGCGTCTCGGTGAGGTCCCGCGTGACGAGGAGGGAGCGACCATCGGACGTTGCGGCGTGACAACCTGTGCATTCGGCGGCTCCAAGCTCGGGAAGGGGGGCGACCTCGCGTGCGCCGAAGGGAATTCGAACGAGCGACGACTGCGCCGGTTCTTCCTGAACCGCCCAGGCGAAGAGCTCCCCTTCGAGAGCACCGGTCGCGACTTCGATCGTGGCAAAGGTACCGATCACCAGGCCGGCGTCGGTCAGCCGGTCGACCCGCGTTTCGATCGTCGCGCCGCGGGCGTCCTCGATCAGTCGGGACCAGCTCTCCTCGTCCAAAGAGACTTCGGTGGCGGTGCCCTCGTCGGCCTGCCAAAGATAGTGATCGACCTGGACCCGAGGAGTCGTGACCCGGAGCCGGTACCGATCGCCCACCTGCCCACCCTCCCAGCGCAAGGCGAGCGGGCGCACATTGGCAGGCACGCGGGTCCCCGAGAACGTGGAGGTCAGAAACGCCCGTGAACCGTCGACCTCGTCCGCCTCGGCAAAGCGTCCGACGATGCCGTTCAAGCCGGGGCCGTCGAGGACGTCGCGCCGAACCATGACCGGCATCGTGGCGGTGGCGATCAATTCGCCCTCGTCCGACTCGAATCGAGCTTCGATCTCGAGGTCTTGCGCGCGCGGCGGTGCTTCGAGGCGGCCGTCAGCCTCGAGGGTGGCGCCCCGTCCCGAGCTCAACGTCCACGCCGCGGCCACTTCGATGTCCGTCTCACCGGGTCGCACGAGGACCGCCCGAACCGACGCTGTCGCCGGAGCACCGTTGACGCTCACGAGCTGCTCGGGCACTCGTAGCTCGAGCTCTCCCGCGCGGACCTCGGCCTGGCACCCCGCGGCAACCGCGTGCGCAGCCGCCAAGAGTGTGATCCGACTTGCGCGAACTGCCCCTCCCGGGCTCAAGGCGTTGCCGAGTAGTCGTAGGATCCGACTCCCAAGGAGATCTCGTCGCCGACAGTGGTGAAGAGCCCGCCCACGTAGAGGGCCCCGGCAAAGGACTCGATGTCCTCGACGAGGTCGCCCGGCTGGCCAGGGAACTCCGCGTACTCCGTGCCATTCCAGGACAGGAGGATGTGCGACTCGAAGCCGTCGCCGAGATTGTCGAAGAGGCCGGCCACGATCAGCGTGTCCCCTACCCACTCGAGGTCGCTGGCGAGCACTCCGGGAAGCGGCGAGAGCTCGGACAGCGTGGTGCCGTCATAGACCACCAGGTTGGGTGCGCTCGTGCCGTCCGCGAGTGCGTCGAAGAAACCGGCGATGTAGAGCACGTTATCGCGGAGAGCGAGGTCCGAGACCGAACCACCGGCTTCGAGCCCGCCGCCGACCAGGCTCCACGCAGTGCCGTCCCACATGACCACGCCGCCGGTCATTTCTCCTCCGGCGTAGACCGTTCCGTCGCTTGCGATCGCGATCGCGCGAACCGCACCGTCGAGTCCCTCACCCACGGGCGCCCAGGACGTCCCATCGTAGATCGCGATATTGCGCACCGCGGTCCCAGTGGTGGTTTCGCCGAAGAGGCCGCCGGCCCAGAGGTTGCCCGCGTCATCGACGGCCAACGCGCTGACCGCGGCTCCGTTGTCGAGGTCCGTCGCGAACCCCTCGCCAACCCGAGCCCAGCTGGACCCGTTCCACGCCGCGAGATGGCCGAGGTCTTCACCGATGTCGGAGCCCATCCCGGCGAACACGATCGCGTCTGAGCTGCCACCGAAAGTGTCCCGCACGCCGCGGTCGTCGTCGGGGCCGCGACGTTCCGCCACGAGGAGTGTCGACACCGTGTCCGGGAGTCCCTCGCCGAGGGCGGTCCAGCCGGCCCCCGGATCGAGGAGCGCCACGTTCGATAGAGCAGAGTCACCCGCCGCGGTGAAGCTGCCGCCCACGTACAGGCCACAGCCTCCAAACGATGCGATCGCGAAGACGCTTCCGTTCGTTCCCCCGATGAAGTCGGGGTTCGGCTCGCGAAGGGGGCGCCACTGTGCGCCATCCCAGCGAGCCACCCCGAGCGCCCCCACGTTTCCGGCGCGTGAGAACTGCCCGGTGAAGTAGATCGATCCATCGGTGGCGACGCTGTCGTGCACGTTGACGTTTTCAAGCCCGACGCCGAATGTGGTCTTGGGAAGGCCGCCGGCAAGGCCATTCCACGTGGTTCCGTCCCAGACCGCCACGTCTTCGGTGACCGTTTCGCCGGCCCGAATGAAGCGCCCAGCGACGAAGAGCTGGCCGTTGACCCAGGTGATCGTTTCGACGTAGCCCGGTCCCACTGGCTGTCGAAGGCCGCCTCCGATGATCTCCCATGCATCTCCCGTCCAGCGGGCGACGCTCCCCGTACCGCTGTCATCGAAATCGAAGTGGCCGCCCGCAATGAGGGCGCCATCGCCGTCGCGCGCGAGCGCACTCACCATGTAGTTCGATACGGGGAGACCGCGTGCGACCCACGCCCCTTCTCGAAAGCATGCGACCGATGGGCTCGATACGCCGCCTGCCTCGTCAAAGAGCCCGCCGACGCAGAGCTCGTCCGCGCCCGGCAGAATCGCCTCGATTCCTCCTGGCGTACCCGGAGCGACCTCGACAAAGGTGGCGCCGTCGTAGCGCGCGAGGTTTGCCACCATCGCGTCGCCGATCTGAGTGAACGCGCCCGCAACGAGCAGCTGCCCATTGGTGTCGACCGCGAGCGCCTCGGCGCTCTCTTGGGCCGACGCGATTTGTACCCAGTCGCCCATCGTGGTGTCGAAACGAAACAGCGGCGAGCTGTTGCCGCCGGTGAACGGATCGAAGGACGGGTTGCCAAGCGCCCAGAGATCCCCGGCACCATCGATCGCGAGATCGCGCACCCCGGTCGGAATGCCGTTTCCGATCGCCTCGAACGCACTCCCGGTCCAGCGGACGACATTGTTCGCTGCGACGGTTCCCGCGAGCGTAAACTCGCCGCCGATCACCACTTCGCCGGGCGCCGCCTCCACGATCGCAGTCACCGGTCCGGCGATTCCGGCGAGGTAGTGGTTGGGGTTCCATGCGCCCGCGGTGGGATCGGCGGGCGGTGCCACCGCTTCGCCGCACGCGGTTGGGACACTGCCGTCGGTGCGAATCGGCGGGTCTCCATCGGGCGTTGCATCTCGTGCCGCGTCGCCAGCGTCGCTCTGCACCCCTGCATCGGCCGGCGAGGTATCGTCTCCTCCACACGCGGCTGTCCACATCACCCCAAGGACCACCAGGCGGCGCGTCCTGTCATACCCACTACTTCGCTTCGTCATGTCTTTGGCTTAGCGCGTGGTGAGGCACAATCGAGGAAGTGTCGTTCGTGACACCTTAGATTGACGCTCTTGTGAAAACCCGTAGTTTTCGGGTTTTCACGGGGTGCATATGGCGGAAATGAACGCTGGTCGCGCAGTTCCGAGGGGCAGTTTTTGCCATGTGGCGATTGTCAGCCGCGGGCCAGCGGGCAACCTGAAGGCATGCGCGCGCGGCTGTTCATGGCGTTTTTTCTTCTCGGGTTTCTCGTGGTGGGATGTACGACCGGCGGGGACCCAACCCCAATGCCGGAACCCGATGACCCCGGTTTGATGTGTACTCCCGGGCAGGCCGTGTGCGATGGGTTTCTTCGCTACGTCTGCGGTCCGAGCGGCGAGCGGACCCAAGAGGAGCTTTGCCCCGGCGCATGTTTCACCGACGGCTGCGGTACGTGTCGCCCCGGGCAGTGGCGCTGCGACGGCGAAGTCTCGACTCGCTGCGACCGCGAGGGACGTTGGGAAGTGGTGCGCGATTGCGCGGCGACCGGTGCGATGTGTGGGGAAGCGGGAGTCTGTGCCGACCCGTGTGGCGAAGCCGCGTTCGCCGAGAGCAATGTGGGGTGCGAGTTCTGGGCGGCACCGCTTGCGAACCTTGAAGGACCCGGAGAGTTGGACTTCTCGACCTTTGATTTTCGAGTGGCGGTGGCCAACGCGAACGACACCGAGCTCCAGGTGCGGGTGTTTCGTGGTGAGCGCCAGGTTGCGTCGCGCCGCGTCGGACCGGACCGCGTGGAGACAGTTGTTCTCCCTTGGGTCGATGACCAATCACGCTGGAACCTCGCACGCGGCATGACGAGCTTCGCAGTAGAAGATGGCGCCTACCGGGTCGTGACCGACCTTCCGGCCACTGTCTTTCAGTTCAATCCCTACGAATACGAGTCCGACCGCCGGTTTAGTTTCTCGAACGACGCGACGCTCCTCTTGCCGGCGCACGGGCTGAGCGGTGACTATGTGGGGGTCTCCTACGCACCTGTGGCTCAAGTGCTCCCTGGATACCTCGCGGTGGTTGCGACGCGCGACACTCGGGTCGAGATCACGCCGAGTGCGCCGGTCGCTGCCGAAGGCGCGGGCCTCTTTTTCGACGCTGCGGCCGGCGAAACGGTCAGCGTCGATCTTCTGCGTGGGCAGGTGCTCCACCTTTTGCCCCAGACTCCCCCCGAGTGCACCGAAGCGCGGGCGGACGCGTGCGAGGGTGAGAGCTGTTTCTGTGCGGACCGCGATTTCGATCTGACCGGGACGCGGGTCGCCGCGGACCAACCGGTCGCACTCTTCGGTGGCCACGTCTGCGCGAATGTGCCCGCGAACGTCGGCGCGTGCGATCATTTGGAGGCGCAGATCCCTCCCCTCGAGAGCTGGGGCAAGACGGCGGTGGCCCAGGCCCTCGACGCACCGGAGGCGGGGCGGCGGAACATCCTTCGTCTCGTCGCGGGTCAAGAAGCGGTGGAGGTCCGGCTCGATCCGGCGGTCGATGGTGTCGACCTCTTGTCGCTGGGGCCCCTGGAGCATGCCGATCTGTCGTTTCGCGGGGTTCACGCCATCGATGCGGACGGCCCGATGCTGGCGGTGACGTATATGGTGGGTCAGGAAGATGCCCCGCGTCAGGAGCGGGGCGATCCCTCGATGACCGCCCTCATCCCGACCGAGCAGTACGGCGACACCTACCTGTTCGTGGCTCCGGAGAGCTTCGGCGACGGCGGGTCGTTTCTCGCGGTCGTCCGCCCGGTGGGCGCCGACGTTCGCCTCGACGGGGTGCCCCTGGATGCGACCTGGCGGTCGGTGGGTGAAGGACGGGAGGAAGCGACGGTGGGGGTCCGGGCAGGGGTCCATCGGCTTCGCTCGTCGGCGCCGGTCTCGGCGGTGAGCTTTGGTCTCGGTCGCTTCACGTCGTACGCGTATCCGAGCGGGTTTCGACTTCAGCGAATCAACCTCTTTTAGACGGGAATCGGTGGACCACGAACGTCTTTCCAGCGAGTTCTTACGGGCCCTCCGCGGCGGCCGCTCCCAGACCGGCTTCAGCCGACGACTCGGCTTTCGGTCCAACGTGGCGTACACCTGGGAAGCCGGGCTTCGTTTCCCGTCGGCGGACGAAGCGATGGTCGCTGCCGATCGTAGCGGTCACGACGTCGAGGCGGCGCTCCTCAGCTATTGCCGCGTGCATCTGGGCTTCGGTGCGGCAGAAAAAATCGGCGACCTTCGAACGGTCGACGGCATGGCGTCGTTTCTTCGCTCGGTGCAGGGCTCAACGCTCGCTTCCGAGCTAGCGAGTCGCTGCGGCAAAAATCGGCACGCGGTGGCCCGGTGGCTTCGAGGAGAGACCCGCATCCGGCTCCCGGATCTGCTGTTGTTGCTCGAGGTCACGAATCGAAGCTTGCTGACGTTCTTGAGTGGCTTCGTGTCGCCCGCTCAACTGCCCACCGTGAGTGCGGATTGGGCACGGGTGCAGGCGCTGGGCTCCGTGCTGTTCGATGGGCCCGATATCATGCTCATGTTCGTCGGTTTGGGCCTGACCACCTACCGGGAGCTTCCGCGTCACGAGCCAGGGTGGCTGGCCCGCCGAGTGGGGATCTCCCTCGAGCGGGAGATCGCGGCGCTCGAAACCCTTCGCCAGCTGAGAGTCATCGCGTGGAACGGGCGACGCTGGCTTATCGACGATGGCTCGGAGCTGGACACTCGGCGGTATCCCCATGCGTATATGGACATCAAGCGAATGTTTGGGAGGCTCGGCCTCGAGCGAATCGGCGACGGGAACTTCAACTACGTCGTCCTCAGCATCAGCAGTAGCGAGCTCGAGCGCCTCTACACGCTCCAGCGGGAAGTGATCGACCGGGTCCGATCCATCGCGACCGAGGACCGTCACGGGGAAGACGTGGTGATGTTTACCGTGCAGGTCGCTCCGCTCGCCGAAAGGACATCGACGATCCCACCGGACGAGCCCGCGGTATAGTTCGCGGCCGAGGTTCGTCACAAAAGACAACCCTTCAGGGTCGCCACGCTTCGGAAGAGCATGCTTGAAGGTTGCTGTGGATACTCCGACCGTCCCACGGTTTCTTTCCGACGGGAAGGACTCCAGCTTGTGAGGCGCGAGCGCCACGGACTCTTCGCCTCGTCCTCGGAGGACACCGCGAGAGCACATGATGATTGGCCCTGCCGCAGTGCGCCCGGTTTGGGAGCTCGTTGTGGTGATCCAGCCTACGGAATGCAGGCGCGGGCGGCGGTGGCTCGGATGCCCGTGGGGCCTTCGATCACGGCGGTGCCGTAGGATGTGAGGGCGCGCCCGGTGCCGTTCTGGGTGAGGTTGTTGTCGCGGCCGAACGGGTTGTACCAGTCCCACCAGAGCCAGCCGACATCGTAGGACTGGGCGTCGCGCATCAGCGTTTGATAGTCGAGGCGACTCTCTGGACTTACGAAGGGATCGGTGACCGCGTCGAGGCCCACCTGGATGGGAAACTCGGCGTCGCGGACCCGCTCCATCGCCTGCGAGAGCGTCATGCCATAGATGTCGGAGTAGTAGTTGTAGCCGTTGCCATCAACGCCCCAGTACGCCTGCCAACCAATGATCGTATTGCCCATCGGGTCTGCGGCGACCACCCGGGCTCCGCCATCGAGGCCTGAGGGGAGGTCGCGGCCAAACAAGTTCATCAAGGCCACCAGCGGGGCCCGATAGCCGGCGGCGCGCACTCGACTCACCGCGTCGGTCGCTTCGGCTTCCCACTGGCTCCGGTCGTCGAACTCGCCTTCCTGATAGGCGTCGAGCACGATGTAGCGTTCGTGACGAAGCAGCACTTCCCGAACGTCTCCGCGCAGGAACCATGCGATGGTCTGCTCGGCCAGGTCCGGCGTGCCCTCAGGAATCCCCGGCGTGACGTAGGCGATCATTCCTCGGTTGCCGATCGCAGTGAGGAGCTGGTCGACATCGGACGGTCCAAGCTGCTCGAGATTGGGCAAGATGCGGATGGCGTTGGCGCCGGTGCCCGCGATCTCGTCGAGGAGAAGCTCCCACGATCCATCGACGTCGATGCCAAGGCCAATCACCTGCTCGACGCCGCGCACGATCAGCCGGTTGCCGCAGCTGTCGTGGAGGTAGCGCCCCTCGGTGTACAGGTGGCCGCGCGGCGTGGGCACCACGTCGCGATCCGTCGACCCATCTTCGACGGAGGCGTCGGGGGTTTCGGCCGCATCGCTCCCGCTCGCATCCGGGGTCGGGGTTGGGCTGCTGCCTCCACGGCGGCTTCCGCTATTGCAGCCGACGGGAAGCAAAAGAAGTGCGCTCACAAGGAGAGGGGCGAGCGGAGGGAACGGCGAAAGCGTACGACCAGGGTTCATGGGTAGGCCGAACTTACGGCTCGGCGGGCGGAATCTCCCCCCGGCCGATGATTTTTCTTTTCCACGCCGGGCGGTTCTGAAATACCCGAGGCTGGCGTCCGGTCGCGTTCCTGTGGGCTTTTGGCTTTTCTCACGTCCGGAGCGTAGGCCGTTCCGATGGGCGTTGAAACGAACACGTCTTGTCCGAAGACCGGATTGTTCAACGGATCAGGCATGGAATATGACGTGCATATCACGATCTTTGATGCGGAAAGCACTGGGATGTGTGTGTTGGATGATGGTCGTGGGCTGTGACGGGTCGGTGACCGGTGGAACGGACCCAGGGCTGACGCCCAGCCCCGATGCGAGGACCACTTCGCCGGATGGCCAGGTGTCCCGACCCGATGCGGGAGCCGCCGACGCGACCCTCGACACGAGCACTCTGCCCGACGCGGTGATTCCATCGGGGATGGTGCCGGTCACCGTCGCCTCTGGCCGCGGGGGGCGGACGGCGATTTCGTGCGATGACGGGCAAACTTGGATCGAGGACCGGATCGAAACCGGCCCGATGGTGCGCTGTTGGGGGCATCCGAACGGCGCGGAGCCCGAGTGCCTCGACCCGACGTGGACGCGCGACAGTGGTGTGGACTGCCCGGATCCCAATCCGAACTGGCTCGAGTGCGACCACCAAACCAATACCATCACCGGCCTCATCTATCACGATGGCTGGTTTATTCGCTCCGCCGGCTGGGGCACGCCCGGACGAACCCAGCGAAGCCAGGACGGAGTGACCTGGGGAGCGCCGGTCCCCGACTTCGAGCGCACCTACCTCGGGCTCATCCCGCTTCAGGACGCGGTCGTCGCCATGGGCACGCCGGCGCCGTACATCTCGATGGACGGCGGTCAAACCTGGGCCGAGACCGAGGCGCGGCTCGGGTGGGAAGCAGGTCACGTGCGTCGTGCGACGTCGTCGGACTTTGGTCCGATGGGCAGCATCGTATTCATCACCGACCGAGGGATCTGGTGGAGCGCGGACCGCGGCGTGACGTTCAACGGCCCGGCTTCGGAGCCCTGCGACGGCAACTTTGCGAGCGGGGGCGATGTGACCGTGCTTTCGGACCGCGGAGGTGCGATGTGCACCACGCGGGATGGCGGCCAGACCTGGGACCGACAGGGCATTGCCGACGAGATCCTCACCAATCCGGTGTGGAACGGCACCGCATTTCACGTGTGGGGCATGGCGGGCGGCGAGTTTTCCCACTTCGCGAGCCCGGATGGTGTCCGCTGGGAACGAACCGGTGCCGGCGAGCGGGTCAACGTACGCGTCGTCGGTGCGACGCTGTCCGGCACGCTGATCGGAATCAACGGGGTGTGGAACGGAGGCTACGAAGCCCAGACGTTCTACCGAAGCGACGATGGTCACCAGTGGCGAGCGCTCACTGCGGGCACGGATTTCGTGCAGGGTCACCCGATTGCCCGGTTCGTATCGGGAGTCGTCCCCGCCAACGAGTACTGCACCGGCCAATAAAATAGCCTCTCTGGAGCCCACGGTCTCTGGCCACGCCCGGTTTCACCGCGGTGGTATCGTCGTAGGGCGGTGGTGTCCCTCATCCAAGAGGACCAGGCCGCGACCCCGGCCAGCGATGGGCAGTTCAGATACTCGTCGAACGATCGTTCAGCTCCTGAGCCACATGGGCGACAGCCGGGAGGTGCGCGCATATCTCGACCGTTTCTCGGAGGCTGACCAAGCCCGCTTCGCGGTCATTGCGGTGGGCGGACGCGTGCTCCAGGAGCAGCTCGACGAGATCGCCGCTGCGTTCGCTTTCCTTCATCGCGTCGGCCTCACCCCGATCGTGCTGCACGCCGACGGTCCCCGGCTGGACGCGGAACTCGCGCGGCGAGGCATCGAGAGTCGGCGCTATCGCGGGTATCGGGTCACCACCCCCGAGGTGCTGGATGTGGCGCGGGACGTGTTCTTTGGAGAGAACATTCGCCTCGTGGAAGCCATCCGCGCCCAGGGGGTGATGGCGCATTCTCTTCCCACCGGCGCGATCGAGGCGGACCCCCTCGCGGACGACTGGGGCTTCGTGGGCCGACCCACCAAGGTTCGTCTCGGACTGCTCTCGTCGGCCGTTTCCTCTGGAGCCGTCCCGATTCTCACCTGCCTGGGGATCGCCCCTGGCGGGCAACTCCTCAATGTCCGCGGCGAAGACGCCACCCGCGCGCTCGTCGAAGCCCTTCAACCGATCAAGATCGTGTTCGTGGATGACGAGGGTGCGATCGTCGATGGGGCGGGCGTCCCCGTGCCGTCGGTCAATCTCGCTTCCGATTATGAAGCGTTGGCCGCCGAACCCCTCGGCGAGCTCTCCCGGCTGAAGCTGGACGAAGCGAAACGCCTCGTCGAAGGGCTGCCGTCGGCATCCTCGGTCTCCCTGACGACGCCGTCGGGCTTGGTGCGGGAGTTATTCACCCATGGAGGCGCGGGAACGCTGGTCCGGATGGGCGAGTTCATCCACACGATCTCTGCGAGAAGCGAGGTGGATTCCGTGCGCCTCTTCGAGCTCGTCGAGGGCGCGTTCGATCGAACCCTTCGGACGGATTGGTGGGCTGGGCTCGATTTGGATCTCGTCGTCGTATCCGAGTCGTATCGTGCGGGCGCGGTGCTGGCGCGCCTCGATGGTGCAGCCTATCTCGATAAGTTCGCCGTCAGGGCGACGGCGCGGGGCGAGGGCTTAGCGCGTGCGGTGTGGCAAGCGGTGGGCCAATCCCGCCAGCATTTCTATTGGCGCTCCCGATCGGACAACCCGTTCAACGCATTCTATCATCAGGAAGCGTCCGGTTCGGTACGGCGCGGGCCTTGGACCGTGTTCTGGCGCGGAGATACGGACCTCGCGACCGCGGCCCCGATGGTCGAACGGGTGGCGGGCGTGCCGGACTCGTTCGACCCTCAGGTTTGAATTCCGGGAACCCCGGCCACGTGCCGCCACATGTGGAGCGCAAGGTACGACCGATATGGGGCGAAACGCTCGGCGGTGCGGACGGTGCTTCTGCGGCGACTCGTGAGGCGCTCGAGGGTCTTTCGCGCGGCCACGTCGCCGTCGGGCCAGATATCGGGATCGCTGAAGTAGAAGATTCCCATCATGTCGGCGGTCCAGGGGCCCACGCCCCAGATCGCGGTGAGATGTTCCGATCGTGCGGCATGATCGAGGCGACGGAGCACCCCTGGATTGAGCGCACCCGCTCGACCGGCTTTTGCGATCTCGCCCATCGCTTTTGCCTTGGCGCCGGACAGTCCGCACTCCCGAAGTGTCGAAGGCTCCGCTCGGTGGAGAAAGTCGGAGAGCGGTTCGTGTCGCGCGGCCTCCAACACTCGATCCCAGATCGACTGAGCAGCCTTGACCGAAAGCTGCTGTCCCGCCACCGCGCGGCAGAGCACATCGACGAACGGAGACGCCTGCCGCTTCCGGGTCAGCCGAAGGGGGCCGGTGGTCGCGATCGCTTTCGCCAACCGCGGTTCGATGCTCCTTGCCACCGCGACCATCTGTTGGTGGACCTTTCTGGACATCGCTCGATCGAAGCTAGCCGAGCACGGGACCCTTAACAATGCGCGAACCTGAGGGTCGGGGCTGCAAGAATGAGCGACGGGTGGCGCGGCCGCGTCTCATCGAACGCGATGGAGTCGTCGCCCTAGCCCGCAACGGTCACCCGTCGGCGTGTCTCGCGCCCGAAAGCACTGCCTTCCCCTGGCCTTCTCCACGGCCTTCTCCCTCCAGCCGTCCTCGCGGTACGAGTACCGCTGCGGCGTCTTCCCG
>JBCCZL010000023.1:0-33283 GCA_039187775.1 Myxococcota bacterium
ATGATGACCAAGCTGCCCGTCTTGCTGTGCTGGATGGCGATCGGCTGAATGGTGAGGGCGCCCTCGTCGAACTGATAAACGCTCGTGAGCACGCCGCCGAGGCCCAGGCCCGCAAAAGCCACGATGGTCAGGCCGGCGGTGATCACCCCCAACCAGCGAGCCGTGCCTTCGGTGGCAAAGATGTAAGGGGTCATGTTGAGGGCGATGCATGCGACCGTGATGAAGAACGGTCCGAAGAATGTTGCCGTCGATGCGAACATCGCGGTCGAAAGCGCAAACAGAAAAAACAGATGCCAGCTATTCGGGCGGGGCACCGTGGCGACGGCGAACGCAGCGGCGACGGTACTCGCCACCAGTCCGAAGAACGTCGCGATAGCGATCCAGGAGTGCACCCCTACCCAGAGGACCACCGGCACGTAGAAGAGCATTAGGAGATAGGCAAAGCCGGCGTTTCTCGCCAAACGTCGTCGCCGTCGGCCTTCCGCTTCCGCGAGATCCTGAAGCACCGCCGGGGGCGGTTCCTCGGGTTGGGTGCTCAAGACTTCGTAGAGCTTCTTCATCGTGTTCTTGTCGTCCGGGTCGAGAGCCAGTGCCTGTCCGAGGTCCGCGAGCGCTCGCTTGCGTCGCTTCGGCGAAGGCGCGTCCTGAAATTTCTTGGTCGACGCTTCGGCGCGGGCCGCCGCACGTCGGGAGAGGCGCTGTTGCTGTCTGGCGCGGGCCTTGCCATCGAGAAAGCTCTCGATCGCTTCCTGAAGCTCTCTCGCCGATCGATAGCGATCCCGAGGGCTCATCGCGGTGGCCTTGACGAGAATCGCTTCGAGGGGCGCGGGGACATGACGGTGCGGGGCTCGGAGCGACGGCCGTGCCTCGACTCCGCGAAGGGTGCTTTCGAGGACGGTGCCTCGGTCGCCAATATGGAGTGGCTGGAGGGTAAGCAGCTCGAACAGCACCGCGCCGAGGGCGTACACGTCGCTCTCGGGGCCGATCATCGAAAGGTCGCCTCGGGCTTGCTCGGGCGCCATGTAGCCGGGGGTTCCGAGCAATACCCCAGCCTGGGTCTGGGATTCGCGGCGCACCCGAACCTGTTCGCGGGGACTCTTTTGATCGCGACGAAGGCGAGCGAGGCCCCAGTCGAGCACGTAGACCTCACCGAAGTCACCGAGCATTAGATTTGCGGGTTTGAGGTCTCGGTGAATCACCCCGGCGCGGTGTGCGAAGTCCACGGCAAGACACACCGTGCCGAACGCTGCAAGAAGCCGACGACGGGAGAGTGCGGCGTCAAAGGCTTCCGGATCTCCATCATGCTCCTCCAGCACTTCCTCGAGACTGACGCCGTGGATGCGCTTCATCGTGAAGAAGGTGGCGCCGGAGCTGTCGATGCCGAGATCGTAGACCGGGACGATCGCGGGATGCTCAAGCTGCCCCTGAATCCGGGCTTCCCGGAGGAAACGGGTTTGCGCGCCGGTGGAGCGGGCTCTTTTCGGGCGAAGGGTCTTCATCGCGATCGATCGTCCGATCGCGCGGTCCTCCGCTTCCCAGATCTCTCCCATCCCCCCTTCTCCGACCAGGGCGCCTCGGCGATAGCGCTGGTTCGCTCGAAGCGCGGCCTCGAGCTCCGGTGAGGTCGGGTCCACCTTGGGGCTGGTCGGAGTAAGTGAGTCGCCTACGTCGGGTCGGATTCGTCCATGAACTTTCGTGGGCGCTTCTTCATCGTCGACGTTCGTTTCATCGTCGACGTTCGTTTCACCGTCGACATCGGTGGATTCGCCGAGTTCGAGCGACCCGGTATCCGGTTGCCCCGTTCGAGAGCCGCGGGCGTTGTCGGAGGAGCGATCGGCCATAGGGTGAGCTTCTCATCGACGGCCCGAGTGAGCGAGCTTGCGGTGGGCTGCGGCCACGCCATCAAGCCGCGGCTGCGGACGGCCACGGCAGTTGAGGCTTTCCTCGCTGGGGATCGGCCGCAGCATCATCCGGAGCGATGTACCGACACGACCACCGTGTTCGGGTCGTCGGCGAGCCTCTGAAGTTCCGTGAGCTCCGCCGCCAAACCCGGATCCTCGGCCGCGGCTGGCGAATCGAGGAGGGCCGCGAGCGATGCCCGAAACGCATCGAGATCGTCACCTCGAAGTATTCCCGGAGCTCCTTCGTGCTGCAGCCAAGGGGGGACCCCATGGCCCGGTTGGAGGAGGGCGAGCCAATTGCCTACCCCCTCATCCCGGCCGGCCGCCTGGAGCCTCGTCGCGATCGCTTCGGGAGCGTTTCCGACGCTCGCTGCGGCGTGCGCGGTTCGGTGGAGCCCAAGGTCGAGGAGGATGTCCGTGGCGATCAGGTCGCGCTGGGCCGGGCCAAACAAGAGGAACTTTCGACCGGTCAGAATGTGACGCTGTGGGTCGAGCTCGCCGATGTCCATGAAGTCCGCCAACGGCTCGAGCGAACCTTGTTCCCTCGCCGCGTCGAGCGCTGTGAGCAGCCCATCGACCGATTCGGCGGCATGACTGCGAAAGACGAACTGGCTCATCGTGCGAACCTATCGGCTTCCCGGCCGTAGAACAAGGAAACTGAGGGCGGCAGGGTGAACCCCGCCACTTTCGAGCGCCGGCGCATCGCCACCGTCCAGATGAACCAGGCTATACTTCGCCCGATGGCCCGGGAGCGGCAGCTGACGAACCTACCGAGCTTGGGAGAGGTCGTCGGTCGCTACCGCATCCTTGGCGAGATCGCGCATGGAGGCATGAGCGCGGTGTACTCCGCATCCTTTGCGGAAGAGAAAGACTTCGAGCGTATCTTCGCGGTGAAGTTCTTGCTTCCGCACCTTGCAACCGACGCGACACACGTCGATATGTTTCTCGACGAAGCACGGATCGCTTCGCGCATCCAACATCGAAATGTGGTGCAAGTCTTCGATGTCGGCCAAGACGAGGGCGTGTCGTTTCTCGTGATGGAATACCTGGAAGGCCAGCCCCTCTCGGTGCTTGCGACGCGGAGCTGGGATGCGGGACCGCCGCTCGACGTTCAGCTTGCCTGCCACGTGATGGCGCAGGCGGCGGCCGGACTCCACGCCGCACACACTGCCAAAGGCCGCGACGGAGAACCGCTCGAGATCGTGCATCGCGACTTCAACCCGCACAACATCCATGTCGGCTACGACGGAACCGTCAAGGTCGTGGACTTCGGAGTGGCCGCGGCGCGCGGTCGGCGAACCCAAACCCGGTCGGGCGAGATCAAGGGCAAGCTGTCCTATATGGCGCCGGAGCAGATCAGCCTTCTCCACCCGACCACCGCCGCGACAGACGTCTTCGCCCTCGGGATCACGTTGTGGGAGCTCTTCGTGGGACGGCGCCTGTTTAGCGGCGAGAGCGATGCCCGCACGCTTTGGAACGTGATGAACCGCGAGGTTCCGGATCCGATCCTCGAGCGTCCCGAGCTTCCCGAAGGGATTCGTTCACTGATCATGGCGTGCCTCAGCCGCGACCCGATGGATCGACCCCGAAGTGCGGGTCTCGTCGCGAGTGAGCTTCAACGTCACAGCCGACTCGACGATGGAGAGCGGCTGGAGGCGGTCATGGACCGGCTGTTCGGCCGTGAAAAATCCGAGAGCGCCAATCTGCGGGACGAAGCGGTGACGATTTCCATGTCGTTGGGGCCTCTGCATCCTCCGCAGCGGTCGCGATGGCCAGTCGCGGCAGGGCTCGTAGCGGGGGTGGTGGTGACCGGAGTGCTCGGTGCGGCAGTCGCGACGCTGGCGCTCCCCAGCTCTTCGGCGCCGGAGCCCGATTCGACGAGTATGTCGGCCCTCGAGGAACCCCCTCGCGAACCCGAAACAACCGGCGAGGCAGAACCCGCGCCATCCGAGGGGCTTCGTGAAACCCCCGCCGGCCCCGCGACGGAGCCTCCGGCGGACGCGGTCAGTGAGCGAAGGGGGGAGTCCGACCCGGAAATGGACTCAGAGAGCGAACCGGAAGTCGCGTCCGCGATCGGTATGCAAGCTACCCAAATGAGAGCACGCCGCGGCGACGACCGACGCGCTCGAATGAACCGTCGCGCGACTTCCTCCGAACGGGGGATGGGGATGGCAACGGAGGGGAGTAGCGCCGGAGAAGTGCAAGGCGGTGGGGGCCTCTTGGATTTCCGGGTCCGCGCTCCATGAGGGCGGTGGCGCTTGCGATTTCCGCTGCCACCGTGATCTGTTTCCCTGCCGCCGCCCAGCCGACGGATTACGAAGCGCTCGGAGAGGCCGCGGTCCAGCATTTTCAGAACGGCGAATATCGATTGGCGCTCGAGAGCTTCGAACAGCTGTACGCGGTGGATCCCCAAAACGTGGAGCTCGGCTACAACCTCGCGCTGACCCATGAGCGGCTGGGTCATGCAAGTCGATGCCTGGCCCTGGCCGAGGCTCTCCTCACCCGCCCGACGCTCAACCCCGACGTGAGGGCTCGAATCGAGGACCTCGTACGGCGAACCGAACCGCTGACCGGACGCTTTCGTGTGGTCCCGCGAGGCCTACGGCTCGAGGTCGATGGGCAGCAGTGCACGGGTCCTTGCGAGCTTCGAGTCAATGCCGGCACCTACCCGGTGACTCTCACGCGTGCGAGCCGGGTCGAGGTGCTCCGAGTCGCGGTGCGGCCGGGCGGCGAACAGATCGTCGAGATGCCTCCGCCCGACGCCGAACCGGTGACCGAGGAACCGGAGGAAAGCGGGTTTGCCCCCTCGTGGCTCACCTGGACTGGGGTTGGCCTGACGGTTGTCGGAACGGGATCGCTGATCGGTTTCGGACTTCGCGCCCAGGCGCTTGAATCCGACTTCGAGACGATGCCCGAGCTCGACACCGCCGATGAAGCCGACACCATGGTACTGTTGGCGAACGTGGGAATCGCGGTAGCGGCAGTCGGCGTGGCGCTCATCATGCTGGATCTGCTCATCGAGGCGCTGTAGCGATGGCTCGACTTGCAATGACTCGGTTCGCGATGACTCAACCGGCCGTGACTCAACCGGCCGTGACTCAACCGGCCGTGACTCAACCCGCGATGACTCGGCTCGCGATGACAGGGCTCGCGATGACTCGGCTCGCGATGAAAGGGCTCGCGATGACTCGGCTCGCGATGACAGGGCTCGCGATGACAGGGCTCGCGATGACCCGGCTCGCGATCACAGTGCTAGCTGGCATCGCGGCTCTCTCGACGGCCTGCAGCGTGGAGATCGATCGGTGCCGGGTTCCCGGCTACTGCACGGATCTCGGCCCCTCAGGCTGCGATGGCTGCCTTCAGAACGACGTGTGCATTCGCCTTGCCGACACCGACCAAGGCGCCTGTGGCCGGAGCGGACAGGGGTGTTCGCGCTGTCCCGTCGAACTGCCGGTGTGTCGTGAGGGCGCGTGCGGTCCGCAGAATCCCGCGGTCGCCGTAAGCGCAGGTTCCACTACGACGTGCGCGGTAGACGATCGGGGTGGACTCTTCTGCTGGGGGGGAGAATCGACCGCCCAGCAAACCCAGGTGCGAAGCTGTTCGAGCTGTCCCGACGATACGACCTGCGCGGAGTGCGCGTGTCCTGACAACCAGTCCGCTCCTGAGCTGATCCGCGGCGGTTCAATCTCCACGGTGGCGTTGTCGACCCGCTTCTTTGGCCAGGCCTGCGCCCTCCGAGAGGGTCAAGCGGTGTGTTGGGGCCAGGGCGCACCGCACCTTGGCGTGGGCGATTCGGACAGTCGGTGCGCGCCAAATCAAGTGCAGACCGATGTGCGTTTTACCGCGCTCGCGACGGCAAATCAGGCGACCTACGGGTTGGACGACCGCGGCCAGCTCTACGGCTGGGGCAACAATGCCAACGGTCGCCTTGGAGAGCTGCCAGGCGCCATCCCTACGCCGATGCCGATGTTCCCGGGAGTGACGTTCGGACAGGTCGATAACGGCGGGAGCGTGGGCTGCGGCGTGGATGACGGCGGCCAGCTCATGTGCTGGGGAGGCAATTCGAGCGGAGCGTTGGGTGCGGGTCTTCCGATCGAGAGTCGCAGCTACGCCACCCCGCAGGCGGTGGGAACTCGGTTCCGCTCGGTGTCCGTCGGCGACGGAACCGCGTGTGCCATCGAGGACCTTCGCGCGATCGACCCGACGTCGCGGCTCACGCTTTACTGCTGGGGGCAAAACGACCGGGGGCAGCTCGGCATCGGATCCGCGGGCCCACCGCAGAACGCCCCCACAGATCCGGTGCTTCCCGAACGGTCCTGGCGTGAGGTTTCGGTCGGTGAAGACCATGCGTGCGCGCTGACGGAAGATGATCGTTTGTTCTGCTGGGGATCGAACATCGAGAACGCCTTTGATGGTCGGGTGGGGCAGACCGGGGTGGAGCCCGAGCGCGACTTCGTCGAGACGCCGGGCGAAGTCGCGCTCGACCCGCCGCGAGCGTGGCGAACCGTGAGCGCGGGAGCGGCCCACACCTGTGCGGTCACCTGGGGCGGGGAAGTCTTTTGCTGGGGCCACAATGGCCACAGCCAGCTGGGACGCAGCCATCAGGAGGGGTCGTCGTCAGCTCCCTGGGTGGTCCTACTTCCTCCTCGTTAGCTCATAGAAGTCGGGCTGCGTTGTTGCGGGCTGCGTTGTTTCGGGGCTGCGCTATTTTAGGCCGTGCCGTCGGAGGAGCTCGGTGAGGTAGGATCGATCCATCTTCGCAAGTCGAGCCGCTTTTCGGACGCTCCCCTCCGCGCGCTGAAGAAGGGCTTCGAGGTAGGCCACTTCGAACGCGTCGGTGTGGTCTCGTCTTGCCGCCCGATAGGGTGGGAGTTCTTCGACCGACGTAAAGTCGGGGGCGGAGAACCGGGGTTGGCTACGTGCTTCGCTTAGCCGAGTGACTCCGGTGGCCAAGGTGGCGATCACCACGTTCTTCAACTCCCGCACATTTCCTGGCCAGCCGTGACGCCGTAGCTCCGCCAAGCGATCCTCGGGAAACACCTGCTCCGGCGGGCCGTCGAACCCCTCCTCGCGGAGAAACTGCGCGACGAGGCCGGTGATGTCCTCTCGACGCTCGCGGAGTGGAGGAATCTGAAGCAGCACTACGCCCACCCGGTAATAGAGGTCGAGCCGAAACGTGCCGCGGTTCACCTCTTCGCGAAGGTCGCGGTTGGTCGCACTAATGACCCGGATGTTCGTTTCGAGTTCTTGCTGTCCCCCGACCCGGCGGAACCGGCGCCGTTCAAGCACGCCGAGGAGCGACGCCTGCTGCTCCAACGGGAGTTCTCCGATCTCATCGAGAAAGAGCGTTCCCCCGTCGGCGCGTTCGAACGCGCCACGGGGCCGGCCCACCGCGCCGGGGAATGCGCCCTTCTCGTGGCCGAAGAGCTCACTCGCGAAGAGCGCCGGGCTTATCGCGCCACAGTCCACCGTCACAAACGGGCCTTCGCAACGGTCCGACTCCGCGTGAATCGTTTCGGCGACGAGCTCCTTGCCGACCCCCGACTCCCCAAGCAAGAGGACGGGCGCGGCATTGCGGGAGACCTGACTCACCTCCCCGAGGACGCGGACCATGTTCTCGTTGGCGGTTTCGAGTCGACCGAGCGATGTGACTCGAGTGCGCTTGACCATTCGGACGTCGCCATCGGTGATGCGGATCACGCTTCGGCCGAGGGCGATGTCCGCCGGCAAGCGCAGCCGCGCCTGGGACCCCTCCAACGTGACGTTCCCCATCGTGGTGCCGTTCGTCGAGCCAAGGTCGCGAACCTGAATCTGGTCCGCCAACCGTCGAAGCTCCAGGTGATACCGGCTCACCGTCCGATCGCTAAGAATCAGCTGGTTGTCCTCCGCGGAGCCGACCCCGACGATCGCGCGCTCGGTGGTGAGACTGCGTCCCCGGTCTGGCCCTTCCATCACCGTGACATGCAGCTCCAGCACCGGGAGCCGCCGTTCTTCGGTTCGGACCGTGCGTTCCTCGCTCACTGTCCGACCGAGTCTACGCGCTATCCGAGATAGTAGTGAGGCAGATAGTCGCGTTCTCGTCCGACGTACTCGGCGTACGCGCCATCGGCATAGCGATCGCCGATGATCGAGTAGTCGCCAAAGCCGGGAGTTCCCGGCATCTCCCAGTCCCCAGGCTCAAGCCCCAAGCCTGCCATCAGCGTGGTGAGGAGCTGATTGTAGGGGCGGCCGAGGTGCTCGTGGCCCGCCCACCGTCGTCGCGGACGCGACCGGTAGTCGATGCACACCCCGGTTCGAAGGGCCCCCTGAAGACTGCCGGCCATCAATACCGGGTAGCGAAACTGGTAGTGGCTATCGCAGATGGCGATGTCGTTCCCCCAGAGGGCGGCCGAGTTATCGAGCAGGGTGGTGCCGTCCGGCTCGACCACGGAATCGAGTTTGGTCAGAAGCTCGAGGAACCGCGTAGCGATCCACGTGTTGTACTCGAGCGAACGGGCGACAGATACCGCGTCGTTCCCGTGAGAGACGTCGTGGAGGCCCTTGTCGCGGCCATCGCTCGCGTGATGGTGGCAGTAGAGGGTGCCGATCTTTGTGATCCCGCAGGCCAGGGCCGCCACCATGATGTCGATGTGATTCGAGTACGCTTCATCGTGGCTCGACTCGTTTCGAAGCACCGGCCCGTCACAAGAGATGATCGGTACGGAGTCGATGCGCGTCTGAACATCGCGGAGCAGGGTCACGAAATGATCGAGCCGCTCTCGATCGTCACCGCTCAGGCGGGAATGGCCCTGAAGCCGGTCGTAGTCTTCCTTCACGCGATCGATGACGAGCGACTGACGCTCCCGCGAGCTTACTCCCATCGACATGTCGGGGTCGGGGTCGCTTTCGCCGAACAGCCGATTGAACACCA
This sequence comes from Myxococcota bacterium, assembly GCA_039187775.1. GTDB lineage: Bacteria > Myxococcota_A > Polyangia > Polyangiales > JBCCZL01 > JBCCZL01. The sequence continues at coordinate 8,812 of JBCCZL010000023.1, forward strand.
CCCGTGAGTCCCACTGGCCCGGAATCCGCTCGTAGTTCTTGTACGAGAAGCTCGTCGTGCGCGCCCAGCTCGGCGGACGGCCGGTGTTTGGATTGACCCGCAGGACGGGCTCGGGAACCGGCGTTGGATAGAACTTTTCGGACTCCGACAAAATCACGTCGATGGTGTGCGGATAGACGGGGGGCGCACCCTGATCGTCCGCCGGACACGCGCCCATGAGCGGAAAGCACGTGTTGTGGCCGAACGGTCGGCTCATCCCGTCGAGGCCCAGCATCAGCGTGAGCTTGTCTCGAACGACATCGAACCGGTCGTCGACGACCCGGGAGATCGCGCCCGGAATGTCCCGAAGAGACATGGTGTACACGTTCTCGGCGATCCGGTTTTCCGGGGTCACCGAGGGAAACCAGTTGTCCTCGAACTGACCCTGGCGACTCATGAACGCGACGAGCCGCTTTTGCGGGCCCGTCTGCGCCGCGCTTTCGCTCGGGAGAAGCGATGGCAGAAATGGGAGCGCGAGACTAAACCCAGCGGCTCCCCGAAGAAACTGACGGCGGCTTGAGGCAGGCTTCTTCATTTCAGTTCTCCTCCAGGCGGCGATGCAGGGCGTGCTCCACCCCGTTTTGAATGAACAGCTCGGAGAGTGGGTCGTCGCTGCTCGCGATCTCGGACAGGCCTGCGATTCCACACGAGTCCTCCGCTCGCGCCCGACGAACGCGGGTGTATTCGTAGACCGTGCGCGCGAGGCAGGCGGCGACTTTGTCGTTGTTGGCGAGTACGTCGACGAGCTCTGAGGCGGAGTGGACGGGGATCTGCTCCTCGTCGGAGATCACGACGACCGCGGAGGCATTGATCGGAAGACGGGCGGTCACGTTTCCGTCCGCGTCGTAGCGCACCTCCTCCGTTCGAAACCGGCCGACCGCATCGAACTCCTCCAGCGGAAACGCGAGTCCGTTGATCAGGCTGTGGCAAGTCTGGCAGCCGTCGGGCGCGGTGATCGTCGCGATCTGGTCTCGACTACTGGTGGTCAACGGATCAAACGCATCCACTTCCTCGAGGCGGGAGTCGACGATCTGCGCATCGGGAGACGGCATCGTGTCGCAGAGGATTCGCCGTCGCAGAAATACCCCGCGTTCGATCGGCGAGACCGAGGTGTCCTTATGGGCAAGGAGCGCGGCTCGGGTGAGAAGCCCGGCTCGCTCGGGGCCCGCGACCTGGGCGGGAGAGCCTGGCGTCCACGGCTCGACTCCATAGATCGATGCGAGCAGGGGATCGCTGGCGTAGGTGTCGGTGGATTGGAGGAGCGTTCGATAGGAGGCTGCGTCCACCCAAAGCTTCTCGGCAACGAACTGTTCGACTTCCTCGACCATGGCCTCTTGGAGGGCGACGGCGTCGAACCCTTCCCGCATGGCGAGGTGGGCGGGGGCCGGTTCGAGCCCATCCAGTCGGAGCCAATCACGAAAGAATCCCTCGACGGCAGCCCCACCCGCCGGATCTGTCAGCAAGCGCCGAACCTCGGCGTCCACCGCGTCGCGGGTGGAGAGCCCACCGTTCTCGGCGGCTTCGAGGAGACGCTGATCTGGCATGGACCCAAGGATTCGGTAGGAGAGGCGGTTCGCGACCACGTAGTCGTCGAGGGCGATCACCCCGTCCGCCTCGTCCCCCTCGAGCTCGAGGTGAAAGAGCAAGGACGGCGAAAGCAAGAACCACATTACCAAGCGTCGCGCACCCTCCGCATGATCGCCCGCGGCGTCGTAGAACGCCCGGGCCTGTGTCCGCTCGTCGTTGGACAGCGGTCGTCGAAACGTGCGAAGGCCGAACGCTTCGATCCACCCGTCGATGCAATCGTCTGATCCGTCGACCATGCATGCAGCACCAAGTTCGCTCCAGCGATCGGGCGATGCGTGAAGGAGGTGCCCCGTTCGAGTGGCGACCGACACCAGCGCCTCGGCGTGGCTGAAGGTTTGGGGATCGAGGCCCTCCGCGGCCCAGGCTGCGTCTTCGGGAATCGCTCCGATCTCAAGTTCGAGATCGCGATGAAAGTTCGCGCCGAGGAGGGCTCGGTAGGTGCGATCGAGTTCGCCCCGGGTCAGGCGACGAAGAGGAGCGGTGGGAACGATATCGTCGTCCGGATTGCACTCTGGTGCGTCGACGAGTCCGGGATCACGGGGCCCGATCGGTGGGCTCTCCGCGGCTTCTCCCCCCACCGTTCCCGTGCAGCTCGCTGTCATGAAGAGGGCCGCGAGGCCGACGAACCGTTGGTGCATGGTCGGAGGGAGTGCAAAGCACAGACCACTTCGGGACGTTGACAATCGCTGGGAGAACGACGCGGTGGCGGGGTAAAGCCAGCCGACGACTGGCGGGGTTCACCCTCCGACCGGTGGTGGGTGCCCTCAACCGCCGTGACCTCGGAAGGTGATGCCTTGTTCGCGCAGGCCCGAGAAGCCGAGCCGCGTTCCCTCGGGGGAGCGCGACGGAGAGTCAAACGGGGTTCCCTTGATGCCCGATCGACCTCACCCTCTTGGTATGGCGACGTCCCTCGACCGACCGTATCCCAAAGCGTGGACCGTGCGGCAAGGACTCGACGCCTATCTTTCCGAGAACGGGTTCTCCAACACGTCCTATGACGATCCTTGGATGAAGGTGTCGGTCCTCTGGTTTTCGATTCCCTTTCCGAATCCACCCAAACACGCGAAGGCGATTCGGCTTCACGATCTGCATCACGTCGCGACCGCGTACGGGACCGACCTGGCGGGGGAGGCAGAGATCTCGGCCTGGGAGCTTCGGCGGGGCCTTCGAGGCCTCGACCTTTTTGTGAGCGCGATCGTGATCGCCGGTGCATTCTCCGGACTCTTTCACGCCCCCCGGCGGACGCTGCGTGCGTGGGCGGATAGCCGAAAGTGGTCTAGCGATGCGGGCACTCTGTACGAGTGCGAGCTCGGGACCCAGTACGATGCTCTGCTCGACCTCACGATCGGCGAGCTACGCACGCGGCTCGCGGTTCCGCAAGACGGGCTTACCGAGGCACGAAAGCTCCACGCAGGGGCCGCGAGAGCCAACCGACAGGGGTCGACGACTGACCGCCCGTCCCGCTTGGACCAACCTTTGGCCCGGCCATAGTCCCGCCGACGACCTTGTCCCAGAGCGGTGACGCACCTGGGGTTTTCGGCGGCGGAGCGCTACTCTCCAGGAGTGGTTTGGCTTCGCTGCACCGCTGTCCTTATCGGGGGCAGTTGTCTCTTCGCCTGCACGATCGATCGGGCGGGCTCGGGGGTCACCGGAGTATGCAGTCCGGTCGCCGAGCGGTGCGACGAGGCCGACAATGACTGCGACGGGGAGGTCGACGAGGGATTCGACTTCGCGTCGGACCCCCGAAACTGCGGGGGATGCAATCAGGCCTGCGCCGAAAACCCGGACCGCGCCTCGGCACGCTGCGAAGCGGGGGAGTGCCGACTGACCTGCGATGAGGGATTCGAGGACTGCAACCAGCTGGTGAACGACGGCTGTGAAGCCGCGTTGACGAGTGCGGAGAGCTGCGGGAGCTGCGAAAAGCAGTGCAGCGGGGTGACGCCGCTCTGTCAGCAGGGCGAGTGCGTCGACAACTGCTCCGATGGGTTCACGCTTTGTGACAATGCCTGTGTGGATACCGCGACCGACCTCGCCAACTGTGGGCGCTGTGGGGAAAGCTGCAGTCCACCGAACAGCACGCCGGTCTGCGAGAACGGCAGCTGCATGGTCGATGAGTGCGATCCGGGCTTCGGGGACTGCGACGAGACGGTTCCGGGATGCGAGCAGGACCTTCTTATGGACGCGAGCAACTGTGGTCGCTGCGACCGTGCCTGCGATGTCGAAGGCGGGATGGCGACCTGCGTGGCTGGCGAATGCGACATCGGAATGTGCGATCCCGGTCGCGGGAACTGCGACATGGATGGGGACAACGGTTGCGAAACCAATACCAATGAGGATCCGATGAACTGCGGCCGCTGCGAGATGGCTTGCAGTCTTCCGAACTCGACCCCGACCTGTACCGCGGGCGCCTGTGTTCTTGGGCCGTGCGTAGCCCCGTTTGATGACTGCAACGCGGACCCGGCCGATGGCTGCGAGGTCGACACCTCGATGAGCGTGGACCACTGCGGGATGTGCAACGCGCCGTGCATGCTACCGAACACCGACGTTCACGCCTGCGCGGGGAGTCAGTGCGAAGTGATGACGTGCCTTCCTGGCTTTGAGAACTGCGACTCGATGAATCCCAACGGGTGCGAGATCAACACGACCACCGACCCCCTGAACTGCGGCGGCTGCAACAACAACTGCGACCTTCCCAATGTCGACGTGCATGGGTGCGATGCCACCGGCTGCACGATCGTGTCCTGCGACATGAACTTCGGCGACTGCGATGGCGTGGCCAGCAACGGTTGCGAGGTCGACCTCCTCACCAGCGCGAAGTTCTGTGGTGGCTGCGCCGCCACCAACGAGTGCACGATGGGAGACGCCTGCGTCAATGGCATGTGCGCGAGCTGCCCCTCGGGCTGTAACTGTTCTGCGGACTGCACCACCGGTGCCTGCGTCTGCACCTCGGCCTGCACCTGCAATTGGACCTGCAGCGGCAACTGTACGGGCCTTGGATGCAACGATGGATCGACCTGCGAGGTCCGTGCGAGCACCGGGAACGTGGGTGCCGTGTGCCGGGACGGCTCCACCTGCAACTACGACTTCCGCGGGGTGAGCAACGCTGGCGTGACGTGTCGAGGAGGCTCGGAGTGCACGATCAACTGCGCAAGCAGCTCGACCAGCAACTGCGAATCCATCAACTGCGTCGATGGTGCGCGCTGCGCCTTGATCTGTGGCGGGCCCGGCGGATCCGCGAGCAACTGCAGTTTCCTAGCGTGCCCCTCGGAGGTGGCTTGTCCGGGGGGAAACGTGAAGCTCTGCAATCTGCCCGCATCCGCCTGCCCCTAGGGCGCGTCGTGAACAATTTTCGAACGAATCATTTGTAACCGGCCCGATTTACGGAACGTAGGCCTGTCTCAGCGTTTGCCTGGGAGAAGTTCATGGAACGACGTCTGCGCCTACATTTCCTCACCCTTTTGTTCGTGGTCTTTGCCACGGCGGCCTTAGGAGCGGGATGCGCCGAGTCGATTCAGACCGGTGGAGGCAGGGACGCGTCCACGGACGAGCCGGCGCCGGACGCAGACATCGTCCCCGGCCCTGCGGTTTCTGAGCTGAGGTTGGTGGCGGAGGACGCGGAGTGGCGGGTGGACGGTCAGCCGATATCCGCAACCGCTCCAGCTCTTCGCTCGCTTCCCGGCCACAACGCGTTTTGGTTTGCCTGGAGCATCTTTCATCCGGGCACGCCGATTTTTGAGGGTCCCGCAACTCGCCAGGCCACGATTCAAGGCGATGATCAGTGCACGGTGCCGTGCGATCAGATCTCTCCGGCGTGTGGCGGCCGTGACTGCATCCCGTCGCTGCAGTCGCCGACGATGGTGCCGGTCGGGGATCCCGCCCTCGGCTACCTCCGTGATACGGACGAGGTGCTCGGCGTGATCACGTCAGAGGGACCGCGGGCTTATCCGCACAATATCCTCTGGTGGCACGAGATCATCAACGAGACGGTCGGAGGTCAGAGCTACGCCGTGACCTACTGTCCGCTTACTGGATCAGGAATCAACTACGACCGGTCGCGCTTCGTCGACGGCCAAGTCATCGAACTCGGGGTGTCGGGAAACCTCTACAACTCGAATCTCACGATGTACGACCGCACGACGGAGAGCTTCTGGAGTCAGATGCGTCTCGAGTCGGTTTCCGGCGAACGAATCGGAACCCCCACACCGGTGCTGCCGGTGTTCGAGATGACCTGGCGGGCGTGGCGTGAGCTGCATCCGGACACCCTCGTGGTGTCTTCCGACACCGGTCATCGGCGCGATTATCAGCGCTATCCCTATAGCTCCTATCGGACCGACAACGACAACACCTTCCGGGTCACCGACCCCGCGCCGGATCCTTCGTTTGACAACAAAGACTTTGTGTTCGGCCTCCTCACCGAAAACGGAGTGAAGGGCTACCCTTGGGAGACGCTGGCGCAAACCGTGGGATCTCGCCGCGGGGTGATTCAGGACGAAGTGGACGGACTCTCGGTCCTTATCGTGTTCGATCTCGATCGTCGGTTCGTGCACGCCTTCGATGCTTCGGTGGATGGTTCGACGCGAACCTTCTCCCTCGAAGGCAGCGGTGAGTAGGGACGGGACCTGGTCCTTTCGGCCGGGGTTCGCCATTTGCGTCGCTCTCGCATGCACCGCGGGGCTCGGGGCGGTGCCCAGCGAAGCCCATGCGGGGGCCTGGACGCTGGAGGAGGGCCGCATTTGGGGCAAGGCGGCCCTGCTTTATCTTCGGTCGGATAGGATCTTCGCCGACACCAACGACGAACGTTTTGGACTCATGGGGTGTACCGACGGCGCGGGAAACCCGGTGCAGATCGGACTCGGCGACCGACGTCCGTACGATTGCTTGACCGGAGGGACCTTTCAGGTCGCTGCGCTCTACTTCGACGTGACCGTGGGCATCGTCGATCGATGGGACTTCACCGTCCAGGTGCCGGTCATCCTCGACGTCTCGTTTCGGAACGAGAGCGGTCTCGACGGCAGCGACGCCGGGCTGTCCGACATTCGGCTGGGCACGAAGTTTCGGATCCTTCAGGAGCCGATGGTGCTCTCGGTGGCGGCGGAGGTGAAGCTACCGACCGGCGACTTCACGACCGACGAGGCCGTGCCCCCGCTCGGCGAAGGGCAATTCGACCTCGGGCTTCAGGTGCTCGTCGGCAAAGGGTTTGAGTATGGGTGGGTTGGGGGCGATGTGGGGTGGCGATTCCGTCTGACGAACCCGGATACGCGGATCAATGTGGGAGACGAGCTTCTTGCGAATGTGGAGGGGGGCATCAAGCCTCTCGCATGGCTCGCGATCCCTCTTGGGGTCGATCTCCTGTATGGGATGGAGAGCCAGGAAGAGGGGGTTCCGACGTCGCGCCCCCGCCGCTGGGTCATGCACGTTCGGGGCGGACTTCTCTTCTCGGTGACCGAGTTTCTCCATCTCGAGGCGTCGGTTCGCTGGCCGGTCGCCGGCGCAGGTTGGCCCGCCGATCCGATCTGGTCCTTCGGAGTGATGGGAGAAACGCCGCCGCTGTGGCGAATCGGTGAATCCAACTGACCAACCCTCCGAATTGACGACCAGTTACGAGCGCTTAGGCTGAAGGCTCGCGCGAGTGGGCGAGGTCCAGGGAACCGACCATCCTCACGAGATGGTCTCCCCGCTACCAGCCAAGGGCGTCCATTGCTTCGTTGTGAATTTCGCGCACCGTTGAGTCGCGCATCGGAGCCGGCATGGGCTCTTGGCTCGGAGCGTCTTCGGTCTCATAGTCGCCGTCGTCGTCGCTCATGGAGGAGGGAGGCGCGACGGCCTCGAGCGAACCCCGGAGTTGCTCCATCCGCTCGGCCTGCTCCAAAACCTCGGTGCTTTGGGCGGTCGTGGCGTACCCCCGCGCGCGGTCTTCGGCGGCCTGGAGGACCGCCCGAGCCCGTTCGAGGTCGCCTTCTCGAGCCATTCGGACGGCCTGTACCGTGACCGCGGCAGCCTGGACCTGCTCGGCGGCCCGCTCCACGTCCGCGTTTCGGTTTCGCGCCACTTCTTCTGCGTCGGCAGTGGCCCGGAGCCCAAGAAACACGCGCCGTTCGAGTGCCCCCGCGTTGACCACGGCGTCCTGAAAGCTCAGGTGGGCGTCGAGGAGCTCCACCCGGGCGTCTTCCCGATGGCCGGTGACTCGCGTCCGCACGAAGAGGTCACGAAACTCTCCCTGGGTGAGGTCGCCGAGAGCAATCTGAACCGAGCCATTGTTCTCGCTCACGTTCTGCCCGACCACGCTTTCGATGCGCACTCCCGGACCGGGGCTTAGCGTGACGACGGCGCTCCGTCCGAAGACCTGCCGCATTCGGAGGACCTCCTCCTGGAACACCGCAAGCACTCGGTCGCTGTTTTCGATGTACTCGAAGTGTCCGCCCGACAGCTGCGCGATGTCTCCCATGAGCACTTCGTTGTAGTCCCGACCCAAACCGAGCGCGGTGATGGTGATGTTTCGCTCGCCTGCGGCTTGGGCAAGCGCAGTAATGTTCGCTTCGCTGTTTGGGACACCATCCCCAAGGAGCACCATCCGATTGATTCCATCGTATTCGAGGTTGGCCATCAGCTCTTGAAGGCCCGCCTGAAGACCGCCGGCCATGTCCGTGGTCCCGGTGGCTTCCATCCCTTCGATCCGAGCCCGAAGGTCAGCGAGGTTGCTGTCTTCGATCGGCGTGGATGGAAGCAGCACCTCGGTAGTGCTGTGAAAGACCACCACCGAAAGTCGATCGCCTTCCCCGAGCGCCCCTAGAAAGGCGAGGCTGGCTTCCTTTGCATGTTCGATGGCGGCTCCTTCCATCGAGCCCGAGGTGTCGATCACGAGCGCGGTGTTGATCGGGGGGCGGGCGCCGCTCGCTTCCGCCGAAGTGCCGATCCGGATGCGGGCGACCATCTCGGTATCTTCACCGGCAAGCACATACGCGTTGGCGAGCGTGCCTTCGAGGGACACAAGCCCCGGATCTTCCTGCTCGGTCACCTCCGTGCCTCCGCAGGCCGCGAGAACCCCCATAAGAATCAAGCCAAAGCCCCTTCGAACCATCGTCGCCTCCGCTGTGCGCGCCGGACTGTCCGGCGTGCTCAAGGGAGACGGGTCAGAACGAGGCCCGGTCTACGAAGGAACAAAATTCCTGCGGTCTGGGCTCATTTCCAAGGCCAATCGTTCGCATCAGCGCCGATCTGGTGGCTCGCCGCAAGAGGTTCCGACGAACGTCGCACAATTTTTTCTGGCACCCCGATCCAGCCGCGTTAGGATCACGGGGTGGGAGCTTTTGAGCTCTTCGGGGCACAAGAGCTTTCCGGCTCGGTTTGAACCGGCCTTCGTTTGAGGTTGGTTTCAGAACGAGGAAAAAGAAGGCTGCAGATGGGCATTTGCCCCGGAATGGTCCGAAATCCCCCCAGTCCCTACGCCTCGTGGCCGGCGTTGGCCGGATTGTCGATGGTGGGGGGCGAAGGAATTCGCGCAGCTGGTCAAGAATGTGAAGTGCGGGATGCCCGGTGGCTTCTCGGTCTCACTTCATACGATCACAGGAACGCCCAGCGTGGCCGGACGCGTCAAAAGGTCCTGTGTCCCTGGGCGCCGGCGAAGCCGGAGGAGGAAGAAGCGCATGGATAGTAGCTGTATTGGTGGCCTCTCACTCGAGGTACGAACGGCCTAGCGCTCCCACTTCGGGTGCGTACGGCCACTCGATGAGAGGCCAACGCCAAAGGGCGGTAGCTGCAGATGCGGCTGCCGCCTTTTTTATCGGATTGCGGATGAGCGGCTGAAGCCGGGCCGGATTGAAAATTTCCGACTGACGCAGATCCTCGACCCGCGCCAGCCGCGACACGACAATGTCGTTTCCCGCCACGCGGTTTGTGGAGACAATCGAATTCATGAAACTCACCAACCCGGAAGCTGAGTGTTTGGTCTTCACCTTCAAGGAAGGCCTTCTTTCAAAGATCGCCCACGACCTTCGCATCCGCGCCACGGAGCTCTCGGTGGACATCGAGGAAGGCAGTCTCAAGGCCGAAATCGACGCGAGTTCTCTCCGCGTCGAAACGCCGCTCAAGGATGGCGTTCCCTTCGACGGCCTCTCCGACAAAAACAAGGAAGAGATCCAAGGCAACATTCGGAACGATGTGCTCCACGCCGACAAGCATCCGAAGATCCACTTCGAGTCGACCGAGCTGACGGATAGCCGGGTGGCGGGAAACCTCACCCTCCACGGAGTGACGCGCCCGGTCGAGGGCAACATCACGGTCGAAGATGGTCGCCGCATCGTTGAAATCGAGCTTCACCAGCCGGACTACGGGATCAAGCCGTACACCGCGATGCTCGGTACGTTGCGCGTTCAGGCCAATCTCAAGGTCCGCTTCTCCGTTCCTGCATGAACCGCCGCGGGGGAGCACTGCTGGGGGTGAGCGCCGTCATTGCGCTGCTCATCGTGCTCTTTCAGCTGTTTTCCAATCCGCCAACTCACGAGTCCTCGCCGGCCGAGCCCGAGGCGCCGGAGTCGGAGGCCCGGGGCCCCTCTTCACCGTCGGCGCTCCCCGAAGCTTGGCCCGACGCAGGGGCCGCGTTTGGCAGCCTCGCGTATCCGTCACTTCACCTGAGCCCAGCCACGGTGGTGGCGAGTGATGGTGACGCAGTGTTGGCTGGCGCGGTGGTGTCGCTGGGCAGCGGTGCGCCCATTGGCAACGCGGAATTGACCTTCGGATCGGAAGGTGAGACTGGATCGGAAGGAACGACCCAAACGGTTCGATCTCGACCTGACGGAACCTTCGAGTTTCGAAGCGCCGAAGTCGGCCGGTTTCTCCTCGCCTTGGTCACCGCGGAGGGGTTTCTTCCCTTTGCGCCCGAGTGGGGCCATTCGCCGGTCGTGTTTCATGCGAGCCCCGGAAAGCAGGTCGAAGGGGTGCTCGTTCAGCTCTCCCCCGCGGTTTCCTATCGGGGTCGGGTCGTCGACCTGGAGGGGGCGGGAGTGGAGGGAGCGGAGATCCGACTTTTCGGAGTCACCGGCGGTGCCCGATCGCTGGCGCCGCTCCCCGATCGGTACCGAAGCGATTCGGCGGGCGAGTTCGTATTTCATGCGCCGGACGAAACCGTTCTCGAGGCCCGTCACGGCGAGCGCTGGGGCCGCGGTCGGGTCGATTTTTCGGTTCAGGCGAGTCGTGCCCTCACCATCGTCCTCGAAGAGAATGCGCGGCCTGTACCAAACGAGCTCCTCGGTCGGGTGATCGACTCCGACGGAAATCCCGTGCCGGACGCAATGGTCCGAGCCGCGTTTGTGGCCGACAACCCCGCCGCTCCGGGTGCAGAGCTCCATCCGGAGGCGCAGGCGCTTACCGGGACCGATGGAACGGTAACCCTCGGCCCGCTTGACCCGGGTCGCCATCTCGTTCGGGTGAACGCGACGGGATTTGGTCGGCACAGCCAGCTCGTGACCGTCCCGGGCGACGGCTTCGAAGCGGTTCTCTCCGAGGAGTTGGTGCTTCGAGGCCGAGTGGAATCGGCAGGCGTGCCGGTGGCCTCGGCGAGCGTGCTGGTTCAGGAGTCGCTCGGCGAGCTTCAGCGCCGCCTTGTGGCCTCGGGGAGCACCTTCGCGGCGGATGGGAGCTTCGAAATTCGGGGTCTCCGCGAAGGAACCTATCTCGTCTCGGCGATCGGCCATGGCTTTGCCAGGTCCGACGTCGTGGAAGTGGCGCTTCGCGATCGAACGCCGCCGGTCCTTCTCGAGGTCAAACCCGGAGGGCGGATCGCCGGGCGGGTGGTCGATGAAGAGACGGGCGCGCCGATCGCCGAAGCCCGGGTGACGACCGAAGGCGACCTTCAGACGCTGGAAGCGATGAGTATTCAAACGTCGGTGTCGACCGGCGATGATGGTCGCTTCGACCTGCAAGGCGTGGACGTCGGTCTTCAGTCGGTATTCGTGGCGGCCGAGGGCTATCACGGCCGCATCCGGAGCGGGCTCCTCGTTCAGCCGCCGGAGGAGTTGGCGATCGGCGATATCGGACTGACTCCCACCCACGGCGAAGAGCCGCGCATCGAACTCGCCGGCATCGGGGTCGTGCTCGCGGCTGAAGGCGATGTGCTCCGCATCGGCCAGGTGGTCGAAGGGGGGGGCGGGATGGAAGCCGGCCTCGTATCAGGCGACGCCATCCTCGCCATCGGTGGAGTGCGGGTGGGCGAGCTCGGATTTGGCGGCTCGATCCAGCGGATCCGTGGGCCCGAGGGCAGCTGGGTGCGCCTCCGCATTCGACGGGCGGACGATAGCGAGACCGACGTGGACGTACCGCGCCGAAGGATTCGGACCTGATCGGCGCTCCGCCCCCGGCGGTTTGCGGTGGGGTCGTCTTCGGACCAAGGATCTGCGGTGCGAGCCCATCGAAGCATTACTGCGAGCCTCGTGGCGTTTGGCCGAGGGATCGGTGTCGGGGCGAGCGCGCGGGACCCTCAGGCCGCGGCGTTGCTGCATCCACTCCTCGGAGCGGTCGTTCGGGTCGCGACCCGGGGACCCGCCGAGCATCCGCTTCGGGGAGCGCTCCGGCTGGCCACGCTCGGCATGGTCGATCACACCACGCTCCGGATGCTCGCGATCGACCGGGCGCTCCGGACTGCGGTGGACGAAGGCGCGCGCCAAATCGTGATCCTCGGTGCAGGTCTCGACAGCCGGGCCAGCCAATCGCCGCGGCGGGAGCTCACGTTCTTCGAGGTCGACCATCCGGCGACGCAGCGCTTCAAACAGAGCCGAGTGTCAGCCGCGCACCGAGCGGTCTTCGTGCCCGTCGACTTCGAGGTGGACGATTTGGCGCGAAGCCTGGAGCAGGCGGGCCACGACCGTACCGTCCCCACGGTGTGGCTCTGGGAAGGCGTCACCATGTATCTCCGACCGCCGGCGATTGATGCCACCCTTCAGGTGATCGAAGCGCGGTCGGGGCCAAAGAGCACCGCGATCGTAAGCTATGTCGAACCTCTTAAGTTTCCTTTGGGCGAGGCTGCCCGCCCGGTCGTGGACCTCGGGTTTCGGATCATGGGTGAGCCCCTCTATGGGCTCATGGATCGCCGAGAGATGAGGCAGCGCCTGTTTAAGCATGGCTTTGAGGTTCGTTCCGACGGCAACAGCGAAGACTGGGCGCTTGCCGAAGGCCGATCGGGGCGGCTTGCGTCCACCTTTCGCGTCGAGCGGTTGGCGACCGCTCGCTTTCGAAGGAGTCGAAGTTGATCTCTTTTTGTGAGCGACCGCTTCTCGTTTTCAGAGTCGTCACGTTGTCATAGCCGAGGCTCCGAAGCGCGCACATCCAGCTTGCGCTCTTGAGTGTGGAACCATATTGCGAGCGAGCGGCTGGAGGAGCGAGTCTCCACCCGATTCCTCGACAGAACTCGGAACGAACTTCGGGACGGGAGTACTGGGTTGCGTGTCCGCGAAGCGCTGGCGCCCCCAACCCCAAGAGCTCGGAATGCGCCGTGAGCCTGGTGCGGTACCACGGTCTGTGCGTGCGTCGGCACCGAGGGGAGATCTGAACGGCACGCCGCTTGCCTTGTGAAGGGTATGCTTCGAAGTTTATTACGGATTTCTGCAAGCGCTCTCCTCCTCGCCCTGGGCTGCCAAGGCGTGTTCTCGGAACCGGGAACGCCTGGGTCGAACTCGGAGACGGTCGAGCGGGAGCGGCGGCGCATGGCGGTCCAGGTCCAAGGCACCGATCACATCCGCCGCCTTTCGCCGACCGAGGTCGAGCAGACGATTCGGGATCTGTTCGAGGAGCTCGGCGTCATCGGGGGCGAAGCCCCTCCTCCGATCGCACCACCCGACGTGCGCTATCAGTTTTCCAACACCGTCAACTCTGGAAACTTCACGCCGACGCAGGTCAGCAATCTGATGACCTGGTCGGAGGGGCTTTCCCAGGTCGCCACCGAAGACCTCACTTCGCTCCTCGGTTGTGCTCCGGCCGGCTGGGATGACTGCAGTCGAGGGTTTGCCGAGCGCCTTGGCCGTCTCGCGTTTCGGCGCCCGCTCAATGGGGAGGAGCTGGCGGTGTTTGAAATCGTCTACGTCACCGTTGCCGCGGAGGTCGATGCCCGCGCCGCGGTGCGCGCCTTGTTTGAGCTTGCGCTCCAGTCTCCAGACTTTTGGTACCTCGTTCCGGACACCCGTGAGAACAGCACGTCGCTCACGTCCCACGCCATCGCGAGCCGACTGTCTTATTTTCTGTGGGGCACGATGCCCGACGAGGGGCTTCGGGCGATCGCCGACCAGGACGGGCTAGAGACCCCGGAGGAGATCCGGGCTCAGGCCGCGGCAATGCTCGACGATCCGCGCGCCGATGAGATCCTGGTTCGCTTCCATCACGAATGGCTTCATCTGAGCGACGCCAACAGCCTCGATAAGGACCCGACGATTTATCCAAACTTCACTGCCGAGACGGCGGCGGAGCTCGAGGTCGAGTTCGCAGGCTACGTCCGCAACATCGTACGGGGCGGCGGAAGCGTCGAGGACTTGCTTTCCGGTCGCTACGGGTACGTCAATCGGCCTCTCGAAGAGCTCGTGGGGGTGGCGCCGACGTCGAGTGGGCCGGACGACTGGCAGTGGCGTGAGCTCGGTCCCGAGCGGGCCGGACTTCTGACGCGGCCGCTCTTCCTCGCGAGCACTGCCGGAACCGGTGAGTCGGCGCTCATTCACCGCGGGGTGGCGGTGATCGAGAAGATGCTCTGCGGCGTGCTCGTGGCGCCAAACGATGTTAGCGACGAAGCCGTCGAGATTCCGGTGGGCGCGACCTCGGGCAAGCTCGCCGGGGTTGAAAACCGGGCATCCAAGCCTCGCTGCCGCACCTGCCATACGACGATCGACCCGATCGGGCTCGCGTTCGAGTCGTTCGACGCGATCGGAGGCTTTCGCACCGAGTATCCCGACGGCGTGGCGATCGAAACCGAGGGTCGAATCGAGCGTGGTCTGGTGCCCTCGGAGGTTCAGTACACCGATGCGGCGAGTCTCATGGGCTCGCTTGCTCAAATGCCCGAGGTGCAGCGGTGCTACGCCGGCAAGTGGCTCGAGTGGACGATCGGCCGTTCCCCCACCGCGGAGGAGGCCGAGGAAGTGGCCCGGATCGCGGCGGTGGGTGAGCAGTCCATCCGCGAGCTTCTCGTAGAGCTCGCGAGTTCTCAGATTCTCCTGACCAGCGTGGAGGTTTCCCGATGAGCCATCGCCCACACCACTTGGTGTTCAACAAAGGACGACGCACGTTCCTTGCCGGGGCGGCAGGAGCGCTCGCACTCCCGTTCCTCGAGTCGGTCGCGCGCCCAGGACGAGCCGGAGCGTGGAGCCCGGCGCCGGGAATGCCGCATCGACTGGTGATCTTCTTCAACGGTCATGGGTTGGTGATGGAGGAGTTTATTCCTCGGCCTGGCTTCGCGATGGGCGAGATCCTTCGGCCGGTTGCCGACGCAGGGCTCGACTCGAAGATGTTAGTCGTGACCGGTGTCGATTCCAAAGTGGAGGGCGGGCACCCCGGGGCGCCGTCGCTTTTGACCTGTACTCCGCTCGTTGCCAATCAGTACGGCGTGACCCACGCGACTTCGGCTTCGGTGGACCACGTGATCGCACGGCACATGCAGGACGGTGGGGCCGCTCGGCGGCTCGATGTCGGGGTGCACGACGAGAGTACGGATCCGAGCGCAAGCGGTCGAAGCAACAGCCACGTGCGGACCTTCTGGTCGGGAGAGGACGAGCTCATCGAGACGCTCATCAAGCCTCAGCTCGCCTTCGATCAGGTGTTTCCGGAGGGTGCGGGAGATCCCGGGACGATGACCGAAACGACGGTCGACCTTCGGGCAGTGCGGCGGCGAAGCGTTCTGGATGGCGTCCTCCGGCAGTTCAATAGCCTTCGCTCGCGGGTCTCGTCGTCGGATCAGGCCCGGCTGGACCTTCACGCTGACAAGGTCCGCGATATCGAAAACTCGCTCCAGACCACGGTGACAGAGACCGTCGAGCTCCCTCCGAGCTGCACCGGCGGTCCCGCGCTGGGGCCGTTCACCGGCCTGAACCACGCTCAGGTCGCCGAAATGCAGATCGATATTTTGGCACACGCCATCGCCTGCAATCAGATCGACGTCGGCACGTTTAAGCACTTCGACATGGAAGAAAGTGCGTGGGGGCACGTCAGCCACCCGGACCTTGGCGCGGCCTTCCGGGGCGGGAACTACCATGAGGCTTGGCATAGCGCGGCCGACGATGTGCCTCCCGCACGGCGAGCGTTCACCGCGATCAACGCATGGTTCGGCTCGATGTTTGCGCGTCTCCTCTCGCGGCTGAACGACTTCGACGAGGGAGACGGGACCGCGCTCGATCACACGATGGTCATGTGGATCAGCGACTTCGGCGACAGTGGAGCCCACGCGTCGGGGAACCTACCGATCGCCATCGCAGGCAACGCCGGCGGTGCACGGCTCGGCCGGCATGTGAACTTCGCGATCGGCGATCCGACGAGCCCTTGGGGGAACGATGCTCATCCAGGGAACCACAATCTCGCGGTGACCCTGTCCCAGGCATTTGGCATCTCCGGTGACCGATTCGGCAACTACACCAACGTGGCGAGCCCGGTCGGTCCCGGGCCGCTCTCCCTTTGAAGCCCGCATCCGATTCGGCCGCGGCTACTCGCGGCCGAGTTCGGCGTTGGTGACGCGCGACCCGTGGTAGAGACCGAGCACGAGTGACGCCCCGAGCACGCAGAGGACCACAGTGATGACCCAGAGGAGCGCCCAGTCGGTCATGACCGCGGCGGTGAGGAAGTATGCCAAGGTCACCGCGATGTGGTGGCCCACGGACCAGCGCATGATCTTACGCGATAGCGCTTCTCGCTGAATTACCGCGTAGCCCCCCGCCGCGTGAAGGATGCCGACGGGGAACCCGCTCAGGGCGACGAGCAAGAGGAGCAGGCCGAGCGGAGTGGCGTTCGCGCTCTCGTCCATGAGGACGAGGCCGACGAGAACGCCGGCCGGGGCGAAGAGAAAGATCGTGGCGAGGCCCCAAACGATGTTCAGCGAGCAGATCGCGACGATGCGCTTGGGTACCCCAGCCGCGCGGTGGTCGGGCAGCGCTCCCTCTCGGTAGGGACTGTCGCCGCCGCGAGTCTCGCTGACAACGAAACCCCATCGCGTGCGGGAACCCCGGATCGTAAGCGCGATGCTGACGACGACCAGAAGGAACCCGACGAGGAGTACGACCGCCATGGTTGAAGTATAACCGGCCTCCGCTGATTTCCATTCCCAGGGGGATTTGGAGAGGCCTGATACAGTAATTGCGCATGCTTGCGGAAGAGCGCGAAGTTGGCCGCTACCGGATTCTGTCGCGGGTCGCTGCGGGAGGCATGGGAGAGGTGTACCGCGCCCGCATGGTGACGATGAGCGGCGCGGAGAAACTCGTCGCGCTCAAGGTGGTTCGGCCGGACCTCGCGGAACGATCTCGGTTTACGGAGCTCTTCGTGGCGGAAGCGAAAGTGGCCATGACCCTCTCCCACGCGAACATCGTCCAGTCCTTCGATGTGGGTCGGATCGATGACCAGTGGTTCATCGCGATGGAGCTCGTGGAAGGGGCGACGTTGGCGCATCTTGGCCAAACCGCCCGTCGAAAGGGAGCGCGGCTTCCCCTGCGGCTCGTGCTGACCGCGATCATCGAAGCCCTCAAGGGACTCGACTACGCCCATCGCCGAAAGGACGCGAACGGGCAGCCGCTTGGGTTGGTGCACTGCGACATCTCCCCACAGAACATTCTCGTCTCGAACGAAGGCGAGGTGAAGGTGGCGGACTTTGGCGTGGCGAAGAGTCGGTTGACCACCGACGAGGGTCAGGTCCGAGGAAAGCTGGCCTACATGCCCGACGAACAGCTGCGAGGTGGCGGCTTCGATGCGCGGGCCGATCTGTACGCGATGGGGATGGTGCTCGCCGAGCTCTTGACGGGCCGGCACCCCTTTTCGGAGGAGTCGTCGCGCGGGCCGCTCGAGCTTCCGAGCGATCTGCCTTTGGACCTTCGGAGGATTGTCGAGCGGGCGGTGGCCCTCGACCCGGATGCGCGGTTTTCGACGGCAGCGCAGATGCGTCAGGCGCTCGAACGGTTCGCGTTCGACTCCGGCCTCCAGCTCTCGACGAGTGACCTTGCCGACGTGGTCCGCGAAACCGTCCTTCCAGAGGAGGGCGACTTGCCCGAAGGCTCGACCACCCATTCGGGCCTCTACTCGACCGACCCCGCCGACGCGAAGACGCCCTTTCGCGAACCCGGGTTCGGGCTGCGCCTCGGCGAGGAGCTCCGCCGTGTGGCGGGCACCGAAGTGAGCGTCTTCATGACCCGCACGGCGCTGCACCAATCCGTGGAAGTGCCGAACTCGGGTTCGCGAAAGGGCGTCTTCGCGTTGGGCATCTTTGGAGCGCTCGCCGCGCTGGCGACGATTGGGTGGGTCGCGGTGACCTGGGGTTCAGGGGAGGGGGCACCTTCGGTATCGGCGCCAGAAGTGGAGGCGCTAGAAGTGGAGGCGCTAGAAACGGAGGCGCCGACGTTGGAGTCGCCAGCGTCGACGGCACGGGCGCCGGAGCCGTCAGCGGAGCCCGGTGAATCTGTGGTGGAGGTGGAGCCTGAGCCGGAGTCGAGCGAGGCGGCCCCTGAGGTCGTGCCGGAGTCGGCCTCCGAAACCGCCGCGCGGGCCGAGAGTAGCCCTCGATCACACCCGCGGCCGACGGCTCGCGGCGAGGAGCCGGGAACCCTTTGGGTCGACAGTGAGCCTTGGGCCGAGGTCTACATCGATGGACACCGGGTGGGCCGGACCCTCTTCGGGCCCCATTCGATCGAGGCCGGCGCCCATCGGCTTCGGTTGGTGAATCCGGCGGCGGGACTGGAACATCGCCGGAGCTTCCGGGTAGCGTCCGGGCAGACGGTTCGCATCGCTGTCGACCTTAGTTCGCCATGAGCCGCACTCCCTCCACCCATGCCGTGACCCGCTCTCTGATCGTCGACCGGGCAGGTGACCGGCGGCGTCTCCGCTCCTTTCGCCTTCGAGTCGAGGCACCGGGACAAGCTCCGCAGGTCGTCGAATGCCGAGAGCTCCGGCTCCGGGTCGGCACGCAGAAGGCCGCCGATCTCCGCATCGAGGATCCGGCGATCAGCCGGCTTCACTTCGAGATTCAGGTCGACGATCACGGCTATCGGCTGTTCGATCTTGGAAGCACCAACGGGACCTTCGTCGATGGCTACCGGGTTCGCGATATCTATCTCCGTCCTGCATCGGAAATCCGCGTCGGAGGTACTCGAATCCATTTTGAACTGGGCACCGACGAAGCGGACGTGCCGATCTTTCGTGGGGAGGTCTTTGGCGGAATCGTCGGCAAGAGCCTGGTGATGCGGGAGCTCTTTGCGGTGCTGGATAAAGCTGCCCGAAGCTCCGCGACGGTGCTCGTCCAGGGAGAGAGCGGTACGGGCAAAGAGCTCGTGGCCCGGGCGCTCCATCGCCAGAGCGGGCGAAGCGGTCCCCTCGTGGTCGTCGATTGTGGCGCCCTTCCCGGGAACCTGATCGAGAGCGTGCTTTTCGGCCACGAGAAGGGTGCGTTTACGGGCGCGGCGGAACGTCGCCTCGGCCAGCTGGAAGAGGCCGAAGGGGGAACCGTGTTTCTCGATGAGATCGGCGAGCTCCCGCTGGAGGTGCAGCCCAAGCTGCTGCGGGTCCTCGAGGCGCGTCAGATTCGGCGAGTGGGCGGGCGGAGGTCGATCGATCTCGATGTCCGGATCGTGGCCGCGACCCATCGGGACCTCGCGGCCGAGGTCAACCGAGGAGCGTTTCGAGAGGACCTCTATTACCGGCTCGCGGTGGTGCGGGTCGATGTGCCTGCGCTTCGGGATCGGCGCGACGATATTCCGTTGCTCGTCGAACACTTCATTCGAAGCGCGCTTGCGCCGGACCGAAAGAAGATCGGCGCGGCCCTTGAGAGCATCACCGAAGCGCACTGGATGCGGCTCCGCGCCCACCCGTGGCCGGGAAACGTACGCGAGCTTCGAAATGTGATCGAGCGATCGCTGGCCCTTGGCGTGGAGGCAGATGTCGATCCGCGGCCCCGGGAGGCGCAAGGACCGATCGAGGTGGATCTCGACCAGCCCTACTCTGCCCATAAGGCGGCCTGGCTTCGCCGATTCGACCGAGCGTATGTCCTCGGTCAGCTCGAGCGGCACGATGGAAACATCTCTCGGGCGGCGAGGGCGTCGGGCCTCGAGCGAATGCACTTCAAACGGATCGCCAAGAAGCTCGAGTAGCTCGACGAATCTCCGGCCTTGCGTGCTTCGGGCGGACCCTCGATCATCGGCCGCAATGATCAAGCGAGTTGGAATCATGACGGGCGGCGGCGACTGTCCCGGCCTTAACGCGGTGATTCGGGCGGCGGTACGGGTGGGCGCTCGGCGCTACGGCTGGGAGATGGTCGGCATCGAAGATGCGTTTCATGGACTCATCGATTTGGATGAGGATCCGCCGCCGAACAACCGCGTGCTGACCGACGACGAGGTGCGCGGGATCTTCTCGCGCGGGGGGACCATTCTCGGCACGTCCAATAAGGCCGATCCGTTTCGCTACGCGGTGGTACGAGATGGCAAGACGGTCGAAGAAGACATCTCCGATCTCATCATGACGAACTATCGGAAGCTTGGCCTGGATGCGCTGATTTCGATCGGTGGAGACGGGTCGATGCGGATCGCTCAACGATTTGTCGAAAAGGGCATGAACGTGGTGGGCGTTCCGAAAACCATTGACAACGATCTTGCGTCCACCGATCGAACGTTCGGCTTTCAGACGGCGGTGCAGATCGCGACCGACGCGCTGGATCGGATCCGCGACACGGCGGAAAGCCACGACCGAGTGATGCTCGTCGAAGTGATGGGTCGCGGCGTCGGTTGGATTGCCCTCGAAGCCGGCATTGCCGGCGGTGCTCACGGCATTCTCCTCCCAGAGATACCGTATCGGCTCGAGCCGCTTGCGGAGCGGATTCGTGATCGGAGCCGGCGGGGCCAGCCGTTTAGCGTGATCGTGGTCGCGGAAGGAGCGAAGCCGGCCGGAGGTGAATTAAGTGTGATCGAGCAGCGGGCCGGCGAAATGGCTCGACTGGGCGGCGCAGCCCATCGGGTGGCTGCGGGCCTTGAAGGCATGATCGACGCAGATATGCGGGTCACCGTACTCGGCCATGTCCAGCGCGGTGGGAGCCCCTGCTCGGACGACCGGATCCTGGCCACGCGCTTCGGCCATCACGCAGCCGAACTCGTGGCCGAGCAGAATTTTGGAAAGATGGTCGCGCTTCGCCATCCCAACATCATCGCCGTACCGATCGAGGACGCGATCCGCCCCAACCCCGTCGATCCCCACGGGGGCCTGGTCGAAACCGCACGCGCCCTCGACATCGTGTTCGGCGACGAACGAGGCCCCGTCGGCCCCACCCGACCCCCGCAGCCCTGCTAGCTGACTAGCTACCGAAGGTTGCCGAGAGGTCCGTTGGAGAAATCTCGGTTGCCGAAGCGGTCGATCTCGACGTCCATTGCGTTCGCCATCGACACCAGCAGATCGTTGTGGCGTTCGTTTCCGTATTGGAGGAAGCGACCGGTGCGGAAGTAGCCACCCCCGGAGCCAGCCACCACGAACTTCATGTTGTCGCGGCTGTGCGAGTCTCCGTTCGAGAGCTCGTTGCCCCAGAAGATCACCGAGTTGTCGAGGAGTGTGCCTTCGCCGTTCGGCTCCGGAATCGCGTCGAGCTTGCCGAGGAGATACGCGAGCTGCTCGGCATACCAGCGATTGATCTGAATGAGCGGCTCTTTGGCGCGATCCGACACGTGCGAATAAGAGTGGTGCGCCGTCGTTGGGTTGCCGTTGTCGTCGCGAACTTCCTCGAGGCCGAGCCATGGAAAGCGCTGATTGCTCGTGGCTCCCGACCAGAGGAGCGTCGCCACGCGGGTGCGGTCGCACGCGAAGGCGGCGGTGATCAGGTCCATCTGCATGCGGCCGATCTCCGGGAAGTTCGCCTCGGCGCCCGGGTCGATCCGCGAACCCAGCATCGGAGGCTCGCAAACCGCCATCTCCGGAGACAGGCGCGAATCGAGGCGGCGCTCCACATCGCGAAGCGATTCAAGGTGGGCGTCCATGCGGTTCCGGTGCTCGCTGTCGAGGCGCTGGGACAATGCGTTCAGGTCGCCTCGCACCGCATCGAGAACGCTCCGCTCCTCCCGACGAAGCCGCTCGAGGGCCTCGGCGTCGGCATTGGGCATCACGTCGCCAAAGATGCGGTCGAACACTTCGTAGGGATCGTCGACGTGGGGAAGCGGATCATCCACGCCGCGGTAGGCAATGTGACGGCGCTGGGCGCCGCTCCGCACCCGGACTCCAAGCTCGAGGGAAGCAAACGGCGTCGTTCCGGCGAGGCTATTCGCGATCTCCTGGTCGATCGAATGGCCGTCGGGCCAGCCGCTTCGCGAGGAGCAATTGTTGCCGCCGCAGAAGTCGCCCGGCCGAAGGCCTGCCCCGGTGAGGAGCGCCCCGATGCCTGCCTGATGGCCGCCGCCGGTGCCGGGAATCCTCATGTCGAGGCCGTCGAGAATGAGGAGCTTCTCGCGAAACGGCTCGAGCGGCTCGAGAATCCGCTTCAGCCGAAAGTCGGTCTCGCCGCCATCAGGAATCCATTCGTCGGCGATCGTCCCGTTGGGGGTGAAGATGGCGAGAAACCGCTTGGGCTTTCGCATCTGCGCCCGGCCATCGAGGACGCGAAGGAACGGCAGGGTGGCAGCGGCGGCGCCGAGGGCACCGGCCCGAAGAAAGGTGCGGCGTCGAATGCGGGCCATGTTCATTGTCCGGCCTCCTCTCCGAGGCGGCGATAGAGGAATGCATCGGTTTGCACGACCGCGGTCACCAACGAGTTGAGGTCGTAGCCCGCGTCCGAAAACGCCTCGTCCATGACCCGAAGGGAGCAGAGGTCGTCGCCGCCCTCCAGGCGCTGGAGCGCATAGCGGAGCCACTGATTCGACATGCACTGGCGCACGTCTTCGCTTTCGGCGAGGTAGTCGATGAGCTCTAGGGGGCCGTCGACGTCGACGTCATCGCCCGAAGTGCCGGTGACCGAGCCGAGCGCGTCGACTGGCGTGCCGTTCGGGTTGAGGGTCCGGTATCGGCCCTGCGAATCGAAGACCTCGAAGGGAAAGCCGAGTGGATCCATGAGCTCGTGGCAGCCGCGGCACCCGGGTTCCTCGCGGTGGGCGGCAAGGCGCTCCCGAAGCGAGTCCGCCTCGGTTCCCGCCTCGCTGATCGGCGGGATGTCGTCGGGCGGCTCCGGCAACAGCTGGCAGAAGAGCTGCTCGCGCACAAACTTGCCGCGAAACACGGGCGCCGCCGAACCTTCCGACGCGGTGTGCGCGAGGAAGCTCGGGTGGGTGAGGACCCCGCGGCGCTCGGTGGGATCGAGGTCGACCTGCGTCCAGTCGTCGACCGCCGCGACGCCGTAGATCTCGGCGAGGGGCGCGTTAACGAACGAGTAGTCGGCGGTCAGAAGCTCCCTCAAGGTTCCCGTCGACTCGAAGAGCACGTGGGAGACGAACCGCTCGGTCTCTTCTTTCATCTGAGCCGGCACCGTGACGTCCAGCCCGTCGATCACGAGGCCGTCGAGCTTGAGCTCGAGCCACTCGTCGTAGAACGAGATCATCGAACCCTTGGCCCGGTCGTCCTGAAGGAGTCGCGCGGTTTGTGCGGCCATGCCCGCCGCGGTGTCGAGTTCGCCCGCGAGGGCAGCCTGGAGGAGCTCGTCGTCGGGTCCCGAACTCCAGACCAGGTAGCTCAGCCGGGACGCCCGCTCGAATCCGTCGAGCGGTACCACCGCGCCAGGCGCGGCGGCTTCGAGATTGGTCGTCTCTGGGTGATAGAGAAAGTTGGGCGACTGGAGCATGGTGCGGAGGGCGAGGCGAAGACCGCGCTCATGGTCGCCGTCGGCCGCCCCGACGTCGTACACCGCCTTGAGTCGAGTCATCGCGTCGACGTCGAGGGGCCGTCGATAGACTTTCATGCCGAACTCGGCGATGAAGCCGTCCGCGCACTCCGCGTCGGTGCCCTCGCAGGGATAGAGCGCGCCGAGGTCTGCAGCGGCGGCGAGGTCCGAAGCCACCGAATCGTAAAGCTCATACTGCACCGGAGAGACGCTGACCTCGAAGCCGAGACCCGCGCTCGCCGTCTCCGGAAAGCGATCGGCGGGCCGGGTATCGTCGCCGAGGAGGTCCCGAACCGTGTTGTTGAACTCCGTCCGCGAGAGCCGTCGAAAGGGACTCCGTGACGCTCGAATTCCGGTTTCGCTACAAATATCAGCCGCAGATCCGCCACGCCCAATCTGAACTCGGCGGTCGTCGATTTCTGGAGGAAGGCCTTCTGTGTCCCCAAACGTCCCAGTGCAGCCAAGGACCAGCGACAGGCAACCAAGCGAGAGCACACGCATCGGGTACCGGTTACGCAAGACCGGTGCCGGGCAGGTGGGCTCGTATTTGCTCAAAAACGAGGAGGATGTAGGAGCAAAGAGCGCTCGGTCGGAGCCGGGCTGGCTCTTCAGGGAGGGGTGGACCGACCTTGGACAAGCGCTTTGTGTTAGCGTCCCGCCCTCGAACGGAGAGGGGACCCATGGGAGACATCTTCACGGCCGAGAACTTCGCGAATCTCGGCGTGCTCATATTTCTGCAGGCCGTCTTGGGCTTCGACAACCTGCTGTACATTTCCATCGAAAGCCAGCGAGCCCCCGAGCATCTTCAAAAGAAGGTCCGCATGGCGGGTATCCTCATCGCCCTCGTGC
>JBCCZL010000024.1:0-32674 GCA_039187775.1 Myxococcota bacterium
CACCAACCAGCGCGCTGCGAGCTCACCCGGGTGGATATTCACGAACAAAGGAAAATCGTTGCAGCGGGCAAAGGTGACCTCGCGGATCATCCGACCGAGGCGTCCCACGAACTGTTGCCGAACGGCCACCTCGAAGAGTACCGCCGGGTTTCGGAGCTGTTCTCGCTTGCAACGGACGAGCGCCTCGAAGGCCATGGCTTTGCCGGTCGAGAGATCGACGATCGGCTGGAAGACCACATCGAGGTCTTGTTTCGAAACGGTGCTTAGCGCTTCGGGAGGGGCGCTCTTATGGGCCTGAAAGGCCGCTCGGTCCGCCGCTGTCCAGTGATGCCGTCTCGCCACGGGATGGTTCCTGGCGCCAAGATCATGACGCCGACCTTAGTATGAGGGATCTTTCGCTTTAGTGAAGATGTGAAGGTGCCGTATTAATGTAATGTGGTGCATGCATCGACCGATGTGGTGGGGCTTCGATCGCTATGCCTGCGACACCTGGTTGCGACCGTTGCTCTTTGAACGGTAGAGCGCTTTGTCCGCAGCCTGAAACAGATCTTGGGTGCTTTCGATCGACGGTGCGGGGGCGCCTGCGACTCCCACGCTGACCGTCACCAGCAGAGGACGCCCGTCGTACTCGAAGGCGTACTCCGCGATCGAGGTCCGTAGGCGCTCGGCCACGATGAACGTCTGGGCCTTGGTAATGCCGCGACAAAGGATCGCGAACTCCTCGCCTCCGACTCGGGCAAAGCAGTCTTCCTGCCGGACCACTCCGGACACCAGCTTGGCGACCGTGGCGAGGACGTAGTCGCCGGCCGCGTGACCAAAGGTGTCGTTGGTTTGCTTAAAGTGGTCCAGATCAAAAAGGATCAGAGTGAGGGGTGAATCGTGACGCTCGGCGTAGGCCCACTCCTGATCGAGGCGATCGCGAAACGCTTTTTTGTTGTACGCACGGGTCAGTGCATCGCGGGCGGCCGCCTCGTAGAGGTTGCGTTGGAACTGCTCATCGAGTCGATCCTGGAGGGAGAACTTGAGTACGAACGTGGCTCCCACCTGAATCTTGTCGCCGTCGCGAAGGGGAACCGGCTTTTTGATGCGACGCCCATTGACGAAAGTTCCGTTTTTAGAGTCCAGGTCTTCGACGTAGGTCACGTCGCCGTGGGTGTAGAGCCGGGCGTGCCGTCGAGATGCCCCTTCGTCATGGATGCTCAAATCGACGCGTTGGGATCGGCCGACCGTCAGCGCTTGATCCACGGGGTGCATCTCTCCGACCGAGGCACCGGCGATCACAATGACGAATGCCCGGGTCCGATCGGTGGTGTCGGTGAGCCGTTTTGCGCTGACGATCGCGGTAACTTCTTCCTGATCATCGGGGAATTCGCTCTCCACGGACCCCTACGGTACCCCATGGCGCTCGCTCGGGGAAAGTTGAGGAACGATTCACGAAGGCAACGACGGATCGGTTGTAGGCACGCTAACAACACGGCATCCTTGAGCGAATCCTATGTCCACCTTTCAGGAAGCACGAGAGCAGATCACCGAAGCGGAGAAGGACTTTCGAAAGACCGGCAAGAGCGTAGGTGCGGAAGTCGATCTAAAGGCGCTTTATACCCGGCAGGGCTGGGGCATGAATGCGGCGCCGCTCACGAAGGCGGCGCTCAAGGAGCTCGAGCTCGTGGATATGACCGCGGACTCGCGATGGATGCCATATTTTACAAAGAGCAAAGCGCACCTTGGTTTGTATCGTTCCAACGTGGGCTGCTACTGGCTCCTTCGTTACGAAGCGGGGTTTAAGCAGCACCTTCTCGAGCAGATCGGTACCGCATTGGCGGCGAGCAAGCGGTTCGCGAAGGACTGACCCGGCCTTTGGCGCCTGCTCTTGGGGACCCCGAGTGTTCGGCTCGGTTATCTGGGAAACGGCGCGAGGTCCGGGGGCAGGTAGCTTCGTCGTGTACTTTTAGCGTCGATGACCGAATCTGACTATTGCACCGGCGGGTGTCACTGCGGCCGCGTCCGCTACCGAGTCCGGTTCCAAGGACGCGTACTGCTCGATTGCAACTGCTCCATCTGCCAGAAGAAAGGCATCCTGCACGGGTTCGTCGACCCCGACAGCTTCGAGCTGATCTCCGGTCGAGAGGCACTGACGACGTACACGTTCAATACGCACGTCGCGAAGCACCGCTTCTGCTCCACCTGTGGAGTACAGTGTTTCTATCGTCCCCGTTCCCACCCCGACCAGATCGACGTCAATGCTCGAACGTTGGATGGGTTCGATTCTGAGGAGTGGGACATCCGGCCGTTCGACGGTCAAAACTGGGAAGCCAACGTCGAGTCGATTCGCAAGTAGTCGCGATCCATAACCCACCGACCGTTCCGCGGAGCGATGCAGTTCTGTTCACTTTGGATTTGAGCATCGACGCGGTTTTTTCTGACGATGTTCGTGCGGCTCTGGTCGGAGCTGAATTTTGGCTCCACAATACCTGGGTGCAAGCGGAGTACTACGCGCTGGATCACGAGCCACAAACGCAACGCTGTCCCCGCTGTGAAACTCAGGTCTCCGTAAGTCGGCCCTGGCCGCACTGGAAAAAGGCGCGGAATGCATGGATGGGATTCATCGTCCTTTTGCTGGTGATCTTTCCGTTCATGTCGGCGGACTACTGCTTCATGATTCCGACCTTCATGGTCATCGTTTCGGCGGTTGGCCCGCTTCACGGGTTGGCGCAGCAGCGGCCGAGCTGCCGCCGTTGCCGGCTCGAACTCGAGTAGGCCCGTCTTTTCCACTGGTGGGCGAGCGGGCGCCCCAGCACCTTAGGGTGCGGGATATCCTGGCGTGGCCACATCCCCTAGGGAACGACACTGGAGCAGGTCGCGTTGCATCGGTCGCCGCTCGTCGTGTTCCCGTCGTCGCAGACCTCGCCGCCGTCGAGGATGCCGTCGCCGCAGATCGGGACGGTGCAATCGAGGCGGCAAGCGGAGGGCGTATTGAATGCGCGAATCGTCAACGGCTGGGTGAGGTTTAGGCCGCTGAAGATGCTGCCTTCGTTCACCCAGCGCCAGTTCGAGATCCCCATCATGAACGATGGCGTGAGGGTGATCGTCCAGTTGCCGGGCAGGCTCAACCCTTGGGCGATGCCTCCATCGGTATTGGCGCGGAAGAACCAGCTGCCCGTAAACGTGCCGGCGCCGGTCTGTCGGAACTCTCCCGCATCGTCCGACAGAGACGCGATCGTCCCCGCGGGTACTCCCGTGAGCGTCATGTCGACCGAGGCGGTCGACTGGAAGATGCCCGAGGTGTCGAAGTCGATGCCGTGGACGAGGAAGAGACTGAGTGTCCCGGTGTTGAGGTCACGGTAAATAAAGATGTTGCTGAGCCCCGCCTGCTCAAACCCAGTGTGCGCGCTCGCCGACACGAGGGCGTAGAACACCGTCGACGAGGTAAACCGCTGGAGCGGGTCGACCGCGGCGATCACTGTACCCCCCTGGCTGATTTCGATCGCCGGACGGTCGGTGTTCATCGCTCCGAGATCGCACTGCTCGCCCATTTCGACGATGCCATTGCCGCAGAAGTCGAGCTCGATGTCGCAGCTCGGAGTGCACCCGTCGCCGGGAAGCAGGTTGCCATCGTCGCAGGCTTCCATGCACTCGACGACCCCGTTGCCGCAAGCCTCGACCACGCAGGTGGCCGAACATCCATCGCAGGCGGTGGTGTTGCCGTCGTCGCAGGTCTCGCTGCACTCGACGACACTGTTGCCGCAGCCCTCGGTGGCGCAGGTCGCCGAACATCCATCGCAGTCGATGTTGTTCCCGTCATCGCAGGTCTCGCCCGCGTCGATTCGCCCATCGCCGCAGCGCGGCGGAGGCGGTTCGTTGGTGCACGTCGGAGAGCAACCGTCGCCCGGGAGCAGATTTCCGTCGTCGCACTCCTCCATGCATTCGACGCGCGCATTTCCGCAGACCTCGCGGTCACACATCGGCGAACAGCCATCGCAGGCCACTGTATTGCCGTCGTCGCACACTTCGCCGGGGTCGACATTTCCGTCGCCGCAGCGGGGCGGAGGAGGCTCGATATTGCACATCGGGTCGCAGCCGTCGAGGGGTCGGTTGTTCCCGTCGTCGCACTGCTCCGAGCACTCCACGACCCGATTGCCGCATCGTTCGACCTGGCAGGCCACATCGCAGCCGTCGCACGCGGTGAGGTTTCCATCATCGCACTGCTCCCCCGGATCGATCCGGCCGTCGCCGCAGCGGGGGGCTTCGAGGATGCACATCGGATTGCAGCCGTCGCCTCCAACGTTGTTTCCGTCGTCGCACTCCTCAAAGCATTCGAGGGTGCCGTTGCCGCAGGACTCGGTCGTGCAGATCGGCGAGCAGCCATCGCACGGGAAGTTGTTCCCATCGTCGCACTGCTCGGGCATCTCCAGCCGGCCGTTGCCGCAGCCAGCGAGCTCGATGGTGCACGTGCTCGAGCAACCGTCGTTGTCGATGAGGTTGCCGTCGTCGCACTGCTCGATGCAATCGATTAGGCCATTGCCGCAGGACTCCGACGTGCAGAATGGCGAGCAGCCATCGCAGGGGAGATTGTTGCCGTCGTCACACATCTCGCCGGGCTCGACTCGCCCGTCGCCGCAGCGCCCCGCCTCGATCTCACACAGCGACGAGCACCCGTCGCCGTTGAGAAGGTTGCCGTCGTCGCATTCTTCTTCGCAGTCGATGATCCGATTGCCACAGGATTCGAGCGTGCACGCCGGCGAACATCCGTCGCAGGGTCGGTTCCCGCCGTCATCGCATTGCTCCCCGGGGTCGAGGACGCCATTGCCGCAGCCCGGGGCTTCGACTGTGCACGT
Source organism: Myxococcota bacterium (assembly GCA_039187775.1). Lineage (GTDB taxonomy): Bacteria > Myxococcota_A > Polyangia > Polyangiales > JBCCZL01 > JBCCZL01. The sequence goes on from JBCCZL010000024.1 coordinate 4,836, forward strand.
GTCGCTGCACCCGTCGCCGCTCAGGAGGTTGCCGTCGTCGCAGCCCTCGAGGCAGTCGAGGACCCGGTTGCCGCATTCCTCGTTGATGCAGTCGCTCGAGCATCCGTCGCACGCTTCCAGGTTGCCGTCGTCGCACTGTTCGCCGGGATCGATACGGAAGTCCCCGCAGGCCGCGATTTCGAACTGGCAGGCCGACGAGCATCCATCGCCGTTGACCCGGTTGCCGTCGTCGCAGGCTTCCCCGGCGTCGAGGATCCCGTCGCCGCAGTTTTCGAGCTCCAGCCGGCATGCCATGTCGCAGCCGTCGCCGTTGTTCGTGTTCCCGTCGTCGCACTCTTCGCCTGCCTCGACGATGCCGTTGGGGCACCCGACGGCGCTGTCGGTCCCCGAGTCGCGAACCGTGGCGTCGCGGGCAGTGCTATTGAGCGTCGACCGGCCGCACGCGGGCAGGAGGCCGAGGGCGAGAAACGCGACGGCCAGGGGGCCGACGAGGCGTCGAGAGAACATGTCCGGAAGGATAGGTCACCCGAGCGGCCAATTCACCTCCGGGAGCGACTGAATTCATCCGTAGTCTCGAAGCATTTTTCGGAGCTCGAGGGTGTGCAGCTCTTCCTGACCGATCATCCCGCGGGCGTACTCTTCGAGGTACACGCTGGAGTCCTCGACGATGCCGAGGAGCTTCTTGTAGAGGCCGAGGGCCTTTCGCTCGTGTTCGAGGCTTTCACGGAGGATGTCCTGAAGTCCGTGCCGATGAGTTTCCTCGATCCGAGCGATGCCCAGCGAAGGATGACCAGAGAGGCCGGTCAAAATCTCGCCGGCCTGCTGGGCATGCAAGAGGGACTCGTTGGCTTGGCCCTTGAGGAACGCCACGATCGGGATGCGGTGGGGGCCCGTGACCATCAACGAGTAGTGCGTGTAGCGGACCACTCCGGCGAGCTCGCATTCGAGAATCTCGTTGAGCGCACCGAAGGTTTGATTCATGTCCAGATCGTCCATCACTAGATCACGTGACACGGACCGCTTCAGAAGTAAAGATCCCTCGAATGGGAATCGCCTCGGAGCGACGCCCGCGAGGCATCGCGCTTCTTATCGCGATCATCCTCGGGGCTGGCTGCGACCCGCCGCGCGAACCGCGGTTTCCGAAGCGCGTCCCACAGGTTCCGATCGCCGCGGACGAGTTTGTAGGGGTAGAGGGCACTTCGTTTGTGCTCCGTGGGCGACCGTTTCGTTTTGTGGGTGCGAACGCGGCGATGATGCACGGCGAGCGGACCCGCGCGGGCATGCCAGGCCTCTTCGATGTGCTGCAAGAGGACGGTGTGTCGGTGGTGCGGGTGTGGGCGGTCGGGGAGAGCCCCAACGACGGAGAGGCTTGGCGGCGTGACTATTCGTTTCGGCTCGACCCGGAAGTCTGGGTGGAGGAGAGCTACGTCTATCTCGACCGGCTGCTCGTCGAGGCGAGGGCGCGAAACATGCGAGTCATTGTCACGCTCGTAAATCGGTGGGGGGACTACGGTGGTCTCCCCCAGTACGCGCGCTGGATCGGGGTCGAGCCTCGTCGCCGGCATCTTCTCCCTCCGGAGCTCACCCACGTGCTTCAGAGCGAAGAGGCGCGGGCGATGTATCAGAGCCATGTCGACCGGATCGTCTCGCGCCGAAACACCGTCTCGGGAATCGTGTACCGCGACGACCCCACGATCTTCGCTTGGGAACTTGCGAATGAACTCTCCGCGTCCACCTGCAGCGGCGGCGCGGTGCTCGAAGATTGGGCGCGCGTCATGGTTCAGTTCATTCGGGAGCGCGATCCCAACCACCTCATTGCGGCGGGCCACATCGGATATAAGACCGCGCTCTCGCGTGAAAGCTGGCGCGCTACCGTGGGAATCGCCGAGGTTTCCTACGCGAGCACCCATCTCTACCCGCAGCATCTCTTAGGAATCGACAGCGAGGGAGTGCTCGGCGCATGGCTCGCGGATCGGGCGCGCATCGCGCAGCAGCTCCAAAAGCCACTCGTCCTTGGCGAGTTCGGCATTCCGCGGGAAGCGGGGGTGGAGGAACGCCTCGAGTTCTTTGGACACGTTTCGCGACAGGCCGAGGCCAACGGTTACGCGGGCATCATGCCGTGGATCTATCGGAGCTGGGATGGCCGAGAGGACCCGCATGGAATCTGGGCCGAGGGCCCGCTCGCCGACGACACCAGGGCGATTCGTTCGGTGCTGCGGGAGACCGCGGAGCGCTGGGTGCATCGTGCGCCGGTGACAACGAATCCCGAGCTTCTTGCGGCGACGGGCAACGATCCGCTCTATCCACTCGACCTCCGGCGGGCGCGGCCATGGCCCGAGGGGACCCGAGAAGTGCTGTCGCGGGGAGTGCGGCTGAATGTCGACCCTGCGGCCTTCGCCGAAGGCTGTGCGGTCGGTGAGGCGGCATGGGTCGTGTATGTCATTGATGTTCTCGAAGAGGGCGTTCCCGAGGCAATGTCGGTCGAAGCGATCGGGCCAGTGGACACGGGCGCGTCGCCCGAGCTCGACTTTCTTGTCGGCGGGGTAAGGATCGGGATCTGGGCCCGCGGGCGCTTTCGGCCGGAACGCCGCGCCCTCGTCGATGCGTTTGCGACCCGAGAGGGGTTTCGCTATCTCCGAATCGAGGCGCGGAATGAGGACGGTCGCGCCCACCTTCGCCGCATCCTCATTGGGCTTCCGAGCGAGGAGCTGCTTGAACTTCGGATCCGCTGGTAGTTACCAGCTAGCTCGATAGATCCACGCCGTGTATCCAAACGCTTCATTCATCGTGCTGAGCCCCGAGTCGAAGCCTCCGACGTAGAAGGCACGACCCGCCTCGTCGGGGAATGGTGAAGCGACGATGCTTCGCACCGTGCGAAGTCCGCCGGCGACGTCCTCATTGGGCACCGGCTCCGCCGGATCCCAGACCCGGCCGTGAGAATAGGTTCCGTCGGGGTAGCGCACGAGGTACCAGCCCGAGTTGCCGAGCGGGGTGCCGATCCCCGCCGGGTGGGACAGCCAGAGGCCGACCAGCTGCACGGCGCGGCTATCGGTAGGGTTTTGAACGGTGACGAAGTCGTTGGCTGCGATCTGTCGCACGACGGCGTCCATGCCAAAGGCCTCCGAAAAGTAGCGGGTCACGTCGAGTTCGACCTCGGCCGTCCGCGTCCGCGGATCGATGGCGAGCACTTCGCCAGTAAACCCTCGGCCGGCGAGCAGGACGTTTGGGGAGCTGGCCTGCGGAGAGCGTCCCGCAGTGAGCCCTCGAATTTGCCGATCGAGCTTGTGGCCGATGCGTGCCTCTTCGGCTTCGGCGGCGTGCGACCACTCGTAGACGTGTTCCCAGCGAGGGGCTGGGCCGTCGACCCGTCGGTAGAGCCCGCCTCGGCCGGGAACGGAAGGATCCATTTCCAATGACCAGTAGAGTATCCCGCCCAGGACCGCGGCCGCGGGCATCCGCTGACCGTCGGGCATTTCGGTGCGATGGTCGAGCTCCGGGACATCGGACCAAACGACCCGACCGGGCGGCGTCGGGTCGTAGGCGCCTCGGTAGATCGTGCCTTCGTTGGCGGCGATAAAGAGGTGATGGACGCCAGTGACGGCATCGATGTGATCGATGATCGTCCGGATCTCGCTGTCCCATACGGTTTCGGCGCCGCGGATCAGGCTCTGCTCCCACACGCCGGCCTCGCGCCGGGCGTACACGGAGATCTCTCGGGACGCTCCAGTGGCCGATGCCAAGAGTACCCTCGCCGGAGGATCGAGGCGGGTTCCGTTTGCGTCGGTCGTGAACGTGACGCTGCGGAGATGCTCGGCGCGAGCGTGAAATGGCCCGAACGAATACTCGAGCTGCCAGGGAGCATCCGACCGGGGCTTCACGAGCACCTGGGGGCCGGTGGTCATGCCGGTGTTCCATCCCTCCTGTTTCCAGGTGCTGACCGTGGCGTAGAGCCGCTGTTCGAACGCGGCGAGATAGTTGACTTCGACGCCCCCGAGAAGGTTGCCGTTTGGGTCCGTGGTACCAGGAAAATAGTCGCGTGCGAACGACAGTTCGGGAAACGGGGCGTCAGGACGCGGGACATCCTGGACGTCGATTCCTGTGTCGCTGGGCTCACCATCACCCGCGGCTGCGTCGGAGACGATGTCCGTACTGCCATCTCGTGGGGTGCTTGGGTCTTCGGTCCCGCACGAGGACGCGAGCATCAGGAGGAGCACAATCTCGGAGATGCGGGCGAAGACACGGGATTTGCAGGCGTCGGGTATCTGTCGAGGCACCCCTAGATGCTAGCTCGGATGAAGCGCCGCGGGAGAGATTAAATTAGTTGCTTAAGCATCTACTAGACGTTGGTGTCTCTGTTCGAGGACGGCGCGGCGAGAGCTTGGAGCGATGCGCACAATTGTTGGCCCGGTTCTGTGCTGTGGTGTGTCCAACGGGGGCGGAGTCCGCGCATCGAGCGCAAGGCGATCCGATCGAGACATTTCGATAACATGCCATTGACCGACTACTTCAGAGGTTCCATGCGAGTCTTTCCTCAGGCCTTCATCTTTCTGCTCGCACTGCTTGGCTGCGGTGGTGACGATTCCGCGTTGGATGACGCCGCGGTGGCCGATGCGTCGACGGACCTCACCGACGCGGAAACCCCCATGACGGACAGTGCGGGCGACGGCGCGGATGGAAGCGATGGCTCGGACAGCCAGGCGCCGAATTGCGAGCCGGCGACCGTGACGCCCGGACCCACCATGGCCACACTGAGCTTCGGCGCCGCCGACCGCCAATACCTCCTGTACATTCCGACTTCCCTCGTTCAGCCGGCCGCCCTCGTGCTCGCATTCCATGGCGGCGGAGGGGCCGGAAGCATTGGCTTGCTTCAGGGCACCGGGCTCCGCGCCAAAGCCGATGAGGAGGGGTTCGTGCTCGTTGCGCCAAGCGGTATCGGCGGGTTCTGGAGCGCGGGGTCCTGCTGTGGCCCGCAGGCGGTGGATGATGTCGGGTTTGTTCGCGCGGTGATCGACGACGTCGCCAGTCGGGTGTGCCTCGATCCGAGGCGAGTGTTCGCGACCGGTCACTCGAATGGCGGCATGATGGCGTATCGGTTGGCCTGCGAGCTTTCGGACCGAATCGCGGCGGTAGCTCCGAGCGCGGGTTATCTCGTGAACATCAACAATGGGCGCCAGGGTGCGCCAGTGGAACCACCGACCACGATCTACGAGTGCCTACCCACGCGGCCCGTGCCGGTGCTCACCGTCCACGGCACGGGAGATACCTGCGCGCCGATCGAGGGAGGCCCCGTCACATGTGGGGGCACGCTCCTTCGACCGCCCGTCGCCCACGGCGTCGACATTTTTCGCGACCGCAACGGCTGCACCGGCGAAGGAACCGTGAGTTTCGAGAATGGGGCCGCCCGATGTCTCAGCTACGCACCGTGCCGCGAAGGGTCCGACGTCGTGTACTGCACCGTCGAAAACGGCGGCCACACCTGGTTCGGCAATCTCGGAATGACCAATCCCGAAGAGTTCGGCGGCGTCTACTCCGACGACCTCATCATGCAAAACGCCGCCTGGGACTTCTTCGCGTCCCACCCCATGGCGCAACCCGGGGGGACGAGGTAATTTTTTTCCTCACCACGATCGCTAAACCCTCGAAATTACAGCGCCCGCGTTTCGCTCATCGAGGACTCGCGACGCGTTCCTGAACCCATGACTTTTCGGGTGTTGGGCGCACGCCGATCCGCCGAATGCTGAAGCGAGTGATTCCAGGTATTTGGCGATCGTGGTGAGGAAAAAAATTACCTCGTCCCCTGGAGTTGTCCTTCGATTGGGTGGCGCGGGTCTTGCTGATGGGGAGGCCGATGCGGATTCGTGACACATGTTGGCTCGCGCTTTTGGCTGGTGCGGTGGCTGGGTGCTCGGCCGCCCATGGGCGCGGTGATGGGGACACCGAGGAGGTCGATGGGCAAGTTCCGGATGCGAGAATTCCGGATGGGTCCACTCCCGACCGTTTGGTGCCGGATGGCAGTCCCGATGGGAATGCGTTGGTCTCCACGTGCAGGAGCAGCGCGGACTGTCCGTCGGACCTCATCTGTTCTTTGTTTCAACCGATCTATCGCTGCGGAGGTCCGGCTCCGTTCCTCGCCTGTTATCCGGGGGATGATCCGCGAGGGGAGCTCATCGACGGCGAGCTGGACCGGAGATGCGAAGAAGGGGCTCTCTGCGACCCCGACGACTGCGGCGGAAGTGCCTGCGTTCCGGATTGCCGAGGCGAGGACGGGGCGTGGTGCGGTCGTGGTCGGACCTGCGACGACACGACGGGCCTGTGCCGGACCGTCACCTGCGACCGCGATCGCATTGCTTGCCCAGACCACTTTCGCTGCGCGGCGCCGGGGGTCGCCACTGACCTGCCCTCCCGGTGCCAACGCATTCCTTGCTCGGCCGACCGGGACTGCGCGGGAGGGGTCTGTGCCGAGGGGCGATGTTTCGCGGCCGCGGGACTGTGCGCCGAGCTGACTCCTCCGCCTCCCTGACGCGATGCTTCGAATGCCCGCTCCGACGGGCTAGCCTACGGCTCGCGCGGGAGGTCCATCCGCGGCCCCCACTCTGCCCAGCTTCCGTCATAGAGGCGCACATCCGAGAACCCGAGCGCCCGGAGTACGACGTACGAGACCGATGCCCGCGAGCCGGTCTGGCAGTAGGTGACGATCGTCTCGCTTCGGTCGAGGCCAGGATAGAGCGCGTCGAGCTCGTCCGTGGAGCGGAGTTCTCCACTGGCCACATTGAGAGTCCAGTCGACACTGAGTGCGGTTGGAAGGCGACCTGCCTCGTACTCGCCGCTCGAGCGTGCGTCGATCAGATGGAGGCCAGGGCCCGCGAGCCGTCCGGTAATAAACTCGACGTCGACCCGCCGGTCTTCATCGAGGCCGACCGCGTACTCGCTCGGTGTTGCCCCGGCCGAACCCATCTCCATCGCACCCCCTCCTGCGGTCCAGGCGCTGAAGCCCCCGTCGAGGAGTGCCACGCTTTCATGGCCGAAGTACTCGAGCGTCCACACCACTCGGGCTGGCGTCGTGGTGGTGTCGGGCCCGTACACCACGATCGCTGCATCGCGGCGGAGTCCGGCCGCGCGAAACACCATCTCAGCGGTGGCCTGATCGACCACCTGTCCACCGACGCCATTGACGGTGGCTCGGAGATCGGCCGCGTCGACCACCGCCGCACCTGGAATATGGCCCTGCGCGAAGGCCACATCTCCGCGCGCATCGACGACCTGAAGATTCGGCTCGTCGATCCGCTCCGCGAGCCAGGCCGCGTCGACGACAATGTCCGCGCCACCGCAGAGTAGGCCTGCGGGGCATGTGCCCACGGCCTCCCCGTCGGTGCGCGCGTCCGGGATGGAAGTATCGGCGAGCGATGCGTCGGCGGCCCCATCGACCGGCGAGGCGTCGGAGAGTGAGGCGTCGGGCGTCGAGTCCGGATCATCGTCGCCGCAGGCGATCAGGACTAGGAGGGGAACAATTACAAGCCGGGTCATAGGTTCTTGGAGTCACGTCGAACCCAAATGGATTCGAAAAAAATCGCGCGCTGGGCTTTTGGGGACGAACCGGAAGAACCGCTAGCCCTTGTCGAGCGCTTGGCGAAGGGTCTCGAGGGCTTCCGCGGACGGTTCGGGGACGGGGAGCCGACGCAGCGAGGTGACCAGGGCCCCGAAGTCGGCACCAAAACGCTGGCAGTTTGTGCAGTGGGCCAGGTGAACCTCGACCCGGGCGACGACTGCGGGAGGGAGATCGCCCTCGAGATAGTCGCTTAGCCCGTCCAGCACTTCGGAGCAGGAGATCCCACCGTCTGTGCGCTCATTCATTCAAACCACCCTTCTCCCGAGCGTTTCGACGTAACGTGGCCGCAAGGCGGAGTCGCGCACGATGAAGGCGGCTCTTCGTCGCCGCGAGGTCGAGGCCGAGAACTTCTGCGGTCTCCGGACCGGTAAGCTGCTCCAAATCCCGAAGCACGATCACCGCCTGCTGTTCCGAGGGCAGTTCGGCGAGAGCCCCAAGAAGGCTGGTGCGGCGCTCGGCGATCGTCGCCAGCGACTCGGGATCAAGCACTCCCCAACCCGCCTGCGCACCCAGCTCAAAGAGTGAAGGCACCGGCTCTTCGCGGGTCTGGCGCTTCGCCATCCGAAGCGCGGTATTCCGCGCAATGGTAAGCAGCCAGGTGCGGGCGGACGCGTCGCCGCGAAAACTCTTGGCCCCCTGATACGCGGTGAGAAATGTCTGCTGGAGTGCATCCTCCGCGAGCGCGTGGTCGCGAGTAAACACCCTCGCCATTCGCAGTACCGCGCCGGCATGTCGGGTGACGAACTCCGCGAAAGCGGAACGATCGCCCGCGGCGGTGCGACGGAGGAGCTCCTCATCGGAGCTGGCCTTCGGCTGGGCTTCTCCGGCCATCCACAGTTTCTATGGAGCCAGCCCACGCAATTCCAAGGTTGCGGCTAGCCCGCCTTCGCCACTGGAACGAATTTCCGCCCGAATACCCATTCGGAGTCGGTGGAGCGGGCCTTTTGGAACCGATAGCGGTCCTTTCGAAAATCCTTAAGACCGTCGCATTGGTCGATTCGCTCTTCGATGATGAAGCGCGCCATCGCACCGCGCGCATACTTCGCCATGAAGCTCACGACATTGGGCTTCTTCCCGTCTTTCCAATCTTCGAACACGATCCGAAGCACCGGTGTGTCGAGCTTCTTCGCCTGGGTCGCCTTGAAGTACTCGGCGCTCGCGAGGTTCACGAGGGTTGGGTCCCCGTGATCGGCGACCACGCCCGCGATCTGTTTCCGGATCCGATCGTCCCAGTACGCGTAAAGGTTCTTGCCCCGTCGTGTCGACAGCTTGGTGCCCATTTCAAGCCGGTAGGGCTGGATCCGATCGAGGGGTCGAAGCAGACCGAAGAGCCCCGATAGAATGGCCACCCGGCCCTGCGCCCATTTGAGCGCCTCTGTGTCGAGGGTTCGCGCCGAGAGCCCTCGGTACACATCGCCGTCGAACATGAGTGCGGCTGGCATCGCGTTCTTGTCGGTAAACGGGAGCTCGAAGCTTCGAAAGCGGTCGTAGTTCAGCTTCGCGAGATCTGGGCTGATGCTCATGAGCTCACGGACCTTGGTCTGACTCAGCCCCCGGGTGGTCTTCATCAGATTCGCCGCGTCCTTCATGAGCGCGGGCTCGGTGGTCGATACCGAAATCGGCGGAGGCGTCAGGTCGAGGGACTTTGCGGGGGACAGAACAGCGAGCATGGTCTTTCGAGATTACCTTTGAGAACCAGCGGGCCAAAGGCCGAACATGTATGCCCGCGACTTCTCGCACGGTGGGTGCCCATGAGCAGTGGCGTGAGGGAAAAACCGTGCAGCGGACGTGGTCCCGGGCTAGACAGCCCGGACTTCGACGGGGATTCCGTTGAGGGCGGCGTTGCCGCTCAGCTGATCGAGGTACTCAGGATCGGTGAGGTCGTTGACGCTCTGTCCGGCGTGGGCCTCGGCGACCTTCTGCCGCGTGCCGCCGACGCCATGGCCGAACCCGTGGGGCAGTGAGACCACGCCCCTCATGACTGCGTCGGTGCTCTCGAGAGTCACCCGGAGCTCTCCGGCGGCGGAGCGCACGACGACTTCGTCGCCCTCCTTTGCGTCGAGACCGGCGACGTCTTCTGGGTGCATCAGCAAGCTGCAGCGATTGTTGCCACCGACGAGCTTCTCAAGATTGTGCATCCAGGAGTTGTTGCTTCGAAGATGGCGCCGCCCGATAAGAACGAACCCGTTGGCCGCGCTATTGGTTCGGGCTTTGGGGAGGCTGTCTCGGAGCCGCTGCAGATCGGCGACGATCTCCCCGGGGACGAGGTCGATCGAGCGCCCCGCCGGCATTCGATGAAGGAGACACGGGCGAAGCGGACCAAGATCGATCCCGTGCTCGCTCTGGCGGAGGCGTCGAAGGCTCAGCCCGTGGCGTGGCGGACTGAGACGGAGTCCGTAGGGCCCGGCGCGAAGGCCCGCATCGAGCAGCCGCTCCGGTCCGAGCTTGCGAAGGCCTCGGGCTTTCCAAGCGCCGCTTCGGTCCCCGCGAAGCTCGAGCAGGCGCTCCTGGAGGCGAAGAAGGGTGTCCCAGTCCGGCCGGGTGTCCCCGCGCGGCTCGAAGAGCGGCGGCGAGTACTTCGCGACGTTTCGAACCGCGAGCAGGTTAAACGCCGGGTCGAAGTGGCCCCGTTCGAGCGGTGAACTTGCCGGAAAGATGATGTCTGCGTGCCGGGTGGTTTCGTTCAGGTAGATGTCGAGGCTCGCCATAAAGTCGAGCCGACCGAACGCCTGCTGGAGGCGCTGTCCGTTCGGCGTCGAAAGCGCCGGGTTGCCCGCGATCGTGAGGAGCCCCTGGATCTGTCCGGGGCCGTCGGTTTCGATCTCCTCGGCGAGGACCGACACGGGAAGCTCACCGCCAAACTCCGGAAGTCCGCGGACGCGGCTTTGCCACCGGTCGAAGTGACCGGGGCCCACGCCCATTCCGCCAACGGCTTTGAGGGTATCGAGCGCGGGCTCGGTGAACATGGCGCCGCCGACGCGATCGAGGTGTCCGGTGCAAACATTGAGCGCATTGATCGCCCATTGGCAGAGCGCGCCAAACTCCTGCGCGCAGGTGCCGAGGCGGCCATAACAGACGGCGGCGGGCTCCTTGCCGAACTCGTGGGTAAGCCGCTCGATGGTGGCTTCGTCGATGCCGGTGTGCGTCGCGGCCCAGGCCGGGGTGAACTCCTCGACGATCTTCCGGAGCGCGGCGAGGCCCTTCGTGCGGCTCCCGAGGTGGTCGAGCCGGTCCAGCCCTTCACGGAACACCACATGAAGCATGGCGAGGAGCAGGAGCGCATCGGTACCCGGTCGAATGAAGTGATGCTCGTCGGCGAGCTCGGCGGTCTCGGTGCGCCGCGGGTCGATCACGACCAGCTTTCCGCCGCGTTCCCGCAGGTCCCGAAGTCGCTTTTTGATTCCCGGGGCGCTCATCAGGCTGCCGTTCGACGCGGCCGGATTGGCTCCGAGCATCAAGAAGTGCCGCGTCCGATCGATGTCTGGAATCGGAAAGAGGAGCTGGTGGCCGAACATGAAGAACGACGCGAACATGCTCGGGAGCTGATCCACGGACGTCGCCGAGTAGCGGTTCTTGGTGCGGAGCGTCCGGAGAAACAGCGGACCGAAAACCAGGGCGCCGAAGTTATGAACCACCGGGTTTCCGATGTAGACCGCGAAGGCGTCGCGTCCGTGGCGTTCCTGGATGCCAAAGATCCGCTGCGCGGTCTCGTCGAGCGCTTCGTCCCACGCCACCGGCTCGAACCCAGTCCGCGTCTTGCGAAGCGGGTGGGAAAGCCGGTCCGGGTCTTCTTGAAGGTCCTTGAGCGCCGCGCCCTTGGGGCACAGGTAACCGCGGCTCAACGGATCGTCGTCGTCACCTCGAATCGAGATCACCCGCTCCGCGGTGGCTTCGATGGTCAGGCCGCACATCGCCTCGCAGAGATTGCAGGTCCGATAGTGGGTGCGTGGCTGAGAGCGGGGCATACCCGAGGATAGAGAGTTGCCCCCGGCGCGGGAAGCGATCGGAAAGGCCCAAGCTGTCGTGCCCGTTCTGGAAACCGATTGGAAACCCGCCGTCCTCGAAGTGGTCACTTGACGCGAGGAGCGCTTCGTTCAGCGGTCCTCCACGAGGGCCGCGAGTTCTTCGACGTGAGCATCGTGTGCGCCAAGGGAGCGGAGGGCCTCGCGGAGCCGAAGAAGGTACTCGTCGTTGGGTCCGCTCGGCCCCTTGGACGCGCGAATGTGCGACGCCATCGTCTCTGGTGGGGCGGGGCCGAGATAGTGCGGGTTTTCCGTGGTTGCGCGATAGATCAGGCCAGAGACCGTTTCGGCGGGGTCCTCGAGTTCGAGGGGAAGCCACTGCCGGTCGTAGCCGCCCTGCTCTCGATGATCGAGTTGGGCGAGCACCCCCTCGGCGTCTTCGCTCCCGACGAGGTACGCGGCGCCAACCGTCGAGTCTCCGGTGGCCTCGAGAAGCGTTACCACCCGCCCCGGGGCTTCGGGAACGCCTCGATGATCGGGCGAGCCCTGATAGAACCGCCGGACAAATCCGTGAAGAACCGCACGGCGGCGGTCGACGAATGGAAAGTCGGGCCGCCAGATAAGCGAGCCGTAGCCAAAGATCCATACCGCCGCGTGCACCGTTCGGGGATACCTATGGGGGCGACTCTGTCCATCCTTTGTCGCGCGATCGCGTACTGCATGCGCTTGGGTGGACTGCTTAGGATCGCGTTGTGCAAGATGGGCTGCCGCGACTCCACTCAAGGCCACAAGCGTGAGCACGACCGAGAGGGTCGATAGCGTATGTAGTTCAAGAAGCACCTCCTTCCGGTGGCACTCCAAGCCCGTGCCATCGACGTTTCCCGACAGGTGGCGACCCGGCGATGCCAGGGCGCGTCCTCTTGGCGGTGTGGCGGTCGACCACTGCCAATCGGGCAGGCGTCCGACGGATCTCTGCTATAGCTCGTTGTCGGCGCGGAGCTTGGCGTCGACGCGGCGAATCAGCTCGAGGAGCTGCATCACGTGCTCGTGGAGAGCCTTGGAGTCGGCGAGATCTTGGTTGGCCCGCTGGACCAGGGGGAGGAGCGAGCGCTCGACCACCTGAAACTGCTGAGCGACGAGGGCACTGACGTCCTGGTTTGGAGCTGCCCCTTGAAGGCCAGGAGCGTCGAGGTGCACTTCAACCTTCGGGTGCTGAAGCGCAATGAGGGCCTGCTCGAGTCGGGAGAGCTGGGGCGCGAGGGCTTCCACCAATGCGCTGTGCCCGTTGCCGTTCGGCTCGGCCGCGTGGGCTTCCTGTGCCTCGCGTCGCGCGGCTTCACGACGCTCGGCGTTTCGAACGGCTTCTAGCCGTTGTTCTTCGGCGCGTCGCTTGTCGGCCTCGGCCTGTGCCCGGGCCGAGTCCTCGACTGCCTTGCCGAGCGCCTCTCGAATGGAGGAGAGCTCCTGCCCGAGCACCGACAGCGTTCCCGTGACGCGGGTCACCGGGTCGTCCTCGGCGCCGCCCATGCTCTTTTGCCGGCGAAACTCGGCCTTGATCTCCTCCCAGCGCGCCCGCTGCTCATCGGTCATGCGGCCGCGCATTTCGGCGAGCTTAAGGAGATTCTGCTCCGCGCCGGTGGTGAGGGTCTGTGACTCCGAGGCGTAGTGGTCGTCGATGAGGCGCTCGAGCTCCTCGTCATTCATTGCCGAGACCACCTTTTCGGAGAGCTTGTTCATGTTCCGGTAGCTCCCCTGGAGCTTAAACGGGGGCTCGGTTCGAAAACTGTCCTCCTGGGACGCCGACTCGATATACTTCAGGTTTACCGCGAGAAGCACGTCGCGGACTTTGAAGAGCCGCTCGAAGACCGCCGTCATCTCCGAGAGCTCCGCCCCCGAATAGCCGTAGCTCAGATCGGTGGTCGCGACCTGCTCGCCCTCCGCCATCTTGATCACCTTGTACACATCGCCCTGCTCCCGCGTCGCGAGCGGGGAGAGCGCCGCGTTCGAGGTGAGCGAGTTCTCGATGTAGCTCAGCGCGAACTGCTGGTCCTTGCCCTCCAAGATATCGCCGAGATTGTAGGTGTCCGCGCGGTTCGCGAGCATGTCCGGGATCTGGAACTTATCGCCGCTCTCGGTGTACGGGTTTCCCGCCATCACCACGCAGAACTTCTTGCCGCGAAGGTCGTACGTTCGGGTCTTTCCTTTCCACACGCCCTCGACGCGACGCTGAGCGTCGCAAAGGCTGATGAATTTCTGAAGTAGCTCGGGATGGGTGTGCTGGATGTCGTCGAGATAGAGCATCACGTTGTTGCCCATCTCGAAGGCGAGGTTGATCTTCTCGACCTCTTGCCGAGCGGTCGCGTTCGGCGCCTCGCCGGGGTCGAGGGAATGCACCCCGTGCCCCAGCGAGGGACCGTTCACCTTCATGAACACGAGTCCGAGCCGGTTCGCGATGTACTCCATCAGCGTGGTCTTGCCGTAGCCCGGCGGCGAAATGAGGAGGAGGAGACCCATGAGATCGGTCCGCTTCCCCGCCCCCGCGGCGCCCATCTGCTTGGCGAGGTTGTCGCCGATCATCGGCAGATATACTTCGTTGATGAGCCGGTTTCGCACAAACGAGCTCATCACTTTTGGCTTGTACTCCTCGAGTCGAAGCCGCTCGCGGTTGTCTTCGAGGAGCGAATGTCGAGCGTTTCGGTACTCGCGAAACGCCGGCGCGCGACGGTGGGCAAAGTCGCCGAGGCGCTCGAGGAACTCGTCGAGGCGAAGCTCCATCGTTCGGTTACTGATCCGCGGATGTTGGCCGAGGAGCCCTTCGACCTTGATCGCCGTAAGCGCCTCGCTGAGATCGCGATCGAGACTCTCGGTCAAGAGGAGCCCCGCCGCCTCTTCGCTCGCATGGGCCACCGCCTGAACCTCTTCTCGGTCGCTCGCCCGCACGAACGCCTCCACCCACGCTCGGGTCAGCCGAATACGGGCTCCAAGATTGCCTCCGAGGCCCGCTCGGTCGTCGTCGAATGCCCGCCGGGTGCCCGCCACGTCGAGATGTGAAAGGAGCAGATCGCGGAGCTTGGCCGCATCGTGGCTCGTGACGAAGCGTGGTCGTTCCTCGCCGATCTCGTCGACCAGGTAGCGTCCGGCGAGAAGGCATTCCTCTTCGGAGGCTTCGACGCTGCGTTCTTGAAAGAACGCGTGAATCTGGGTGCCAAGCTCCTCGCCAAACGCCGCGCGCTCGCCGGTGGGCCCGAACGCCTCGGTGAGTCGGCCGAGGCTGTATGCCCGTTGGTGGAGCTCCGCGCGAAGCGAGCCGTCGGAAAGGTGCGCCCAGTACAGGCAGCCAAGGGTCCGCGGCCCCGGCGGATAACGAAGGAGTGCCGCCGAGTCCCGGAGCACGAGAATCTTCTCGAGGATCAGGGCCGCGTCGGCGTCGTGCACCCCTCGCTCGTAGCCCTCGTCGTAGCGATCTGCGGCCACCTTTCGGACGAGTCCGAGCAGGCCCCCGTCGTTTCGCTCCGCTTCGTGGAGGGCCGCAACGGAGAGCTGCTGGCTCTCCGCCTCCGCCGAAAAGAGGATGCTCGCGGCGAGATATTCGCCCCGATACACCTCGCGGGTTTCGGAAATGTACTGCTGGTCCCAGAACGGCTCGGTCTTTCGAAAGTCCGCGTCCTCGACGAGTTCGTAGAAGTTCGTTCCCGTGAGGTGGAGCGCCATCTCGCCTTCGCGGGGCACGAGCGATAGCTCGAGGGGCTGGGTGTTCACGGTGAAGCGATGTTTGCCGAACTTGATGAGGTCTTCGCCTTCCTCGAAGAGCTCGAGCTTGTCCCGCATCGCCCGGAGCGAGTCCTGTCGGGCGGTCTTGAGGCGGGCTTCGACCTCCTCGGCCTTGACCGAGTCGTCGAGCTCGCGGAGCTGCTCCACGATTTGGCGGAGCTTCATCACCATCGGGTCGGACGCAAAGTAGGCGTTGAGCTCGTCCTGCTCCTTGAAGCTGCGCCAACGCCGACCTACTCCTTCAAGAATTCGGTGGGCCGCGTTCATCAGGTTCTCTGCGCGGCGCTGGCGCTCATCGAGGAGGGCCTGCTTCTTCGAGCTGAACGCGTCGTAGATCTCTTCGCGTTTTTTGCCGATGTCTTCAAGGAACTCGTCGAAGTCGGAAAAGCGCGCCTCGAGCTCTTCGAGCTGCACCATCAACCGCGAGAGCTGCTCGTCGGTGCGTTCCGGCGTATCCGCGAGGGTGAGGCCGCTCGAAACGCTCTGCCCGAGGAGATTAAACTGTGCGGCGAACTCCGCTCGACCCTCCCGTCCGAGGAGCTCCTGCCGCTTGGCGGTGAGGGTGGCTCGGGTGCGGTTGAGCTGAGAGAAGACCTCGCTGATCGCCTCGAGAATTCGCGTACGTGCCGTGGCGTCGTCGACCTCGAGGCCGGCGACCACTTCGCTGATCACGTTGAGTCCTTCGCTTACCTTCTCGAGGCGTTCGATCAGCGGGTTGATGTCCGCGACTCGATCGACCTCGTCGGTCTTTTCGAGGAGGCCTTCGAGCTCGGCGATCACCGGCTTGAGCGCGTCGTCTCGGAGGAGAAACTGCACGCACTCTCGACTGACGCGGTCGAAGTGCTTGACGACCTCGTCTTCGTTCTTCTGAATCGCGTCGAGGTCGATGTAGCGGATGTCCCGAAGGGTGATGAGATGACCCCGCTGGTGCCGAAGCGCGGTGAGGACGCCCATGTACGCGTCGACGCTCTGGAGCTCCTCGGTGTGCACCCGGCGCACGAGTTCGGTCTGTTCGGCTTCGGCCTTTTCCAGGGCCTCCCGAGCCCGGGTCTGCATCGCGAGGACCTTTTCGAACTCGTCGATCACGAGCTCGGCGGTGCGCTTGATCTCGTCCAGCACCGGCTTGAGCCCGACTTCGTCGTTGGCGAGCCAGTAATAGGCATCGAGGATGCGGTTGGTGGATTCGACGAGGTCGTCGTAGGTGTACCGCCGCGGGTCTTCCCGGTCGATGAGGCGCTTGATGCTGTAGGCATCGGAGATCCCTCGGACGAGCTCTGCGTTTCCGACCTTCGCGAGAAACGAGCCGTCGGTGGGCGCCGCCGCTGCGTGTTCCGCGCTGAAGAACGGCGTTCGCCAGATCTGCATCGGGTGGACCCGAGTCGGCTCGTCGCTCAGGGCGCGAAACACGAGCATTTGGCCGTCATCGAAGATCGAAAAGCCGTGGCACTGAATCGGGGTCTGGGCCTCTTTTCGAATCAGGTTGTACGGAAGAAGTTCGTAGCGGCCTTCGTCCTTCCGGTGGAACACGTAGAGGACATCCTCGCCGTTCGGCGACTTGATGACCCGCTTCATCTGCAGGCCTTCGCGCTCCGCATCGAAGATCTTGTATTCGCCGGTTTGGAGGTAATAGCCGCCGGGAAAGATGATTCCGTGGTCCTCGGGAAGCTGGCGGCAGGCTTCCCCGACCGCATCGATTCGATGCACCGACTGCTCGCGCGCGTTGAAGACGAGGTAGCGAAACTTCGCCTCTCGGAACGGGAGGATTTTTAGGAGGAGCAGGCCTCCGAGCTTGGCGTAGTAGAACTCGCCGTCATCGAGGGTCTGATTCGGGTCTTCGACCGGCTCCGCGTAGATGCCGCGGCCACTTTCGGTGTTGTTCTCGACTTTGATCGTGAGGTCGCCGCCGGTCGTCTCGATGAAGCACTCGTCGAGGATCGAAAGGTGGGGGAAGCGGCCGGTGACCTGATGGTCGCGGGTGGTTTGCGTCCACTCGAAGTCGTACGGCGGCGGCAGTACATGATCCCGATCGCCGCGGCCGTCCATGTAGGAGAGCGTGCCGTCGGGGTGCACTTTCCAGCGGAAGACTTTGACCTCGTCGATAGTGGCCCCCGTCTGGAAAAGTGCGAGGAGCCGGGTGTCGGTCTTTCGAAGCTGAACGAGCCGGGTCTTGTCGTAATAGCGGTACAGTTCCTGGAACTCTTTGACGAACGCCGGGTCGGCGAGGAACGCGTCGCCAGCCTCTCGATCGACTTCCCCAAAGTCGTAGGCGCCGTCGTTCACCGCAAACTTGTGAAGGCTGAACACGTCGGAGACATCGGTCTCCTTCTTGAGGCCTACGAACACGTTGTAGCCAAAGAGGACCTGGCCCTGGACGTTGAGGATGTCGCGCGGGACGCAGTTATTTTCGGTGCGGATGCGCTCGTTGGCGATGACCTCGAGTTCGGTGCCGCCGAAGACTTCTTTTCGCCGGGCGTTGAGCGCTTCGATCTGTTGCCCGAGGGCTTTCCCTTGGGCGATCAGCCGGTTGCGGATGACCTCGTAGTTGCCTCCTTCGAGGGAGCCTTCCGCACCTTCCGGGGTTTCTTCGCCCGCTGAGGCTTCGTCCGCCATCGGACCCGGCTATTCGAGGCCGAGGTGTTTGGCCTGGTCGGCGAGGGCTTGGAGTTTGCCCTTGGTGGTCTCGTCGGCGCCGCTCATCAGCTTCGCAAGGATCGCGCTGACGCTGAGATTGCGGACCGTCTCCGAACTGATCGCCGGGCGAGACAGCACCTCGACCACATCGGCAGGAAGGGACTTGTCGCCGTTGAGGTACTCGGCGAGGAGCGTTTGCACGGTGTCGCTGTTGTGCACCATGCCGTCGGCGGACTGTCCGAGCGACACTGCGTTGACGAACCGGTCGAAGAACTCGCCGTCGCCGCCCACGATGTTGATCTTCGCGTTGGTCATCGCCTGGCTCATCACCTTGGCCTGATGCTCGGCGATCTCGGTGCGCGCATCGATGTGGCGGAGGTCGACTTCCTTTTCCTTCTCGAGACGGATCCGGAACTCTTCGTGTTCGCGGCCGACCCCATCGAGGGCCTTCATCGCGTTGGCCTTTTCGGCAAGGCCTGCCGCTTCGGCGCTGAGCTTCTTTTCGATGGCGAGCGCTTCGGCGAGGCCGGTCTGCTCGATGGCTTTCGCGTGCGCCTCTTTGATACGCGCTTCGGCCAACCCCTGGGCCTCCTGGCCGGTGGCCTCCGCGTTCATCTTCTCGCGGACCACCGCGGCGGTGGCGAGGCCTTCCTTTTCAGTGATCGCCGCGGCCGCATCGCGCACCCGGACCTCGGCGAGGCCCTCTTTTTCGATGGCGGCGGCATTCGCTTCCTTCACCCGGACCTGAGCGAGGCCCTGGGCGGCGGCTTCGGCCTGGGTCCCTTCGGCGAGGCGCATCTTCGCGCGCGCTTCTTTGTCGGACGCTTCGAGGTCGGCCTCGGCGATGGTGAGCGTTTCTTTGGCCTTGAGCCGCGAGACCTGCTCCTGCGCTTCCGCGGCCTTCACCGTCTTGAGCAGTTCCTCTTCCGCCTTCGCTTCGGCGGTGATGACGGTGGCTTCTTTCTTTCGCTTCGCGTCGGCCACGAGCCGGAGGTCTTTGATGCGCTCTTCTTCTTCGGCCACGGTCTTGTCGACGGCCACCCGGGAGCGAACGACGTCGGCGATCTCTTTCTTCTGGACCTCGACCTCCTTGTTCTTGGAGATCGTCTGGAGTTCGGTTTCCCGGTGTCGAGAAATCTCTTCGAGGGCGCGCGCTTTTTCGACCCGCTCGGTTTCGACGCCGATTTCGCGCTCTCGGTTTTTCTGGGCGACGGCGATGCCGCGCTGCTTCGCTTCGTCGGCGACGGCGATCTCTTCTTCGTGCTTCTGCCGAAGCATCATGGTGCGCTTGTGCTCTTCGTCCCGGACCCGGATCGCCTCGTTTTCTTCGCGGGCCTGCGCGCTCACGATCTCTTTGTTCTTCTTGGCTTCCGCTTCGGCGCGGCGCTGGTCGAACTGAAAGATCGCTTCGTCGGCGGTGAGGTTTTGGCTGCCGATCTCCATGCGCTCTTTCTGGCGAAGCTCGTTGGTATGGACGTTCTGCGCCGCGGTGATCTCGGTGATCTTTCGAATGCCCTGGGAGTCGAGGATGTTCTGCGCGTCGAGTTTTTCGACCGGGGTCTGTTCGAGGTAGTCGATCGCGGCGTCGTTGAGGGTGTAACCGTCGAGATCATCTCCGATGACGCCGACGATGTTCTTCCGGAACTCGGATCGCTTGGTGTAGAGATCGGCAAAGTCAAACTGCTTGCCGACCGTCTTGAGGGCCTCTGAGAACTTGGCGCTAAACAGGTTGTCGATGGTTTGGGGGTCGGAGGCACGCTGGCAGCCGATAAGTCGGGCGACCTTGAGTACGTCTTCGGGCTCCTTGTTGACCTGGACAAAGAACGTGACGCGGATGTCAGCGCGAATGTTGTCTCGGCAAATGAGTCCGTCGGTGCCTCGGCGGTCGATGTCGATCGTCTTGACCGAGATGTCCATGATCTCCGCGCGATGAACGATCGGAAAGACGACGGTTCCCGTGAAGGTCGTTTCGATCTTGCCGCGCATTTTGTTGACGATGAGCGCTCGGCCCTGATCCACCTTGCGGTAGAAGCGTGCGAGCATCGCGAGGATGCCCATCAGGACAACGACGACGAAGCCGACTCCGACGAGGACAGGTAAAATATCTTCCAGCATGGCCCACTCCCGCGCGCGAGGTGGCCGTCAAGGCCCCCTCCAAAATCGCCGCCTGATCTACACGATCGCAGAGGGGGTGTCACCGCCGATGCCGATGAACTCGCGAAGGGCGCGCCGCGGGGAACCCTGAATTACTTGGACTTCTCGTGGAGGATCGAGTCCATCGCTTCGACCTCGAAGGTGTCGCTCGCTTCGTCGTAGTCCACGAGGAGCACCCGCGCGTTGGGGTCGAGGGCGGAGTCCGCGCGGACCCGGAGAAGGCTGCCCGAACCGTCGTCCAGCGTGGCCTGGCCTTTTTCTCCGGGGTCGGCGTGCACCCGGACTCGGGCGACCTTTCCAACGAGAGTTCGCTTGCTTGGCGCTTTGTTCGAGACGAAGAGCTTGCCGATCGGCCGGCTGGTGAGGGACGCGAGAGGAAGGGCTACGAACAGGGAGGCGAAAAGGACGGTGAGTTGGCCGGCGATATCCGGTCCGGGAATGAGCGGGGCGGCGAACTTCGCCGCGTAGTAACAAACCAGCCAGCCAAACAGGAACAGCAAGCTGAGCGAGATGGTGATCGGGGCCTTTCGCAGACTGAACACGCCTAGAAGCGCGGCGAGGGCCCCTTCGCCGCCGCCCGCGCCGCCGCCGCCGCCGTCCCCTGCCTCGCCGACGTCGGCCGCACCGGTGAGGTCGTCGCCAACATCTCCGTCCCCGAAGTCTCCCTCCCCAAGGTCGATGTCTGCGTCGCCCATGCCCGCATCGCCCGCGCCCGCGTCGCCCACGCCGGCATCTCCCACGTCCGCGTCGGCTCCGAGGTCGAGATCGAGCGCGCCGAGCATGACAAAGAGCCAATACATCAGCGACAGGAGGATCCCGGCGGTGAAGACCACCGTCGGAAAGCCAAACGCAATGGCGACAAACTCGTCCACGGGGCACCACCCTCGCACGGCTTTCCAAGCAAAGGAACCCCGCTTGGCTTCGTGATCGCCGCGAGGCTATTGGGGCAGGTTCTGTAACACCTGCTGGTGGTGATAGTGCGCTGCCGCTGCCCCCGTCGCCGCCTGTTGCCGTCGGGCGACCTCCGCAGCGTGCATTCCTTCCGGGGAGTCCGAGAACCATTGGTAGCCGACGCGGGTGTAGAGGCGTCGCTGGCCGGACCCGATGACGCCTACCTCCGATGGGTACCGTCCGAGGCGACGGAGCAGCCTGTAGCGAAGCTCATGCTGAGGGCACTGAAGCTCGAAGGATGCGCGCGGCGCAATGCCTTCGACCGCGGCCGACCAGTACTGCGGGTATACCTCGATGCCGCTGACGACGATCGGCCGTGCCCGCGCGCAACCGCAGCATAGCCACAGGCAAAGGCCCAACCACGCAAATCCCCACTTCCACGACATCTTTCGCCCCTCGGTTTCCCAAGTGTAGAGGGATGTCGGCCGCGATTCGAGCAGTTCCCACGGGGCCGGCGGGAACACCGAGAGTCGTCGGGTGTCGAAGGGGCGTGGCGACGCCTCGACGGACGAAATCGATGAGCCAGACAGAGCTTCGGCGATGGGTTCGGCGGCGGCGCCCGGAGCCTCCGCGTCGAACCGGACTCTTGCTTTACCCGATGATGGATGCGCTCTCGGTGCTTTTGGTCTGCCAGCTCGCCCAGGTGGGCTGGGCCGCGGGTCCAAAGGCCGCGTCGGCGATCGATCTTCCCTACGCGGCGTCCGCGTATGTGGCCGATGAACGAAGCCTGAGCGTCCTGATCGCGACCGATGGCGTGTATCTCTTCGACGGGCGTCCCACCGATCGGGGCTCCCGCCTCCTGTCGCTCCGGGACGGGCGGCTTTGCTGCAGTGAGCAGCTCCAGCATGGATGTCCTGTCGTCCTTCGGCTGAAGACGACGCTCCGAGACCGCCGTGAGGAAGAGCGGGATCGTGGCCTCCCCGAAACCCGCCGAGTTCAGATCGTTGCCGATCGGGAGGTGCCCTTCGAGACGATCGACTCGGTGTTGCGCACGCTCGCGATGACTGGCTACGACCAAGTGGTGTTCGCAGTCTTCAAACGAGGCGGACTCAAACGAGGCGGAGTCCAAACAACGGTGAGCTCAGGCGCTGTGACTCCCGGTGCAACACAGACAGAAGAGACCCCATAGGAGGTCCTGAGCGTGCGCTAAAACCGATAGCTCAGACCGACGCTTAGCTCGGGGGTAAAGCCGTAGCTCTCGATCGCGTCTTCGGTTTCTCGTTCGACCTGTGCGGCGAGCTCGTCGTTTTCGAGCTCGACGTTCACATCCGCCGAAACCGTGTGGGTCCAGCCGACGGCGAGGCGAAGTCCAAGATGGTCGCCGAGCGCGATTCGCCAACCGATCTGTGCGCTCACCGCGTGAAGACGAACCGAAATCGGAACTGCCGCAAGCCCAAGGTTGGGGGCGCCGGGGACAAAGGCCTCTGCAAAGGTGTTCGGGTCGATGTCGCTTCCCCCGCCGATCAGGGTGTAGCCGCCGCCGATTTCAAAGCCGCCGCCGAGCGAGAGTCCCACCATCCACCGGACGTTCCAAAACCCGCTGTCGGTCAGCTCGTTGACGATCGGGTCGTAGTCATCCGGGATCGCGCCAGTGTCGCCGAGAACGCCGGTCACCACGCCGACGAAGGAGCTCGGGACATAGCCGACCCCGAAGCGCCCGAACAACGCAAACGGAGTGGTGAGCTGTGCTTCCAGCGAGGGTCCCAGCGGAACGGAAAGACGCGCGCCGAGTTCGAAGTCCCAACCGGAGCCGGAAGAAGACGACGAAGCCGCGGGCGCGGAGGACGATATGGCGGAGGACGATGTGGCGGAGGACGATGTGGCGGAGGACGATGTGGCGGAGGACGATGTGGCGGATGAAGCCGCTGGTGCGGAGAGCTCACCGCCGGCTTCGGAGGTTTGCGCCTGCACTTCGCGGGCCGAGATTGATGACCCCATCGAAACGCACAGAGCGAAACAAACAAACGCGAACGTTTTCCGAGTTGTCAACGGAACCCTGCCTTTCAGCACAGAAACCGATTCGGCCACTTTTCTACCGCCGCCGATAACGAGTCTGTAGGGTGAGTTGCCTCTCACCGGCAGGGGGTTCATCTATTTTTTGCTAACCCCGTCGAAGCAGGAGCTCTAGTGTGGTCACGTGGGCGCGGAGGCCAACATCTCCCTCGCGGAGCAAGATGCACTCGCGCGCCAGGCCGCCGAAGGGAGCGACGCCGCGCGGGACGCGTTGATCGACGCGCACCGCGATTGGATTCGCGGGTTCGCGAAGCAGAGGATCGACGACGATCGGCTTACCCCAGCCGTCGAATACGTGATCGATGCACTGCGGCGCGCCTATGCCGACCCGGAGGTCGGCTTCGACTACCGACGGGGCTACCGGTTCGGTTCGTGGTGTCCGTACTTTGTCCGACGCGCCCTCGATGAGTTTCGCGGAGACCGCTCGGAATAGTGTTGCAACGCGACTCCGCCTTGCCGAAGGCGAAGCGACGTCGCAGACTCCGCGCCGCCATGCGCTGTCTATCCCATCGTCGGATTTGGCCGTTTGTTGTCGCGGCAGCACTCGTGTCGTTCAGCCCGTCGTTCAGCGCGGCCCAGGACGCGGAGTTTCAGATCTGGAACGCGATCGCGGCGACCGCTCGCGTCGCGCCGGTCGAGCCCACACCGATGCTGTGGCTCGACACTCATGCACGCCGCGGAAACGGAGGCACCGTCCTGATTTTCCGACCGGCGGTCGGCCTTGCGATTGCCGATTGGTTGAGCGTGTGGGCGGGGTATGCCTGGGTTCCGGTGTTCTCGGACCAGAGCGCGGATCCTGTCCATGAGCATCGCGCATGGCAGCAGGTCATTCTAAAACACACCACGAGTTTTCGGCTGTCGTTTCAGTCCCGCACGCGCTTCGAACAGAGATTTAGTGAAGCGGGAGACGATGTGGGGTTTCGGCTCCGCGAGTTTGTTCGGGTGTCGTATCAGCCCACCGACAGCTTTCCGATGGGCGTGGTGGTTTGGGACGAGCTCTTTATTGGGCTGAACGACACCGACTGGGGGGCCCCGGGTGGGGTCGACCAGAACCGAATTTTCGTGGGACCGTTTCTCAAGCTTGCCCCGTTTGCGCGCCTGGAGATGGGGTATCTCGCGGCCTACATCGATCGAGAGACCGACACGTTGGCCCACGTGCTTGCGATCAACCTCTTTATTTCGGGAGGGCCGCGCTCTCCCGCGCCTTAGCGCTCGACGTCGGTCAACCAGCTGGCTACACCCGCCGAATGCGGGTTCCCAAGGCCTTCTTCGAGCTGGCCTACGAGTTCGATCGAAGCCTTCGCCGTGCCCGGGCCACCGTCCAGCAGCAGTTCGGAGTTCGCCCGCCGCTCCGGATCGTTCCCTATCGAGGCTACGGCACTCGATCGCGCCTTCGGGTGCGCGCCCGGGTCCTTCTCGACCGAGGTGAACTTCCGCCCGAACTCGAGCGGGGAATGGTCGACGGGATTCGGGCGACGGTGCAGCGCTTTCGAACCGAGCAGATCGCGCACTGCCCCCTGACCGTGCGGTGGGAAACGAAGACGGTGCATGCGCAGACCGATGAGGAGGGGTTTCTCGACGAGCTTCTCGCGCTTGAACCCCCGGAGGAAGCGGGCTGGCGGTCGGTCGAGCTCTCGCTTCGTGAAGACGATGGTGAGGAGACTCGAGCCCTTTGCCGGGTGGTGGACCGGTCACCCCGGATGATCATCACGGACATCGACGACACCTTGATCGACAGCCACATCACGAACCGGCTTCGACGGGCCGAGGCGATGTTTCTCGGCGAAGTGCGCCGGCGTCGCCCCTTTCCGGAAACGGCCGAGCTTCTGCAGGCGCTGGCTCGGGGTGCCGAGGAGCCGAACCCCGTGTTCTACGTGTCGAGCAGTCCTTGGAATCTTCACGACCATCTCGACCACTTTCTTTCGGTCCACGACTTTCCCCTCGGGCCGATCCTTCTCCGCGACTGGGGGCTCCATCGCGATGGCTTCGCCCCGGATGGGCGCCATGGGCACAAGCGCGAGAAGATCGAAACGATCCTCGCGGATCTCCCAGCTCAGCGGGCGATCTTGATCGGCGACAGCGGGCAGCGCGACGCGGAGAACTATCGCGATCTGGTCTGGTCCCAGCCCGAGCGAATCGCGGGGGTGATGATTCGTCGCGTGGCGATGCGCCCCGGGCGGGTGCACCGTTACGCGTCGTGGACAGACGAGCTTCGGGCGACCGGCATTCCGTTCCTGGAGTTCACCCACAGTCGCGAGGCGTTCGAGTTTGCCCGCCGCAATGGCTGGGTTCCATGATCGCGCCGCACCTCGAACCTCCGAAGGCGCTGAAGAGTGCTCGCCGTTCCGAGGTTCACAAGGGCGGTTGAGTGATTTCAGGCGGTTGGCGATCGTGGTGGGGCAAGAAATTACCTCGTCCCCGTTTGTTGCTTTTTTGACGGGTTGGCTTGGTTCGTAGTACCGCGGAGTTGGCGGGCGGCTTGTTAACGACTCTGGCCGTCGAGCTTGGGGGGCCTTGATAAGGAGTGCGTATGATGCCCATTGAGTGGTTGCGGGGGCTTGTCGAGCGGGAAGCGGGCTACGAGGAGCTCGTCGAGCGAAGCGGCAGTCTGTCGGTGGCGGCACATCGCGTCGCGTCGGCTCGGTGTCAGACATGGTCGACTCCCACCGTCGTTCCAACCGGTGCGGAGCTCCGGGCAGCGGCGCTCGAGATTGTTCGACGAGTCGACCTCCCCACGTCGGTTCCCACCGTCCAAGCGCTCCGCTCCGACTGCGAAGCCCGCGGCCTCCTCGTGCTCTAACCCATCGACCCGCCACAAACGGGGACGAGGTAATTTGTCGCAACAAACGGGGACGAGGTAATTTGTTGCCTCACCACAACAAACGGGGACGAGGTAATTTGTTGCCTCACCACGATCGCTAACCTGCCGAAATCATGCGGCCAGGTTCATCGGTGCACGAGCGCCCTCTTGGGACTACTGGGTTGCCAGATCAGCTCTCGCCATAGCCGAGGGCGAAGGCGTACAGGGCATCTTCGTGCATCGTTGGCCCCGGCGGGGGGAGCTCCGAGTCGCGGACCGCAGAATCGATGCGTTCGTGGATCGCGTGGAACGGCACTCGGTCTCGCACGATCGACGCGGCGAGCCGATGGGCGCGAATGACTTCGTCGTCGAAGGCACAGGCGGCGAGAAACGCAGCTTGGGCGGCGTGGGCACGCTGTGCGTAATAGGAACAGTCGGCATCGGCATCGCAGGCAAACGCCGCACAGGCGGCGGCCATCGCTGCGTCGTTCGCACGAGCCGACCCCGTGGTTTCTTCGAGCTCACCCGCCGCATTTGCAGCGGCAAATCCATGCGCCCAGCATTCGGAGCCGCTCGCTTCGCCACGCACCCACGCCGACGCGAGATGAAGGGCCCGACGGGGACGAAACTCTTCGCGCGGGATGCGACCAAGCGACATCCCTGCACAGTCGACGGCAGCCTGCACCACCAAGCGCCTCGGCACCGCAACCCGAGTGGCGATCTGAAGGAGCCAGTCTCCCCGGTCGCACCGCTCCCATGCCTGACGAAGGTCGGGCTGGTGCCGCGCCCAGTCGACGAGCACCGGATCGAGCGCCAGGACTTCAAGGGTTCGCTCAAGGTCTCCCACGATGTCACAAACTCGATGCATCCGGCGTTCCAGAGAGCGAACTCACAATTGTTCGGCGTCGACGGCCCTGGAAGGCGGGTTCGGCGCCCCCAGTCGCGGATTCGATTGGGGCTCTTGTCCCCCAGTCCGCGCGCTTCCACGTCACGACGGAAAGCTACGCTGCCACCTCACACAGCCCTACACTCGGCGCATGTGTTCCATTCCGCTCGGCCGGCGATCCTTTACCGGAGGCGTGGTCCTGGCGGTTACCGGCGTGGTCGTGGGATGTCGTCCCAAGGCCGAAAATGGCTTGGACTGCAACGACACATCGTCTCTCAGTCGTCCGGATCGCCAGACCCGCAGCACCCTAAAATACGTCGAAAGCTCGCCGCACGGAGTCGATCGAAACTGCGAGAACTGCCGCTACTACGAAGTTCGGCGGGCTGGAGAATGCGGCGCATGCACCCTGATCCGGGGACCGATCAATCCACTTGGCTACTGTCAGAGCTGGGTCGAAGTCGCCGAAACCTGATCGCACAGGATTCTCGGCTTTGATTCTACAATCGCCCCGTGGCCAAGATCGATCTTCGTGCGCTCGAGGCGCTTTCCTCCACCGTCCTTCCGCGTTTCGGTGACGCGCTTCGCGAAAGCGGCTTCGACGAAAGCTTCGTCGGAACCACGGAGCGCCTCGCCCCGAATCAGTTCGATCCAGTTCGGCTGCCGCTGGTTCACTATCACCTGCGCGCGATGGACGCGCCCGCGGCGGTCGTCGCCCGGGTGTTCGCCTACGACGATCCCGTCAGCGAGGCGGAGCTAACCAGCGTCCTCGGCGGCGACGTCACCGATGCGCTTTCCGATGCCAAGGTCCTCACCGAAGCGGAAGAAAAGAACCACCTGGCCTCCGCGCTTCGCCTCATGCCGTTCTTCGGCACCTACGTTCTCTCCGATCCGTTTGACGCCGTGGACCCGGTGATGGGACCGGGAGCCACGACCGCCGAGCTCGCGCGCATCCTTCCTCCCAAGCTCACCGGGAAATGCCTCGACGTGGGCGCGGGGAGCGGCTCGCTCGCGCTGGTGATGAAGGCCCGCGGCGCGGAGCGGGTCGTCGCGGTGGATCTCGACGGC
>JBCCZL010000025.1:0-32560 GCA_039187775.1 Myxococcota bacterium
CGCGATGCCGCACAAGCGGAATCCAATCCTTAGCGAAAACCTCACCGGCCTTGCCCGACTCGTGCGCGCCGCGGTGATCCCCGCCCTCGAGAACGTGGCGCTGTGGCACGAGCGCGACATCAGCCATTCGAGCGTGGAGCGGATGATCGGCCCGGATGCCACCACCACCGCCGCGTTCATGCTCGACCGAACCAAGCGACTCGTCGACGGCCTTACCGTGTACCCGGAACGCCTCCAGGAAAACCTCGACCGCACCGGCGGACTGTGGGCGAGCCAGGGCGTGCTCCTCGCGCTGATCGAAACGGGGCTCGGGCGCCAGGAGGCGTACGTGCTGGTGCAGCGCAACGCCATGAAGGCGTTCCGTGGCGAAGGGGCGTTCTTTGCTCTCCTCGCGGCAGACTCGGACGTCCGAGAGCGGCTGAGCGAAGAGGATCTCCGGCGCCATCTCGATCTTGATCGTGCGCTCTCCCACGTCGACGCGATCATCGATCGCGCGATCGCGGACCTGCCCGAGGTCGGCGCACCGTGAGCCTTCCCAACCCAAGCGACGATGTGCTTCGCCAGGGCCTCGCGCTCACCCTCGACGGCACCGACCTGCCTCACCTCGGGATGAAGTACGAGGGAAAGGTGCGCGACAACTACACCCGGGCGGGCAAGCGCTTCATTGTCGTCACCGACCGGATCAGCGCCTTCGACCGGGTCCTCGGCACCCTTCCCTTCAAAGGCCAGGTGCTCAACGGACTTGCGGCATGGTGGTTTGAAGAGACCAAGGAGCTGGTTCCAAACCACATGCTCGAAGTGCCCGATCCCAACGTCATGGTGGCAACGGAGTGCGTGCCGCTCGAAGTCGAGATGGTCGTCCGCGCATACATTACCGGAGTCACGTCGACGAGCATCTGGACGCATTACGACAAAGGCGAACGCGTGTTCTGCGGGCACCGGCTCCCCGAGGGGCTGCGCAAACACCAGCGCCTTGACGCGCCGATCCTCACTCCGAGTACCAAAGCGGCGAAGGGCGATCATGACGTGAGCGCATCGCGGGCCGAGATCCTCGCGATGGGTCGGGTGAGCGCCGAAGACTTCGACGCCGCGGCCGAGCACGCGATGGCGCTCTTCACGCACGGCCAGAAGGTATGCGCGGATCGGGGGCTGATTCTTGTCGATACGAAGTACGAATTCGGCAAAACCGCAGACGGCGAAATCGTGGTCATCGACGAGATTCACACCCCCGATTCGAGCCGCTTCTGGTACGCCGACACCTACGAAGCCCGCTTTTCCGCGCAGGAAGACCCGATGTCGTTCGACAAGGAATATGTACGGCGATGGCTAGCGGCGAAGGGGTACACCGGAGATGGGCCCGCCCCCGCGATCGACGACGAGGTGCGCATCGAGGCCTCGAAGCGGTACATTGAAGCCTGCCAGACTATTTGGGGGACGCCCTTTGTTCCCAATCTCGAGGCCCCCGAGGACCGACTCCGAAAGAACCTCGGCGAGCATCCCTGACCTCTCCCTAGGAGCCCGACATCATGCGCGCCAATGTTTATGTCACGCTAAAGCAGGAAGTCCTGGACCCGCAGGGGGACGCGGTGCGGGGAGCGCTCTCGTCGATGGGCTTTACCGACGTGACCTCGGTGCGGGTCGGCAAGCTCATCGAGCTCGAGGTGGAAGCCAGCGACAAGGCCGGTGCCACCGCTGAGCTCGAAGCGATGTGCAAGAAACTCCTCGCCAACCCGGTGATCGAAGACTACCGCTTCGAGGTGCTGGACTGACCTCGGAGGCGGAGCATCGTCCCACGGAGATCAGCCGCGGCGAGCGGCCGATGGCGATCTTCGTCAGCGACATCCACCTCACCGACGCACTTCACAATGCGTCGATCGCGCGGGTAGACACCTTCAAACGATTCTGGGTTCGTATTCAGGCGTCTCGAGGTCAGCGTCCTGCGCACCTTTGTTTCTGCGGCGACCTCTTCGATATCGTTCGTTCACCCCGCTGGTTCGACACCGCCTATCGGCCGTACTCCGAACCAAGCGAATCAATGGTGAAGGTGGTCGAGGACATCGTTGACGATGTTCTTGCGCGGGAGGCTCCGTTCTTTACGGCGAT
Source organism: Myxococcota bacterium (assembly GCA_039187775.1). Taxonomy (GTDB): domain Bacteria; phylum Myxococcota_A; class Polyangia; order Polyangiales; family JBCCZL01; genus JBCCZL01. Next base: position 2,104 of record JBCCZL010000025.1, read on the forward strand.
TCGAGAGCGGGTCCAAGCGGGGGAGATGGTGGTCCACTACACCCTCGGGAACCACGACCGGGTCCTGCGCCACGCGCCCAACGCACGCCGCGCGGTGTGGAGGGCGCTCAGCGGCGAAGACCGAGAGATCAGCTTTCCCAACGAGCTCATCTTTCCCGATCACGGGGTCATGGCGTACCACGGTCACATCGCCGACGCGGTCAACTACGATCCCGATGGGGGCGCGACGATCGGCGACGCGATCGGCAGCGAGCTGATCGTGCGCTTTCCGCGGGCCGTCCGGCTGATGACGCAGGAAGCGCTCCCCGAACTCGACGACATCGACGACGTACGTCCGGTCTACGCGGTGCCCGCCTGGGTTCGCCAGCTTGGCACCCTTCAGCCGAAACTGCTCCGGCCGATCACGAGCACCTGGGGCGACGTCGTAGAGTCGTTCTTGTCGCGGCCGTTTGTGAAGGGTTGGATGCGTGAACACCGAAAGGGCCGCTTCAGCCTCGACACTGGCAAGAAGCTCCGGCTTCTGCTCGAGCTTTCCACGAAGCGGGTGGTCGCCAAAGGGAGCGACAAGCGCTTAACCGAGCTCTACAAGTTCCTCCAGCACGGGTTCGACGGAAAGATGGCGGCGTTCGGAGCGGCCCAGCTCGCGGAACGCCGGGGACTTCGCTACGTGGTCAACGGCCACTCGCACTTTTCGAGCATGGTTCCCCTCGGCAATGTGCACGGAAAGCCCGCGGTTTACTTCAATACTGGCACTTGGCGGAGTGTTCATCAGATCGGCCACGGTATCGGCGGACGGCCCACGTTCCTCCCCTACGACGCCATGAGCTACCTCGTGTTCTTTCCCGACGGGGACGCGCTCGGACGCGACTATGAGTGGTGGACCGGAGCGATGATCCAGCGTCGAGACTGAGCCGACGAGCCCGCCGGCCGCACGTTCGTTTAGCCCAAAATCATCGCGGCCATGCAGTCCGCGAGCTCCGTCGGCTCGGGCCGCGGATCGTCCCGAAGCCAACCGTCGATCACCTCCATGATCGCGCCGACGTAGAAACGAGCTTCGAACACCACGGGGACGTCGGCGGTTCGCGGAACGCGGCCCGACTCGATCTCCGCGCGAAGCACCGCCCCTAGGTAGTCGGACACATACTTGCGCAGCGTCGGGTGCCCCTTGTCCCCAAGGAGGACGAGCAACAACGGTCGCTCGGCAGCGGCGTACTCGACGATCCGTACCCAGCGGGTGTGGCGACGCTCGCGAACGTCGAGTGATTCGTCCGCGCGCATCATACCGACGAACGACTCGAATCGTTCTACTAGCACTGCCCACACCGCCTCTTGCTTGTGTTGGAAGTGAACATAGAAAGTGGCCCGGGCAACATCTGCACGGTCGGTGATGTCCTGAATCTTTAGGTCTTCGTAGCCCCGCTCTACGAGGAGCTCGCCCGTTGCCCGAAGCAAATCGCGGCGGGTTCGAAGGCGCCGTCGCTCGTGACGTGAGGGTTCGGGAGCGACCTCTGGGGAGGACGCTGACACGTGTCTATGATTGGCACGTGTCATCAATTTCTTATTCATTTTAGACACTTACACCTTGCGACCACAAAGCCCACGGCTCATATAATGACACTGTGTCATTCAATAACATTACGTCATCAACAATGCCTCGAGAACCCCGAAAGAGAACGGTCATCGTCACCGGAGCCAACTCTGGGCTCGGATTTCAGGCGGCGCGCACCCTTGCGGCCGATCCGCAGAACCAGCTGATCCTCGCGGGCCGAAACGAAGCCCGCATTGCCGCGGCCGCAAAGCAACTGTCCGACGAGGGCGGCTCGGTCACCGCGAGGTCATTGGATCTCGCGTCGATTGCGTCGATCCGTTCGTTTACCGCCGGTCTGTCGCCGGCATGGACCATCGATGCCGTCGTCGCGAACGCGGGCGTCTCTCCGGCCAGCCATCGACAGACGGTTGACGGATTCGACCTGACGTTCGGGGTGAACCACCTAGGCCACTTTCTCCTAGTCCACCTCCTCACGAAGCGTCTCCAGGCGAACGCGCGGCTCGTATTTGTGTCGAGCGGAACTCACAACCCGGAGCATTCGCTCGCTCGCGCCCTTCGAGTTCCGGCCCCGAATTACACACGCGCGGTACACCTCGCCTATCCGGATGAGGCGCCCCCGGCGCTTCGAATCGACAAGCCTCCGCAGCGATATTCCACCAGCAAGCTTTGCAACGTTCTCTTCGCGTACGAGCTTGCACGTCAAGCCGAACGACTCGGCAAGCAGTGGTCCGTCTTCGTGATCGACCCCGGGCTGATGCCGGGCACGGGGCTCGCGCGCGATTTTCCTGCGCCGTTGCGAACCGTGTTCTTCAGCGGGGTGTGGTTGGCCTCGCCGTTCGTCGCGGGCATCCGGTCTCCAAAACGCTCGGGGCGGGATCTCGCAGACCTCGTCACCAACCCCGCCCTCGAAGGAAGGACCGGACTCTACTTCGACGGATCGGTGGAGTCGCGAAGCTCGAAGGACTCTTACGACGTCGAGCTCGCCCTCGATCTATGGAACACGTCGAGCGAGCTCACCGGGATTCGCGACGACGAGACAGTTCTGCCGATACAGCTTTCGGCCCACCGAGCATCCACCACGTCACCCGCCCACGGAGTCAACCCATGCTGAGAATCGCCTCGAGCCTGCTTATGCTTTCTTGTTTCGTACCCCCCAGTGCCAGCGCGCAGGACACCACGATCGTGGGCGACTACTGGTCCGAGGAGCGAGCCGGGATCGTCCGCCTATTTCTCGTCGGAGACGTGCTCTACGGGCGGGCCCTGTGGCGCCGCGAACCGACCCTCGACGAAGAAAACCCGAATCCAGACCTCCGATCCCGATCGATCGTCGGAATGGTGTTCCTCCGCGACTTTCGACGAGACGGCGACGAATGGACCGGCGGAACCGTCTATTCGCCTGACAACGGCAACACCTACCGCGGCAACATTTGGCTCGAGTCGCCCAACGTCCTCAAGATGAGGGGCTATGTGGGCATCCCCCTCTTTGGCCGAACCGCGACCTTTCAGCGGGTCCGGCGAGGTGAGTATCCAGACGGAGTCACGCCGCAATGATCAGACCGGAGTGGTGGGTGCTCGCGGCCGTCGCCTGCGGGGGCTGTGGCGCCGCCCTTCCGAACACCACGCCCACCGATGAGGCGAGCGTTTCCCGTGACGTTCGTGACCGCGCCGATCGCATCGAGCTCTACATGGACAGTCCACCGCCGCGCTCTCACGAGCGCATCGAAGCGATCGTGGGCGTGTCGTGCACTGCGGAGCACACGGAGACTTCGCAGGACGACGCCATGCGGGATCTGAAGCTCCGAACGGCGCTCGCCGAGGGGGTCGGAGCGGTCGACGTCGCGTGCGTCGATCTCGGGCCTACCCCACAATGCGGATCCGAAGTGCGCTGCTCCGGAGTCGCCATCCGCTGGAGCCGCTCGGACTCCATATGAACACACGACCGTAGCGCCACGTACATCCGGCGGGAAGAACTAAGCTCCCTCACCGGGCGCCGAATCACCGTAGGCCGCGTCCCCTCCCATCGGAGCGTCTCCCGAGGCTCGTGGTGGGACATCGAGGTTCGCCCTACCTCGGCGGGAGCGTCGTGGACCGAAGGTCTCAACGCAAGACATGTGAGACTTGACCGAATCGTTCGACGATAGACTCAGAGGGCCGGCTGCGGTGTGGTGCAGCGCCGGCCCCACCTATGCGCAAATCAACGCTCTTTCAGGCTCTTCCCATTCTTCTTTGTTCCCTCGCGCTCGCCTGCGAGGACGAACCCGAGCTGGTCGTCGGCGACGCCGGGGCCGAAGGCTCCACCGCGGAAGGCGGCACCGAGGCCGGACCTCCGACCGACGGGGACGGCGACACGATCTCCGACGCGCAAGAGGGTCCCCCGGGCCTCGACACCGACGACGACGGCACGCCCGACGCGGCCGACGCGGACAGCGACGGCGATGGCATCTCCGATCGCGACGAAGCAGGCGACGATGACATCACGACGCCGCCGGTTGACACCGATGGCGATCGGATTCCTGATTTCCGCGATCTCGACAGCGACGACGACGGCCTTCCCGACGCGAGCGAACGCGAAAACGGCACCAACCCCCTGAGCAGCGACAGCGACGGTGACGGCGTGACCGACCTCGTCGAGGTGGTGGCCGGCACCGATCCGCTCGACGCCGCCGCGAACCCACGCCTCAACGGGGACTTCTTCTTTGTCGTACCGTTCATGGAGGCTCCGATGCCTCCCGAGGACACACTGGTCTTCGAAGCGGAGATTCGCAAAGCCGATGTCTACTTCATGATCGACTCGAGCATCTCCATGCAGCAGGAAATTCAGGATCTGCGCGATAGCCTCGCCGATTCGATCTTTCCTGGCCTCACTGGAGCGATCGCCGACGTGCAGCTCGGCGTTGGGCACTTCGACCAGTGTCCCGACAACCTGGGTCCCCCGCGCGATTTCGGCATCGTGAACGCGCAGCGTTCCACAAGCGATGTCCCCTCGGTCGTGGCGGGCCTCGACGTCATCGTGAGCCGGATCGGCGGCGGGCCCAAGGAGCCGTACGGTCCCGCGGCGTGGCTCTTCGCCACGGGCGATCACACGTTCTTCGGCAACGACGGGGCCGGCATGCCGCTGGTCGCCGCCCGTGACTGTCCTGCGGGCACCGTAGGCTACGGCTGCGTCCGCCCGGACGCGCTTCCGATTCTTGTCATCATCGGTGACGAGAACTACCGGGAGGGCAACGCCTGCATGCCCGGGGTGTCGACCGCCGATGTCACGAGCGCCCTCAACGCGATCTCGTCGAAGGTCATCGCGATCGGCCGGGAAGGCCCGGAGTGGAACGAGATCGCAACCAACACCGGATCGGTCGACGCGATGGGGAATCCCTTCGTCTCCCGCCTAGGAAGTGGAAGTATCGACACCGGCGTCATCGACGCGGTGCAGACCCTTGCAGATTCGGTTCCTCTCGATCTTACCGCCGAGGTTCGCGATGTGGATGAGGGCGATGGCGTCGACGCCACGATCTTCGTCGAGCGGCTGGTCGCGAACGCCACCGGTGGGGTCGCCGACCCGCGCGATCCGATGCGCGTGTGCGCGGCGGGCCTAACCACCGTCGACGGCGATGGCGACGGGTTCCCCGACACCTTTCAGGACGTGACGCCCGGAACCGCAGTTTGCTTCGATGTGGTCGCCCAGATGAACGACCAAATCATGCCGACGGACATGCCTCAGGTGTTTCGCGCTCAGGTCGATGTGCTCGGCGAGGGAGTCACGGTCCTCGACACCCGGGACGTGTTCTTCCTCGTTCCCCCCCGCGCGGACACCTCGGCGCTCCTCTAGGCTTCGACCCACAGACACGGGTAAAGGGAATAGCGCCCATGCTTCGTCGCCGAGGAGAAACCTGCGGAGGCCCAGCGGTCGCCGCCATCGGATCAGCAGCCCAACCCAAGACGATTGAATCCATAGGTGGTTCTGCTACACGCCTGGTCCATGCGGTTTTCCAAGGCGTTCATTCCCACCCACAAGGAAGTGCCCAAGGATGCGACCACGCCGTCGCATATCCTGCTCCTTCGGGGCGGCTACATTCGTATGGTCGGCGCAGGCATCTACGAGATCCTGCCGCTCGGACTCCGCGTCCTCCATAAGATCGGTCAAATCGTCCGCGAGGAAATGAATCGGACGGGAGCTCAGGAGCTCTTGATGCCGGCGCTCCTTCCGGCGGAGTACTTTCAGGAGAGCGGCCGCTGGGACAGCTTCGGCGGCGCGCTGATGCGGCTCAAGGACCGGAAAGGCGCCGACTATCATCTCGGCCCCACCCACGAGGAGATCATCACCGACCTCGTGCGCCGCGAAGTCAAGAGCTACCGCCAGCTCCCGATGAACCTTTACCAGGTCCAGATGAAGTACCGGGACGAGCCGCGGCCGCGGGCCGGGCTTCTTCGCTGCCGCGAGTTCCTCATGAAGGACGCCTACTCCTTCGATATCTCGGAAGACGCGGCGGTCAAGAGCTACGAGCTCATGCGCGAAGCCTACCACCGGATCTTTACCCGCCTTGGCCTCGACTATCGCATCGTGTCCGCGGACAGCGGCGCGATGGGAGGCTCGACGAGCGCCGAGTTTCAGGTGCTCACCCAAACCGGCGAAGATGCGATTGTGGCGTGTGGCAACTGCGACTACGCCGCCAATGTCGAAGTCGCAGCGGCCGGGAAGGCTCCCACCACAGACGGACCGAGCGCCGCGAATCACGCCGAGGCGAAGCCGATGGAAAAGGTCGCGACTCCGAATGCCCACACCATCGATGAGGTGGTCGCGTTCCTTGGCGACGTGACGCCCAAGGATCTTTTGAAGTCGCTCGTCTACGTGGCGGATGGGAAGCCGGTGCTTGCCGTGGTTCGGGGGGACCATGACCTCAACGAGATCAAGCTCGCGCGAGCCCTCGGAGTCGCAGAAGTGTTCCTCGCTGGCGAAGCGACGGTGAAAGAGGCTACCGGGGCGGCGGTCGGATTTGCGGGCCCGGTGGGGTTTTCAGGCCCGATTTATATCGATCGCGCTGCCGCCGCCGTCACCAACGCGGTGGTGGGGGCAAACGAAACCGATCACCATCTTCGCCATGTCCGACTCGGCCGAGACTTCGAGGCGACCACCGCGGACCTTCGGCTCGTCGCCGACGGAGACCCCTGCCCGAGCTGCAGCGCCGAACTCAAGCTCTACCGGGGCATCGAAGGCGGTCACATTTTCATCCTCGGGACCCACTACTCGGCGAAGATGGGCGCGACGTTTCTCGATGAAAACGGAAAGCAGCAGCCGGTAGTCATGGGCTGCTACGGCATCGGCGTAAGCCGACTCCTCGCCACCGCGATCGAGCAATACCACGACGACGACGGGATCACCTGGCCGATGCCCCTCGCTCCGTACCAGGTGATCATTCTGCCGCTCGGCAAGAAAGACGCGGCCGTCGAAGAGGCGGCGTCCAAGCTCTACCAGGAGCTTCTCGATGCCGGCGTCGAGGTGATCCTCGACGATCGCAATGAACGTCCCGGGGTGAAGTTCAATAGCGCCGACCTTCTCGGAATCCCCGTTCGCGTCACCGTCGGAGCCCGCGGGCTCAAAGAGGGCAAAGTCGAGCTCAAGAAGCGATCCGAAAAAGACCCCGAGCTCGTGCCCCTCGGCGAAGCCAGCGCTACCATTCAGACCGCCATCGCGAGCGCCCTTCACTCCTAGGTTCTCGCTCGACAACTACGCATGGATAACGACCGACAGAAACCCTGGCTCGCGATGGGGCTCCTCCTCCTCGGCTTCGTCGTCCTCAGCGCCACCGCCGTGGTCACCGTGATGATCCCGGAGATCCTCGACGATGGCGAAGAGGTCGACGGAACCGAAGCAACAACCGAGGAAGCGTCGGAAGCCAGCGAGTAGAAGGAAGTCGACTCAACCAGAACGAAGTAGGAAAGCTCGTAGAGTTCGCGCCGGGTTCGCGGCGACGAGTCAGTTGGCGGTCGCTTCCTGGAGAGTATCGATTAGACACGAAGACAAGAAACCGTCGAGGGCGTGGCGGTGAGGGTCTTCAAGTGGCTGACGGCTCTCGTCGATCTTGATCTCAGCATTCGGAGACCGTACGTGCCTGAGCACTGCTCGGTAGTCTCCCTCGAAATCGTAGAGTAGGTCCGTTGCGTCAACCGGCCGAAGCACATGGCCCCCGGCTCGGGAGTTGAAGGCAAGCGACCGTGGCGGTACCCCACGTCTGTAGGCAGCAATAAATCTGAGTTGGTCCGTCCGACCCGCAACTTTCAACCATCCATCCGGGAGCTGGATGGTAAGGACGGTGCCGCTCTGTCCAGAAGCCATCACTTCCGAATAACCGTCAAAAAAGAACTGAGGCTCGGCGGTATTCGATCGTGACGGGCGTAACGCGTTCGGGACAAGTGAGGACCGATGTGGCGCGCAGAGACGTCCGCCGGCCAGCTGCCCATGGCGGCAGCACTGCACGAAGCGGCGCATGGCGACATGGTCGGGTGGGCGGAAACCATACGATGTGGCACCGATCATCAGCTCTAGTTGCGCTCGATCGAGCATCGCGACAAATGCGTTGGGCTCGAAGAAGAAAGCGTCCGGCTGACTCGACCTGCCCTGTCGTGGGTGAAGCACTTCCTCTCTCGACCGAAGCGAAACCTGATGGGGAACTTCGTTGCCGTCGCCACTAATGATATCGATCCGGACGTCGAAACGCGAGCCCGACAGCTTTACGACGTATGGCCGTAGTACAATGAGAAGCGACGAGACCACTATAGGAAACCGATTTCTTTGGCTTCGCGTTGGCGTCGTCGCCGGCCGAAAGCTCTCCGCAGCGGAAGTGCTGGGTTGGAGATCGGACTGAGGCGCCGCCCCGGAGCCGCAGCCAAAAAGCGCAAGCGCGATCAGTGTGTACCCGACTCGAATCACGATGTGAAATCCACTACTCAAGTCGGAACACCGTTCCTTGCGCCTCAAAATCGGCGAAGCTGTGGTCGACAACTCGCTCGGGAAGCCCGAGAGCTCTACGGGCACGATTGACACGTCGAATGACCAGCTCTTCATCTCCTGACGTCGTGAGCCAACGATTCATGTCCTTGAGCAACTCGATCTTTTGCACAAGTGACAAGTCCGATTCGCGGTCCACAATCCGGAACAGATGCTCGTTCACCACTGGATATAGGATCTCATGAGACATGACGAACAGGAGGTTCGAAGCCGCACGGGTTCTAGCGTTCGGCGAGCGATTCCCGGTTTGGTCAACAAGCCTATTCGTAGGAAAGCCTGGTCCCATTCTCAACTCCCCTGGTTCCCCGGGTTCCGAACCTTGAAACGAAGTTGCCGCTTGGCCCCCCGAGCTCGACCGGAAGGAGTGAGGTCTAAGGACTCCTCACTGAGCAGCGCCCACCCTACTCTAAACGTCGGGGGCTAGAATGCGAGGGGGTCGGCTTCGACCTGCGGCAGAACCGTGCTCAGGCGCTCCATGGGAAGGCCTTCTTGTCCTCTGTACGCCGCGTAGTGGCCGAGCACCCGGCGGACGTAGCGGTGGGTCTGCTCGAAGGGAATCTTCTCGAGAAACGCGTCGAGGGGCATCCCTTCGCCGTAGTCACGGAGCCACCGCCGCACATTGTGAGGCCCGCCGTTGTAGCTGGCGATCGCCAACGGCAGGCGCCCGTCGAAGCGCTCGATGAGCGAGGCGAGGTACCAGGCGGCAAACTCGAGATTGACCCGCGGGTCGAGGAGGTCGTCGACGGTGAAGTCCTCGTCACCCACCGCGTCGGCGATATGTCGGCCGGTCCGCGGCATGATCTGCATGAGGCCTACCGCTCCGGCGTAGGACACGATCCGCCGCTGATAAACGCTCTCGACCCGCATCACCGCAAAGAGAAGGTTCGGGTCGAGCCCGTGATTTCGCGCCGCCCGATGGACCGCCTCGGAGTACGCGCGCGGCCGAAGCTGAGCGCGGCTCCATCCACTGAGGCCTACGGCGGTACCTTCATCGCCAAGCGCCGACGCCACTTCGATAAACCGCTGCTTGGCCTCCGGACCGAGCTGGCGGCGAAGCCGACGCGCTTCGGCGCTCATCGGACGACGCGGCGCCTCTTCGCCGCGAAACACCGCTTCGAGCCCGGCCCGCCGGAGCGGTCGACCGAACGCGTCACGATACGCGAGATAGGCTTCATGCAGTTCGTCGGTGGCGGCTTCTTTCTCTCCAAGGACCAGGAGATCGCGGGCCCGCTCAAACCACGGGTAGCCTTCGCCGTTCGACGCGATCAGGAGCTCGAGCTCTGCGATCACTTGATCTAGATCCACGGGCGGAACGGTGCCTGCGCCGACGGAGTCGGCAGCCCGAGTGCCTTCCTTTCGCGGTCCGTCATGTTCGGCCGTGTCGACGACTCCGCCGAGGGCCGCGACCGGCTCCGCGGTCTCTTCGATCGGCACGGACTCCCCCTCGACGGGGACGAGCGGCTGGGGGGGTGCGAGCTCGACAACCGGCGCTTCGACCGCTTCGGGCACCGGGGACTCTTCCGCCACCGCCTCCGAGGGCTCCTCGCCGCCGAGCATGCCCGCCCGAACGGACCAGAGCCGCTGCTGCGACCACATCGCGTACCACCCGGTCTCGCTCTGATCGATCTCGGCGACCCGAAGATACTGAACCTCCGCCTCGGCAAACCGTCCGAGTCGCTCGAGGGTCCGAGCATAGTGGTAGCGCGCGGCCACGCCTCGCGCTCCGGAACCGGGCAGCGCGATCACCTTTTCATAGAGTGCTGCGACGTGCTCATCTTCGCCAATGCCCGACCCGATGAGCGCCGCCTCGAAGGCGATCGCCGGGTGGGTGCGACCCGAGCTTGCGAGCACCGCCAGTGCCTCGTCGACCGGTTCCTTGAGTCCCGCGCGCGCCGCGGTCTGAATCACCCGCAAGAGGCGCTGATGAGGCACTGCGCGCCACACCTGACTGCCCCGAAGCTGGTTGACCCGCTGAACGGCGAGCTGCTGCTCGCGACTTTGCGCTGCCCGCACCGCATCGTGGATCCGCTCGACCTCACGCTCCCGATCTTCGTTGCCCTGGGCGCCGTTTCCTGCGCCTCCCTGCTGGAGATAACGTCGCGCATCCTCCCACCGGCCTTCGATTCGGGCGATTCGAGCCGCGACAAGGTTCACGCGGGACCGATGCGCCGGCAACATTCGAGTCTCGAGGAGCGCCTCGCATTCCTCTCGCGCCATCGCATGGGGCCCCTGACGGGCCAGGGTCTCCAGCCGAAGCACCCGCTGCTCACCGGTCAGCGCCCGGACCGCGACGCCGGATTCGGCGATCGCACCCATGCGCCCCCGAGCTTCCGCGGCGATCGGTGAACCTGGACGTTCGATGTCGAGCTGTCGGAAGATCCGCACCGCACCGTTGACGTCACCGCGCCGCTCCTTGGACCGCCCGAGCTCGAAGCGAAGCACCGCCGCCTCGGGAAGCCGGGGATAAAACCGCATGAGTGCGCCGAGTTCGCTTTCTCCCTCGGCATCGTCACCCAGCAGAAGGCAGCGCACCTTGCCGACGCGAGCGCGGGCGTGAACCGCAGTGTCGATACTCCCGATCGCTCGGTCGAACGCCTCGCAGGCAGGACCGGGGCGCTCGGCCGCCAGATGAATCTCCCCCATCTGCAGCGCGACGCGATCCGCCAGATTGGGATATGCACGTTCGACGACGCCAAGCTGAAGGAGCGCCCGCTCTGCATCCCCCGCTTCCAGGAGCGTCCGCGCCTCGGCCATCGCCTCGCGGGCTTCATCCAGGTTCAAGACCCCCGGATGCAGGTCGACTTCGAGCCGCTCGGGTGCTGCCCCATCCGCGGGTGGACACATCAGCACGGTGGGCGCGGCGGATGCCACTAGAGGACGCGAAGGTTCAGAAAAGATGCTCGAAACGGTTTCCACAACCTGCGGAGCAGCAATCGGCAGGGCCGCGCTTCCGTCGGCATCGAGCGCGCACATCGGGCCGTCCCAAGCTTGGGCCGGAAGCGCAACCGAGAGGTGGGCCGTCACCGAACCGGCGATCAAGGCCACTACCACTCCTATATTGCGCACAGTAGTCATTGTTAGGGATCAAACGCGCGAGCGCAAAAAATCATGCGTCGCGACATCACTATCTATGGGACGCCCGCTGGCGATGAAAAGTTCAAGTCATGCATAAGGGCCGGCCCAGAAGTGCCACTATTGGCTTCAATCATGCGAGTTTATTGCTCTCAGAGTCATCTCACGGGTGGTCATTGACAAATTTGTATGGTCCGATCCGCGCAGCTTCGCAGTCTGGTTGGAAAGGCCCCAAACCCCGCCCCGCGCCGATGGTCCAACCGCCTGCCGCCGTGTTCACTCGCCGCTCCCCGAGAATCTCCGAACCGGATGATCATCAGAGAATTATGATATTTTCCGACGGATGAGGGATGTGGGTGGGATGAAGTTTACTGTCCGACCCTGCTAAGCTAGCTACCCCGGTATTGCTCACGATGAATGACACCGCTCTTCTAAAGCCCGCGTCCAAAGACCCGCTCGTCGGGCGCGTCGTGCAGGAGCGTTACAAGATCGTTCGAAAGATCGGCGAGGGAGGAATGGGCTCGGTCTACGAAGGCGAGCACCTCCTCATCAAACGACGCGTCGCCATCAAGTGCCTTCACGCGCAGTTTGCCACCAACGCCGAGATCGTTGCGCGCTTTCAGAACGAGGCGATGGCCGCGAACTCGATCCAGCACAAGAACATCATCGAAGTCACCGACATGGGCCGCTTCGAGGATGGGACGGTCTACATGGTGCTCGAGTTCCTCGACGGAAAGGAACTCGCCGACATCCTCAAGAGCGAGGGTCCCCAGCCGCTGGGGCGCGTGGTGAAGATCATGATGCAAGTGTGCGATGCTCTCGATGCCGCGCACTCCAAGGGGATCGTTCATCGCGACCTCAAGCCCGAGAACATCTTCATCATCCACCGCTCGGGGACCGAAGACTTTGTGAAGGTGCTCGACTTCGGGATCGCCAAGATCCTCGAGGGCGCGAACAAAGGCATGACGCGGACCGGCACCACCCTCGGGACGCCGTACTACATGGCGCCAGAACAGGCCCAGGCCCGACGGGATCTCGATGGGCGGGCCGACATCTACTCGATGGGAGTCATCCTCTTTCACGCGCTCACCGGTCAGCATCCGTTCGAGGACGAGTCCTATCCGATGCTCGTCGTCAAAATCTGCACCGAGCCGCCGCCTCCGCTGCAGAACTATCGCCCCGACATCGCCCCCGAGTTCGCGGCGATCGTTGCAAACATGCTCGCGAAGGAACCAAGCCAGCGTTACCGCGACTGCATGGCGGTGAAGCAAGCGCTCGCGCCCTTCGCCAACGAATACGGAGCGCCCGTGGTGCGGGACTCGGCGCTCCCGACCGCCAAGATCGCTCCAACCATGCACACGTCGGGACTTCGTCCCGCGGAACCCAATACCGCGACCGCCCAGGCGACTCCGGTGCCCGCGCCCGCCGGGCCAAGCGGCGACACTCGAATGGGCAACGCCGGCGCTGCGACGCCCCCTCAGATGCCGTACGCCGCGCCTGCATCGGTGGGCCAAGCGGACATTAGCGTCAGCCTCCCCCCAACCTCGAAGACTCCCCTGATCATCGGAATCGTGGCCGGGCTATTCGGCGTGGCTGGATTGGCGGGAGGTGGCGCGTATCTCGCCACGCAGGGCGAGGACGATCCTCCGGTGGCATCACTGCCCGCGCCCACGCCTCCCGCGGCGCCCACTCCCGATCCCACGCCGCCTCCAGAACGGGCGGCCCCGGAGCCGTCGCCAGCCCCCGCGGCTCAGGAATCCGGCGACATGATGCGCGTGCAGATCACGGTCACTCCTACCGCCGCGGAGGTGTTCCTCAACGGCGAACCGATCGCCAACCCGTTCGACGCGGACCTTCGCGCCGGTGACCAGATCTACGAGCTCGAAGCTCGCGCCGACGGCTACCGGACGGTGCTTCGGTCGTTCGTGCTGCGGGTTCCGCAGCGGGTAAACATCACGCTCGAACGCGGCCGCGGGGTGAGCGACGAGCGCCGCCATCGCCCATCTCCGACGATGGCCCCGTCCATGGTCGCGACCCCCGCAGGCATGGCCAGCGACACCACCGTGATGGCTCCACCGGCGATGGTCGCCGTTCCCCCGGAGCCCCCACCGTCTTCGCCCACCATGATGGAATTCGAAGACGTGAGCATGATTTTTTAGCGCCCGCGTGGGTCGAAAGCGCGGTACCGTCGTCGAGCCGTCATTGGAGCCCGGTCCAGAGACCGGGCGCGGCAAAGGCAGTGCGGTCACGAAAGCTGGTTCGCCAGGGAGCCGGCATCCAAGCCAGGCCAGAAAGTGCTGGCTACTGAGCGCCGGTGCTCCGGCGCTGCCGAGAAGAGTGGGACGAAGGAGCGGAGGGGCCCGTTGAGCGAAACGTCGATTGGGGAACGAAGGTCGGACCGGCGAACTGCCGAATGGAGGGGACAGCCGTCCCAGGGGAAGCGTCATCGAAAGGTACGCACAGCATTCGCGGTGCTGACCTACGCTACCGGCCTCGTCCTTTGGCTCGGGGCGACCGCAGGCGCGCAGGATGCGGACCCAGAGGAATCGTCCGACGCCGAGGCGTCCGACGAAACTCCCACTGCCGATCCTCCCAACGTGGAGGAGGCTCGAGAGCGCATGCAGCGGGGCATGGCCCTCCTCGAGCGCGAGGACTTCGATGCGGCCCTTGCCGAGTTCGAGGCAGGCTACGAGATCATCGGCGAGCATCCGGCACGGCACCTCATTACCTTCAACATCGCGAAGGCCCACGAGCGCATGTTTCGCTACGACCTGGCCCTCGAGTACTACCAACGGTATCTCACCGAGGCGGGTCCCGAAGGAGACCGCACCGCCGAAGTGCAGGCGACGATGTCCACCCTCGAGGGGCTCCTCGCGACCCTGGTGATCGACGTCAACGTGGAAGCGACGGTATGGGTAGACGACCGAGAGGTCGGCGTCGTGCCGGGTCAGATTCGCGTTCCCGGCGGCCGCCACGTCGTGGAACTCCGTGCCGACGGTTACACGTCGGAACAGCAGGAAGTTCAGGTCTCGGCTCGGGCCGTCGAAACCATGACCTTCGAACTCGAAGCGCTCGCCGACGAATATTCAGGCATCACTCCGACGGTGTTCTGGACGGTGGGCGGCATCGGGGTCGCTGCGGCCGCGGTCGGCGCGGTGTTCGGCGTGCTCGCCCTCACCACCCGAAGCGATGTCGACTCGCAACTCGACGACCCCATCGGCCGACTCGAGGGCGGTGAGCTCGAAGACAAGCGAGGCCAGATTCAGGATCTTTCGCTCGTCGCCGACATCCTGTTTCTCGGCGCAGTGGTGTTCGGGGTCAGCGCCACGGTCCTCGCGTTTCTCACCGACTGGGGAGGCGAAACCGAGGAACAGGGAAACCTCCAGCTCACGCCCGCGGTCGGCGAAGTCAACGGGCTCGTGCTCCAGGGGGCGTTCTGATGGTTCGCCTCTTCGCCGGCTCGTGGCTTGCTCTCGTTTCCGTGGGGTTCGTGGCAAGCGGCTGCAGTTTGATCGGCCTCGATGACTTCGACGTGCCCCAATGCGGAAGCAACCTCGAGTGCCAGCCGCTCAACGACCGGGACGGGATTGCCGCCGACGCATGCCGTCTTTATCAGTGCGCCCAGGGCGCATGTACGTTTCGACTTCGCGACGATGATGACGACGGCTTCGCGTCGATGGCGTGCGGCGGCAACGACTGCAACGACAACTCGAACCTTGCGTTCCCGGGGGGCTCGGAAAGCTGCGATGGAGTGGACAACGACTGCAACGGGGTCGTCGACGACCAGGTCAGCGACGGCCCCGAGGTCAGCGCGCTCGTCACCGGGGCCTCGAACCCGACGTTCGTTAGCTACGGTCCGCGGAGCGATGGCCTCGAACCGAGCGTTGCGTTTCGAAGTGGGGCCTCGAGCTTCTTCAATGTGCCGTTCCGAGACGAGGGAACCGACCCGCAGGCCCTCGGTTTTGCCCGGGCCAACGACGTCTCTCCGGCGGGCTTTTCGATGCCAGCGATCGCCTCGGGCTGTCCCACCCCGACGGTGGATTCGCCGCCGCCACCGTCGGCGATGGTGATGGGGGCACGCCCCGATAGCTGCCAGACCCACGCCGACTGCTACGAAGCCGAAGGGAACTTCTGCAACGGCTTCGAGACCTGTGAACCGGATTCACCCGCCTCGGACCCCGTGACCGGCTGCCGCGCAGCCATGTTCGATCCCTGCACCGCGGGGGACATCTGCGACGAAGCCAGTCAGGCCTGCATTCGGGTCAACGGTGGGGCCTGCCAGATCGGCGACGCCGCCACGACCGAACTTCAAAGCGGCGAGTGGCTGGCGGCGGTCATCAACGTGTCGGGCTGCGGCGACGGTCAGCTTCGCGTCGGTTACCTCACCGAGGGCGAAGCCGCGATGGACGGCTCGGCGCCCGGCCGCGATGTGCTTCTTCGGGGCGACGAGCGCCGGTCCACGATCTACCTTGGGGTCGATCCGACCGCGACCGCCAACCCGTGCACCGGTGGGTCGCGCCCGATGGGGTCGCCAGTCGGGGCCGTTGGACCCGCGATCGCCGCCCTCGCCGCGGACCCGACGATGAACCGCCGCCGCCCGCAAGGGCTCGTTGCCTGGATCGCCGACACCACCGCTCGCTCCGCGGGCCCGAGTCCCGCCCCGGCCGCCACGGTCGAGATCCTCGGAGTCTGGCAGGAGCTCGGTTCCGCGGGGGGGGTCGACGTTGGCTGGATCAACGGCACGGGGAACGGTCTCCCCGAGCGGCTCCCCAGCGCCACGGTGGGTAGCGCCGCTCCCGCGCTTACGGCGATCTCGGGCACCGGCTATTTCCTCGCCTACGGCAAGGACGGCGGGGGCATTGCGGCGCGTTACATTCCGGCGTTTCCCGATCCGGCAGAGGTATCGACCATGGAGCCGTTCCGCTCGGACGTGATGGCGAGTTCGCCCACCCGCACCACTCCGGCGATCGCCGACCTCGGGATGGAGGTGTCGCTCGACGGCGGGGGGAGCGCCACCGCGAACGTCGATTTCCTCACCGCGGCAGCGGCCCCACCGTCGGGAGCTCGGGTCCGCGTCGGCCTCTCCTGGCTCGAAGGAACCGACGTCTATTTCTCGACGGCAATGCTCAATACATCGTCGGGCGCCATCAGCGAGTTCGCTCCGATGCAGATCTCGACGGGGAGCGCATCCGAACCACAGATCTCGTACACGGCCATCGGGATCACCATCGACGGCGGCGGATGGGTGGTGACCTGGATCGGCGACGGAGAAGTCCGCGCCGTGCGGATCGATAGCGAGGGCACGATCGTCGATAGCGCGCCGATTCGCACTGGGATCACCGGTGCTCAGGCACCTTTCGCCGCGCCCGCCTCGAACCGGGGGCCGCGGCTCTACTTCCAGCGCGGAACTTCGATCGAGGTAGGGGCCGGAATCTGCGGCGTCCCCTGATATTCGACGGTGACGGAGCCCGCCATCCGCAATGCTCTTTCGCGGTATGTCGTTGCCGCACTCCAGTCGCTCAGCCCCGGAGAGCGAGCGCACGTCCGCCGCCACACGCATCCAGAGAGCCTGGAGTGGATCGAGGGTTCTTCGAATGGTCTAGTAAAACACTCCGCGGCCGAGGCCCTTCGCCTCGGCGACCCAGCTTGCGACCATTCCTTCCGACGGGAGATTTCGGACGAGCTTCTTGGCTTCGTTGACTTCTTTCATCTTGGCGTAGAGGTTTGCCGGGTTTCTTCCGGCGAGTTCGACCACCGTGTCGACACCCGCCCGCTCCAAGAGATCGGCGTACTGCCACTCGTTCCGCAATCCCCATACCACCGGCCGGCCGCGGCCCTTCATTGAAATCACACGACTATCAACGCTTCCGAGAGGCGCCCCCGCACAGATTCGGTGCCCGGCCCCATGCTGGTGCTCGGCTAGCGCCCTTCCCACTCTAACGTGAGGACGGTCCGGTACTCGATGTCGACGAGGGTGGGAGTACTCAGGACCGGCGCCTCGACCGCGAAGGTCAAAGGGTCGACCTGAAAGGTCCACTGCTCACCGATCGGCCAGCGGAGCCCGACCGGGCGAAGTTCGAAGAAGATCCCCGTCGTCCCCGCGCCGTTGAACGGTTGCTCGGCCAGGAGGACCGCCGCGCCGAGGGCCACCGAAGCGCGGACCCGCCGGTCGAAATAGAAGAACTCGAAACCGCCGGCGAGATTGAGTACGCCGAGCTCGACTTCAAGCTCCACCTCGGTGGCCACCCAAAGGTCGTGCTCGATCTCCGCGAAGACACCAAAGTCGCCAAACCGATAGCCTCCGTACAGGCCGTAGCCACCCCGGATCAGGAGCGTGGAGCGGTCCACCAGGTCTCCCAAAAGAGACAGATGACCGGATAGCGCAACGAAGAAGGCCTCGAAGTCGGCGTCCGCATCCTCGATCGGAGCATGCGTCGGTCCCTCCTCACGGTCTCCTTCGGTTGTCGAGCGGGGCGGGCGGAGCGGATCGTTCGACGAGGTATCGCTCGAAGGGAGGAGTTCAGAACGGTAAGGCGTGGGGCTGGAAGTGGAGTCGGCGGTGTCTTCGTCGTCGGCGTCGTCCGAAACGGGGTCACTCGAGCGTGGAACGGTATCCTCGGTGCCAGGGTCCAAACGGGATGCGTCATTCGAAGGGCCCTCGGCGGACGAAACATCTGGCGGAGTGTCTTCACGCGGGCGTTCCGAAGGGGTGGCTTCGCCATCTTCCGGCGCCCCGTCACGCCCGGGATCGGGGGGCTCGTCCGCCGCGCCCGTTTGGGCGAAGGCCCGGCTCGACAAGCACAGAAGCAAGCCTCCGATGACGATCGGTCCTCTCATCGCGCCTCATAGGCCTCGGCGGCGAGCGCCGCTGCATCGGTCGCTTGGTCGACCACATCTTCGAGGGTGGTGCAGCTCTGGTAACACAACGGGTCGAAGAGATCGCAGCCTCCGCAGTCGCCGCGGATGACATTGCTGCCGCGACGCGGATGAAAGATAAACTCGGTAAACCCATCCGCGAACCCCACTCGGACATCTCCCGGCGAATAGGAGCCGACCACCGCATCGAGAATCGCGTCCCGAACCGAGAAGTCGAACCGCTTCAGGACCGATCCGATGGTGATACGGCCCCAGAGGCTGCTTTGGTCGACGTCCGAGCCGACGTAGTACACCCGCGCTCCGGGGGCCGCGTCGAAGCGATCGTCGATCGCCTGAGCGACCCCTTCCCCGGACCGGCCCGCCACCGCGTAGATCACGCCGACTTCGTCGAACATCGCTTCGGCGAGCATTCGCCCGGTCGCCGGGTCCCCAAATCCCACGTCCGGATCGTTGGATACAAAATCCACGCGAACCACCGTGCCGCCCGCCGCGGTCACGCCCGCAGTGAATCCATCGACGAGCTCGCGCACCGGGGGAACATCGGCTCCCGCGATGATGCCCACGGTCCGCTCCGGTTTGAGGCTCGGGTCGCTGACCGCGGCGACGCCACCGAGATACGCGGGGGCGTAGGAGCGATAGGTCACCGACCGGAGGTTCGAGCAGGTCGGAAGCGAGACGTCGAGCTGGAGCACCTGGGCCGTGCCAAACTCACACTCTTTGTCGTCGATCGCTTGGGCGAACGCGCCCGATCCGACGACGATGAGCTGACGGTTTGCTCGATCCGCCACCCATCGATCGATCGCTGCGGTGCCCTCGGCGACGGTCGTCGGCTCCACTTCTTCGATCTCGAACTCCGCCGCCGCCCGAGCGAAAACGAGTCCCGAGAAGATATTGTCGGAGACCGATTCATCGCCTTTCCCGCCCAGCGGATAAAGGACCCGCACATCGACGGGCCCCACGGTGGGCGCCGGCGAGCATGCCGACACCACGAGCAGCAGCGAAATCCACCTCACGACCGACCCCAGTAACGCCGGCGACGGTACGCCCAGGAAAGGACCGCCACCGATGCGACTCCCAACGGAACCCGCGACCCTGACGCGCGGCTCGCTCCGGGTTCGGCAGCGGCGCAGCTAAGCGTCGGGCCGGCGGGTCCGACTCGCGCCAGACTCAGCCATGGGGAATCGCAGTAGTCGTTCATCATAGTGCACTCGGTGTAGTCGCCGAGGTCCGCTGGATCGGCGAGGCGCATCCACTTCAGGAGCACCGCGTCGACCTCGGCGAGCTGCCGCATCGGGTCGTCGGGATCGGTTTGCGCAAACTCCACCACCCGAGCAAATGCACGAAGTAGATCCGCGGTCGCTTCCGTCGCGGCAAACACCCGGTCTCGGTTCACGAGCTCCCCAGTCTGGGCCGCGAGCGAGTTGCAGCTATCGGTAGCCGAAGAGTGGGCCATCCCATCGCGGTGCTCCTCGAGCTCGTTTACGATCGCCGCCTCGTAGTTCATCATGTGCACCACGCGGCGCATGTCGGGGGAGCGAAGGGTATGGGTAAAGCTGTCCTGGAACGTGTGAAGCGCCCGGCCGACGTAGTACGCCACCGCCGACACGCGAAGATCGAAGGAGCCGTAGTTGTCGAGGGCAAAGGGAACGGTGATGACGCCGTCCTCGGTTTCGCCCGCCCCGGCCGCCTCCACCGCCTTTCGGAGGCTATCGATGATCGACTGCCGGCAGCCCTCGAGAGCGGTGCCGTTTCCCGCGACAAAGTCGTCGCTCTCCGCGCGAAGGCAGTGAACATACTGGCCCGCGGGATCGCCCTGAATGCCGCGTAGGGCGGAGAGGTTGGTCAGCGAATAGCCTTCGCTATCGGGCCCTCGCACCCCCGCGATGAGGCTAAAGAACACGAACTTCTGGCCACGCGGGAGATCGAGATCCGGGTAGAGATGATCGAGCACCTCTTCCCAGTTGTCGCTCGGAATTGCATCGTCGTTGATCGGCGGCAGTTCGGGGAGCGCCTGGAAGAACCCCGCGCCGGTCACCAGTTCGTGGCAACCGTCGGTAAACGCGGAACGCACCGTGAACGCGGACACGGGCGTCGCGACCAATCCGACGAGCGGAAGAACCAGGGCCGAGCCCCATCGGTGCCAAGCGATCATTCGATGATGAACTCCACGGAAAGGGCGGTCCGGTAGTGAATCAAGATGAGAGGAATCCCCGAAAGATCGGGAAGCAAGATCGTGAAGGTCAGCGGGTCGACGGCCAGCCAGATCGCATCGGTCAGCGGGAGGCGGATTCCCATCGGCCGGATATCGAACCACATGCCCACCGTGCCGGGGCTATCGACGACGGTTTCCAGGAGGAGGAACGTCGGCCCCGCGGACAGCGACATTCGGACCTGGTTTTCCCAGAACAGGTACTCCACCCCAACCGCCAGGTTGACGCTGGTTTGGATGTCGGTCTCGAACACATCGTCGCTTTCATCGGAGGCGAGGAACGGTTCGCTCCACCAGCTGTTATCGAGCTGAACGTAAACGCCGAGCTGCGACTCGGGCCAGCGGCGGCCAAAGGTTGCGGCGGCACCGAAGGCGATGTCCGTACTCGAACCGTCCACGATGTCGGAGAGCACCGCCGCGTGAAGCTGCCCCGACGCCCAAAAGTAATCGTTGTCCTGCGCAGCGGCGGGAGCCGCGAGACACGACCCCAAGACGATCGCGAAAAAAAATCGCGCGCTCCAGCCCACCAGGGAAGGCTAGCGACTCAAGACGAATCTGTCGTGGTTGTTGCCGATGAAACAGTTGTGATCGGAGCGGTCAGTTCCTGCCAGGAGATGGGTGATCTGGCTCCGGTCCTATCACCGCGGCGAGAAGCTTCCGCCGTCAGTCCTCGGGATGGTAGCGGGAATTAAGCATTCGACCCCAAACATCGTCGTAGGGGTGCACGGTTTCCGCGCGTTGACTTCCGCGATAAACGGCGCGGCCCGCGTTCGCCCACGCGAAGATCCCGCCTTCGAGATTGTAGACGTCGCGGAACCCCGCTCGGCGAAATCGGTCCGCCATGATTCCGCTCCGCCAGCCGACGGAGCAATAGATGACGATTTTGGCATCGGACGGGAGTCCAAGATTCGCGATGTCGGTGAGGTCAGGATCCACTAGACGAGCTCCCCGAAGATGGCTCACGCGAAACTCGCCGCGCGCCCGAGTGTCGAGGAGGATGACGCGCTCGTCGTCGTCAGCGAGCCACCGGGCAAGGGTCGTGGTGCGGACCCAGCGAATGTCAGGATAACGGGCGGCGATGGTTGGCCGCAGGCTCTCGGGCGGCTGGGACGCGGCGTAGGACACGAGCACGCCCAACGCGAGGAGGGCCGCGCCGGATGCCGCCACGATGATTCGGGTCCGCACGGAGGGATATGTGTGGGCTCGCGGGAAGCACGTCAACCGCAAGTGTCAGACCGTGCCGCCGCGACACCCTGTCCCATCCGAAACCCCGCTCAACCGCTTGAAATGGTGCGCGTTTGGGGGATTCCGCAGGAACGGTTCGTGCTACCTCCCCGAAAATGACGGGAACGTGGGCCGCGATCGTTTGCCTCTGCCTCTCGGGGTGCTTCCTTGACCACGGTCGAGACGACGCGCCATCGACCTCTCCGTCTTTTCCGGATGGGTCGGTGCCGGACGCGCAACGCCCCCCGCCGGATCCGATGCCGGTGCCGATGCCGTTGCCTCCCCCGATTCCGGAACGGCCCACGGGTGCTGGCTACGCGTGTCATCCGGACCTCGCGGCCGGAATCCCGACGACCGTGGATGTCTACCTGGAACATCCCTGCCCCTGCGATGAGAGGCTTCGCTGCGAGTTCTTGGAGGGTCCCCAGCCGAGGACCCTCGAGCTCGTCATGACGGTGGAGAGAGACGATCCTGGACTCGAGTGCGAGGCCTGCGACCCCAACCCCCGTTTCAATCCCCGACTCCCAGCCCAATGCGACCTTCCAGCGCTCGAGGCGGGCGAGTGGCAGGTTCACGTCGGCGGGAACCGCGCCTTCGACCTGCCGGTGGGCGAAGGGCGGCCGTTCGAGTCTGGCGCCCGGTGCGTCCGGTTCGCGGAACCCGCACCACGCGCGGAAGACGAATGGCCGGGGCTACCGTCGTTGACCGCCTCCATCTGCGGCCCGGAGCTCGCGGGCGTAGGCGCTCCGACCCCCCTCCGAATCGAGCACCCTTGCCTCAACTGCTGCGATGCCCGTGCAGCCTGCGACGTTCAGGTGATCAGCGACGGCTTCGGGAACAGCATCCACGTGAGACCCCTCTTCACGCGTGACTTCCGGGCGTGCGTCGCAGACTGCGGAGTCTGTGAGGGAACCAGTGTGACCGACTGCCTCATTCCGGCGCTGCCCGCAGGCGTCTATCCGGTGTTCGTCGACGACGGCATCATGACCCGGCCGGGGTCGGAGCCGACACTGGTGGTCGGCGAAATCGCCCCGGGGCCGGTCCGGGAACTTCGAGTCTGCGCCCTTCCCGACCGCTGACCGCACGGCCCGGGACAGGAGCTCGGGGACAGGAGCTCGGGACAGGAGCTCGGGACAGGAGCTCGAGACAGAGCTCGGGAACAGAGCCGGTTAGGCTCGGTCGCTTGCGACGTCGGGCCCACCCCGGGTCAAAATGTCCTTCGTCAGCTCCGACGAAAGCTGTCCTGTGTTCTGAAACGCACGCATGTGCAGAATCGGCTCTCCCCCAAGCTCGGCAGCGGTCCGACCGTCGATCGTTTCTTCGTAGCTCTTGGGGTGTAGCGGGAGCAACGTCGCGCCCGGCACCGCGTCGACGCGGTTCGCGACATCGAGAAGCGCATCGAGAGAGTTCATCTTCATGAACGGACAAGTCGCGCAGCCGCCCGCCACGGTGCAGCCTTCGCCGGACGCCACCCCGGGCACGACCTGCAGCTCGGGATCGTCCACCTGCGCGATCGCTTCGCTCGCCACCGGAAACACGATTTCGACCTCCGGCTCGGCACGGCCGGCGGATCGTCGGGCGCGAAGTTCGGCGCGCACCGCGCGAACGATCGAGGTGATCATGCCGGCCTCGGTTCCCAAGAGAAACGAAAGGCGCTCCGCTCCGTCGCTGGCTTTCACCTGGTCAGTGATGAACGACAGGATGTTGGAGGTGGACCCCACGACCCCACGGCCCGCGCGCTGCGCTTCGAGGCCGAGCTCGAACATTTCACCTGGAACTTCGAGGTGGGCGGTGACGAACGCATGTGGATAGTCGGCGCGGATCTGATGGGCCACGTCGGCCCCGAACATGTGATGGACCACGCAGACGCCCTGACGAAAATAGTGAAAGCGATCAGCAAGGGAGCGCACCGAGTCCGCGGTGTGGTCCGGATGGATCTCGCGCACCGCCGCGTCATCCATCGTGCCGAGCGAGCGAAGCAGCGCCATGAGGTTCCGACCCATGTACGTGTCGGGGCCGTACCAGATGTGGACGTCGGGAATCTGGACCGCCGCCTGAAGGATCGTCCGGACCACGTTCGACGACGTGCAGGTGATCGTGGGAACGAGGTGCTGAGCCTGCGCCTTGGTGCGAAGACTCGTGTTGATATAGATCACGTGAAGCGAACGCGGCGTCGCCTTCGCCTTCGTCAGATACGCACCGTAGGCGAGCGCCTCGGCCGACTCGGCAAGGGAACAACCGATCTCTTCGGCCGCCACCCGGTAGACCGGAACCTCCGGATGGCCCGCCGCCGTGAGCATGGCGCGGACGTTCTCGCTCATGAAGTCCACGCCCAGAACCACCACCGTCCGCACGCCGGCTTCGACCATCTCGATCGCCGAGTCGGCCATCAGGAGCGAATCCGAAATGCGGATGTGAGGCCAGTCGCACGCGGTGAGCACCCCCTGGAGCTCCGGGTCCATGTAGAAGTGCGCCACGACACCGATGTTCTTCTCTCGGAGGAGCTTGTCGAGCGCGGCTACGGTATCCCCATCGGGCG
Source organism: Myxococcota bacterium (assembly GCA_039187775.1). Classification (GTDB taxonomy): domain Bacteria; phylum Myxococcota_A; class Polyangia; order Polyangiales; family JBCCZL01; genus JBCCZL01. The sequence continues at coordinate 26,573 of JBCCZL010000025.1, forward strand.
TCAAGAACTCCGCCTGCGCCTCTGCGAACGCTCCTTTCGGAATGAAACTGTCCGCAGTGATCTGAAGACTTGGAAAAGGTTGGGCCGCCATACGCCGACTATAGAGCCCTCGAGAGGTGCTCAACAGTCCGTCGCTTCTCAGAAGCGCCCACGTCGTTCGGGCGAGACTCAGCCGAGCTCGAGCGGCGCAGTATTGTGGTCGCCTCGACCGAACGAGGTCACGTCGGACAAGCCCACCGTCTGCGCGAGCGCGACGTGAAAGTCGTTGTGATGACGACCATCCACCCGAAGGAATCGGCCGCCGCGGATGCCGAGGTTCTTCCCACCGGCGACGAGCCACATGATGTTCGAGGTGCTGTGGTTTTGGCCCTGAGGCTTGACGTGCACCACCACGGTGTTGTCGAGGAGTGGGCTCCCATCGACATCCGGCGTTTCCCGAAGTCGCGTCAGCAAATCCGCAAAGAGATCGTTGTACGCCACCTGGAGCTGGACGCCCAAGTCTCGCGCCCGCGCTTCCGACAGGCCGTCGGACCCGGCGCCGGTGCGGCCGGCAAACTTGTGAGAGATCGCGTGGTCAGTGAAGTTCGCATCGAGACCGTAGTCGGCGCTCCATCGGGGACGCAGCGAACCTTCGAGATTTCCAAGCTGGACAAAGCCAACCCGCGTGAACCCGCAGGCAAGCGCATGCACCATGACCTGGTTGTAATCGCGAATCAGACGAGGAATGTTCTCGTGGGAGGTCGAGTCGTAGGACCCAGGCTCTCCCGCGCCGCAGCCCGCGGACGGCATCCCAATTTGCTGTTCGAGGGTGCGGACCGATTCAAGATGGGATTGGAGTCGCTCACGATCGGCCATCGATACCCGGCCCTCGATGGCCCGGATGTCTCCGGCCACCCGGTCGAGCACGCTCTCTCGTCGAGCGAGACGCACGTCGAGCCCCGGCATGGCGCTGCCGCCTCCCGACACGCGGTCGAAGGCGTCGGCGATACTCTGGATGGGCGTGAACGGCCGGTTAGCTTCGGTAAAGCTCATCCGACCTTCGCCGAGTTGAAAGCCGTTGGTGCGAAAGGACAGGCCCAGCGGAGCGACTTGGAGCCGTCGCGCGAGGAGCTGATCGATCGACTCTCCGTCGCCGTTGAAGTCTCCGTCGCCGCCGGCCGAGCGCTCGGGCTCGTTCCGATAGACCTTTCGGCCGGTCAGCATGCACACCGCCTGCTGATGGGATCCGACGCCGCGAATGCCGCGCAGCTCGCCGAGGAAAAGAATATCGCGCTTGTGTTCTTCGAGCGGTGAAAACACCTCGGGAAGCCGTGCCGGCACATCCATCTCACGACCACGCATCGCGGAGGGAAGCCAGCCTTCGACACCGGAGCCTCCACTCGGCCCCACGAGAAACCCAGTCGGAGACGCAAAGAACACTACTTTGGCCAGAGGTCTCCCATCCGCGCTCGCGGGAAATGAGCGAAGAAAGGGCAGCGCGGCCGCGGACGCGCCCAGGCCGAGGGCAAGCTGACGACGAGAGATTGCACGCTGGTTCATCAAAGTCTCCTCAGTACTCGCTCGCCGAGCGCGCCCGAAAGGTGGGGCTCGTGGCGATCGACACGATCAGCTCGCGAAGGTCGCCCCCGGACGCAATGAAGCGCTCCGAAAGCTCGAGTTGCTCGCAGCGGTCGAACTCGGTCTCGGCGCGACCGCGGGCAAATCGATCCCATTGATCGCTCACGCAGCGGTGAACGTCATCGCTTGTCGCCAGCCGCGCCGCGAGCTCCCGTGGGCCCGATACCGGACCCACCAGCGATGGATCGAGCCGGTTCTGCGGGTCGACGATCGCAGGCTCCGCGGCGGGTGCGGCAGCGTCCTCGACGAATCGACCGAGCGCGTCGTAGTGATGGAACGTGAACCCGAGCGGGTCCATCATCGAGTGACACGTCGCGCAAGGCTGGGTCGAAAGCCGCGACGCCGAATCGGCTTCGGGCACCTCGGGCGGCGGCGGCGGCGGCGGGGCACACAGAAGGTGGCTGAGCACCCACGCCCCGCGGAAGATCTCCGGATGGCGATCCCCAAACCGGAAGAGGAAGCTCGGATGGGTCAGAAATCCGGCACGCGTCGACGGGTCCAGGTCGACCCGCCCATCGCGTGGCGCCACACCGTAGAGCTCAGCCAGCGCATCGTTGGGAAACGAATACGACGCGGTGAGGAGCGAGGCGAGCGACGGCTCGGAGCCCCCGAGCACATCCTCGATAAATGTGAGCGTTTCGAGCCGCATCGCCGCGGGGAGCCCCGGAGACGACGCGGGGTCGTCGTTTGGCACGTCCGAGAGGCCTTCGAGTTCGAGCCATTGCGTAAAGAAGTGCTCGATTCCCCGCGCGGCGCGCGGATCGGCGAGCATTTGTCGAACCTCGGCTTCGATTCCCGCGTCGGTATCGAAAGCACCCGCCTCCGCCGCAGCGAGGAGCGTTTCATCGGGCGCGGACTGAAAGAGAAAGAAGCTCAGCCGGCTGGCCAGGCCGTAGGCATCGAGCGCCCGAAGCGCACCGCTCGATGCCTCCTGGGTCTCTTCCAGATGAAACAGGAATCGAGGGGAGGAAAGGAGCGCCGCAACCACGGTGACTCGTGCGTCCGAGGCACCGAACTCCGCAGCGAACTCGTCGTACATCATCCGGTATTCGACAACGTCGGCTTCAGCGAGCGGACGCCGGAACAGCTGCCGGCCAAGCGTTCGAATGAGCGCATCGGCGCAGCGCGAATCGTCGTCGCAGCTCGCGGCAAACTGCGCCGCGATGGGGCCGGCCAGCTCATCGGCCAGCGCGAGGTACTGGCGCACCAGCTCCTCGTCGAGCACCCCAGCGCTGCTTCGAAACCCTCCCTCGCGGCCGTCGAGGATCGAGCGAAGTCGGGTCTCGGCGTCGGCGGGCATGGGGCCATCGAGCACCAGAGCGATGGTATTGAGGTACTGGAGCTGGGTGAGGCGGCGAAGCGGGGTGGCGCCCACCGTCGGAGGGGTTGCCGCACAGGTGACGGGATCAATCACCTCCGGCGGCCGGACCGCGGCATGCTCTCCGCCTTCGCCCTGTTCCGCGTCGAACGTTCCGGTGCAGCCAAAAGCGAGGAGGAACACGGATACGGCGAGTCGTCGCATGCGGACAGTCATCCACATAGCGAACATGCGCTCAATTTCACGGCTGGCGCAGATGCCCGACGATAGGCACCGTTCGAGAGAACATTCCGCGGTCGCCTTCAAGCTCGTGGCGTCTGACGATTTCCGATGGCGGACCCCAATTTTCTCTCGTTCAGCGGCCAATTATCCGTTTGACACGAACCGGACGACGCGACACCGTTTTGCCGCCCCGCCAGGGCGTCCTTTCAGTTGCTTTCGATGCAAACAGGACGTTCGAATCGGGGCTTTTCTCATCATGGTGAGCACGTACGCGGAAACCCGGCGCCAGCATCGGGCGATCGACACCGAGCGCGATCTTCGGCAGCTCTGGCGATCGGAGCGCTTCGTCGATGCCCGGTCGATCGAAGACGCGCTTCGCATCTACGAGATGGCGATTCGCGTCGACGGTTGGAGCACCGTCATCGGCTGGGCGCGCGATGCCCTGTCGAAGCGCGCGATACTCAATACCCAGCTCGTCGAGCTGGCGATGCGATCCCTCGAACAGCGCGACGATGGCTTCTTTGGGGAGATCACCGATCACCTGCGCGCCCATTCCCCGGCCAACTATTTCGAGTTCTGGTTTTCGCTGTTCGTGGCCCGCCACAGCCACCGCGGCGAACGCCTGTTCCGCAAGCAGCTGGAGTCGGTCTCGGACTTCCATATCGTGAAGTACCGGCGCTGGGTCCGCCGCATCTTTCGCAAGCTGCGGTTCCGCTGCAAGACCGACCGAGAGCGCGCGATCGGAGCGGTCGCGTTCGGCGTGCTTAAGAACTACGATCCCAAGGCCTACGCATCCGAGGTGTTCGAGCAGTTTATTGCCGCCTCCAACGCCGCCCGCACCCGGCCGCAGACGGCGAAGGCCAAGCCGGTTTCCGGCGCGAGGCACGCTCAGGTATTTGCCGCCGCCGCGGCGCCGCTTCGGATGTGGAGCATTGCGGAAGGTCTACGTACCTCAGCGAGGATTCCACGCACCCTCGAGTACTTGAGCGTGATGGCGCCAACGCTCTCCGACGTCGAGCTGCTGCGCGCGCTAAAGGCCTTCGACGGCAAGCTTCTCACCGCCGACCACAAGAAGGCATCGGAGCTGGTCACGAAGACCGCAGCTCATCTGACGGAGCGATTGTCGGCGATGAAGCTCACGCCGGAAGAGTGGGCAAAGATCTTGCCGTACCAGCAGAGCCCCGTGGTTTCGCGGGTGGTGGAGGACGTGCTGGGCAAGCAGCTGGACGGCATCGTCGAAACCCACCGCTCCCTCCCGATCCGTGCGATCCCCGTCCTCGGCCCGGGGCTCGATGCACGCGGATTCCGAGCGGCGTTCATCACTGCGTATGCGCTGCAGCGCGCGGACCGCGAATCGATCGCGTACCGCGTCGCGGTGGATGGCCAGGTACACGCCTTGGCCCACGATACTCCCCTTTGGCCGATGGGGGTTGGCAAAGCGGTGCCCGTCGAGCGTTATCGTCCCGAAGCCGACCATCCGCACCGGGTCGGTTTCAACCTCGTCCGAGCCACGTTCCCTGAGGCGGCTCAGGTCGAGAGTCCGCAGCCGCGTCCCGTCCGAAGCTTGGTTCATGCGCTGAGGGCCCACCTCTACCGTCGCGCGGTCGTGCACCGCGAAGTCCTCGCGCGAGACATCCCGGTTCTGTTCCTATCCGCGCCGCCGACGGATGAGGAGCGAGCCGGCCTCCTCGCGATGCTCTCGATGTTCGCGGGGGCGGCGCTCGTACTGATGGAGCGCTCGTGGGAGGTGAAGCTCCCCGGCAACCACCTGGTCCACGTCGAAGCGCCCAAGACAAGCAAGGGTCTGCTGACGTCGCTCACCGAAGCGGCGCGACAGCTCCGCGCAGACCTCGACCCCTACCGAGCACGCAAGGCGGAGCTCGACCGGGCGGTTCGAGCCCTGCTCCTCGGCCCCGCTCCGGCAGCGATCGTGCACGTCACGCGCTAGATTCGGCGGGTGCAAGACCTCGCTTCTTCCCACAGAAACGCGAGACGCCAGCGTTTCCGCAGCGGACTCCTCGAGCCGGACGACGACGGGAGATCATTCGAGCATCCGCAACAACATGCTAGGGTCTCGCCATGCGTTGGCGACGACATGGGCTTGTTTGGCCCCCCACGGTGCTTCTCTTGTCGGTATGGGCCATGCTCGGGCTTGGAGCGTGCGGCGACGACGATCCGGTCGCCGATGCGAGCGGGGCGGACACCACGGTGGACCAAACGTTGGACACGATGCCCGATGGCCCCGCCATCCCCGTCCCGACCGACGCGCCGATCAAAGGCCCCTGGGTGCTCCAGGTCGATACCGATAGCGCGCTCATTCGCTGGCAGTCGGAGCTCATGCCGGAGACGGCGGCGATCGAATACGGACCGGTCGATGGAACCGAGCGGCAGACCGCGACGGGGAGCAGCGTCGCCACCGAGGTTACGGTGGGCTGGGATGAGCGGGGCACATTCACCACGCCCGATCCCGTTGGGACCTTCTACCTCACCGATGTGCAGATCGAAGGGCTCGCGCCGGCCACCTGCTACGAGTGGTCGGTGGTGGGCCATCAGGAGAACCTGGGTCGTTTCTGCACGATGCACGAGGCGACGGATCACGACACCCCGATTTCGATCTTCGTCGTGGGCGACACAAGCCCGGGACTTACGCTAACGCAGGTGCTCGTCGATCAGTTCATGGTCGAGGAGCCCGAGTTCACGGTCCATGTAGGAGACCTTCAGTACTACTCGGTGATCATCGAGACCTGGCAGCTCTGGTTCGACACCATGCAGCCGCTCCTCTCTGCGGGGGCCATGTTCCCCTGCATCGGCAACCACGAAGACGAACTCGA
>JBCCZL010000026.1:0-31845 GCA_039187775.1 Myxococcota bacterium
AAACGGAGTGGGTCGGATTGCTCAGTCGAACCAGGATTGCTCAGTCGAACCGGAACCGTGGCGAACCATGACGGCCGCCAGGCGGCCCGACCAAACGGAGGGGGTAGGATTGCTAAGTCACTCTCGGGGAGAACTGGGCGTGATCACTTCTGCCGAACTGAGACCGATCACCTCTGCCGAACCGGCGACGATCACCCGGCCCGGTCTCTGACAAGCCAGGCGGCCCGTCCAAACGGAGTGGGTCGGATTGCTCAGTCAGTGGATTGCTCAGTCAGTCACTCTCGGACTGATCAGTCTCGGCGGCGGGATTGAGGATTGCAAACGGAGTGGGTCGGACTGATCAGTCTGGGAGGAACCTCTGCCGAACCGGCGACGATCACCCAGCCCGGTCTCTGACAAGCCAGGCGGCCCGTCCAAACGGAGTGGGTCGGATTGCTCAGTCAGTGGATTGCTCAGTCAGTCACTCTCGGGGATTGCTCAGTCACTCGGATTGCTCAGTCACTCTCGGAGAATGATCTCCTCTCGGAGAACGATCTCCTGGGAGATTGCTCGGTCCGATGCACTCGTCGGCCGAGGCTTCTGTCGGGAGCTTCTCGCGGGCCCATGCGTTCTCAACCATGAGCTGGGGAATCGCCGGATGGCGCGCAAGCGTTGCGCGATTGTGCCCGATGGGGATCGTGCAAAAGCGGGTTTTTGCATGGCTGTAGCTGGCACAGTGCGTGCTCTACATTCGGCTGATGGCCAGTCGGAAGAAAACGCCCGCCAAGAAACAAGTCGAGCCGCGAAGTCGAGAGACTGCAGTCACAGCGACAAGGCCCAAGGCTCCCTGGGAGCAGGAGGGCACCAAGAAGCGTTTTGTGGACCACCGGGTCGCTTTCAGTGGTCGATTCGAGCAGCTTCGAAAGGCCGACGCGATCGCCATGCTCGAGGCCGAAGGTGCGAGCGTCGACGCCAAGCTGGGCAAAGACACGACGCTTTTCGTATATGCGGTAGCGGGTTCCGCCAACCATCAGCGTGCGCAAAAGATGCAGCGAGAGCGCCCTCAGCTTCTCGTGCTAAGCGAAGACGAGTTTCGCCGTCTAGGGGTGTTGCCAACTCTCAGCCAGGCGCGCGAGATGCTCGGGAAAGCGAAAGACCGCAAGCGACTTGCCCGGCTCCTCGAACTCAACCGTACCGAGTTCTCACACTCGACCGACGAGTACTCGACCATCATCGTCGAATCCGCCAGTTTTCGCGGCGAGAATCTTAGCGGTGCGTCGCTCACCGGTCTCAAGTTCATCGACTGCGATCTCCGAGAAACCAATCTCGCCCAGACTCAGCGAATCTTCGAAGCCGTCGGATGCGACTTTCGTAACGCCAAGGCTCCCAACGGTCACTTTGGCGAGTGCGAAAACTGCGACTTTCGTGACGCCGCGATGGACGATGCGAACCTCGACGACCTCGAGAATTGCCGCTTCGATCAAGCGGGTCTCCGCAAAGCCAGCCTGAACGGGCTTGCCAGTTGCCGATTCGACGGAGCCCAGTTGGACAGAGTGAGTATCGCGTACGGCGACCTTTCGAGTTGCTCTTTAATTGGCGCGTCGTTTCAGAAAGCCACCCTTGAAGGATCGGAGCTTCAGGACTGCGACTTTTCAGGCGCCGACTTTCGATCCGCCAAGCTCATGGAGTCGATGCAGTTCGAACGCTGCAGTTTTCGCAGTGCCGATTTTCGAAACGCAACTCTCACCCAAGTTTGCTTCGTCGAGTGCGACCTCACGGGCGCCGACTTCGAGGGTGCAACGATTGCAGAAGTCGAGTTCACCGACACCGACCCCAGCACCGCGAAGGGGCTCGAACTGCCCACGAATAGTCAGCCACGGGTACGGGCGGAGCTCGCCGCAGCGACTCCGACCTTCAAGAACATCCAAGTCGAGGCCATCCTGCGCGTGGGCCGGAAAAAGATGGAGCTACAGCTCTACCAGTTCGACCATGGGGGCAACCCCTCTCGACACCAAGCTTGGTTGAGTGGCGACAGCATTGGCAGCCTCACAATCGATGACGCGATCTTCACCATCGCCCGCCTCCATCCGAAGGCTGAACTGGACGAGTCCACGTTCAAAGTAAAGTCGACCAAAGGCTCCTCTCCCCCGTCCCTCAAGCCAAAGCAGCTGAAGCTGGCCATCCTTGCCGCATGGAGCGAAGCCTTCTCGGGTTAGTGCCAGACTTGGCGCGAATCACTCGGACAGGCCGGGTGTTGCAACGAACCGAAGTGAGACGGAGGAGCAGGTTCTGGTAGATGCGGCGTATGCAAGGTACGCCGATTCGCTCGACCGGTGAGAGCTCCTGGGTGAGGTCCTTCCCCTTGGTCGCGTCGATGCCCACCCAAGCCCCCGCCGACGTCGGCCATCCAGTCAGTTGGCTCGGTCGAGCCGCACTTCGACCACTCGGATTTCACTTGCGAATGGAGTGGTGCCGCGATGGTAGGTAATGAACTCGGAGGTCCCGTTCGAGAGCTCTTTGTGGGCGACGGCGCTGTAGCTCACTTCACTGTCGTCGGGCGCTTTCGCGATGAAGGCTCGCGCTGGTGAAGACCATGGGCCTTCCTGCGCAGGCGCCGTCCGCATCATGACGTCGTTGGAGATCGGTCGGCTATAGAACGCAATGAACACGTTGAAGCGCGGTCGGTGGTGAGCGGTCTTAATGTCGAGGGCCGCCATCACCGCGACCGCTTCTCGGTGGTCCGAAGTCCACTCGACGCCATGGAAGAATCGCCAGGCGCTCCGCTCAAGGGCCTCCGAGAGGGGCGCCCTTCCGACGACGCACTGCTCGTTCGGGCACTGCTTGATCGGCAGCCATAGGCGTAGAGCAAACCATCGACGACCATTGGATGAACAAGGCCGGCATTGCTCTGTGGAAGACACGAGGCGGACGACCTAGCGGCATACTTCCGTCTCCAGGTTGACGACCCATCCACTCCTTTTGGGGTAAAGGCCGGCGGCTTTGACGGGCTCAAGCCATTGGCGCCATCTCTCGACCTTTGGCGGTCGAGCGTTCCGCGCGAGCGAAGCCCCGACTATCATCTGGGCGCATGCACTACCCGCGTGACCTAGTCGGATATGGGGCCGAGCCTCCGCACGCACAGTGGCCGGGGGACGCGCGCATCGCGCTCAGCTTCGTCATCAACTACGAGGAGGGCGGCGAGAACTCGGTGCTTCACGGCGATCCAGCATCCGAGGCCTTCCTTTCGGAGATCGTCGGTGCAAAGCCCTTTCAAGGCGCCCGCCACATGAGCATGGAGTCGATCTATGAGTACGGCGCGAGGGCGGGGGTGTGGCGTCTGATCCGCCTCTTCGCGGAGCACGAACTGCACTGCACTGTGTTCGCGGTCGGCATGGCGATGGAGCGCAACCCTGACCCGGTCATCGCGATGAAGGAGGCGGGCCACGAGATCGCAAGCCACGGGTACCGATGGATCGACTACTCCTTCGTGCCCGAGGATGTGGAGCGCGTCCACGTCGAGCGCGCAACTGCCGCGCACCTTGCGATTCTCGGCGAGAAGCCGAAGGGCTTCTACCAGGGCCGCACCAGCCCCAACTCTCGCAAGCTCGCGATCGAGGCGGGCTTTGAGTACGACTCGGACAGCTACGCCGACGACCTTCCCTACTGGGACCTCGAGCACGGGGAGCCCTTCCTGGTGGTGCCCTATACGCTAGACACCAACGACATGCGCTTCGCGAGCGCGCAGGGCTTCAACAGCGGCGATCAGTTCTTCACCTATCTGAAGGACGCGTTCGACGTGCTCTACGCCGAGGGCGCGGAGCAGCCGAAGATGCTGTCGGTGGGCCTGCACTGCCGCCTGGCCGGGAGACCGGCGCGCACGGCGGCTTTGGCACGCTTCCTCGAGTACGTGCAGGGCAAAGCGGGGGTATGGGTCGCCAAGCGGGAAGAGATCGCAGAGCATTGGCGCCAATCCCACCCGGCGCCGGAACCCCCTCCGTCGTTCATCCGCTAGTTCGTGCGCGTCTCCATGATTCCCTTCCCTCAACCCACGTGTGGTCGGAGGTCCTCGTTGGAAGCCCGCTACTCGACCTCGCCCATCACGCTCCCGACAAGCGGCTCGTACTCCGGTAGGAACCGCGTCCAGCGGTGAGTTCGCTCGCTCGGCGGTGGCATGTCGAACGGCTTGGGCTCGATCTCCAGGAGCGCGCCCTCGTCGACCACGTCGACGAGCTCCGGAGGCAGGAAGCGCTCACCATAGGCGCGGTAGATGCCGCTCGTGACAAAGAGGTCGAAGAGCGCCGGGTCCAGGTGGTTGTCCCGCTTCATGAAACCCATGATTCGCATCGCCTCACTGAGCGTCTTTCCCTTCTTGTAGGGGCGGTCCTGAGCGGTGAGGGCCTCGAAGACGTCGGCAATGGCCATCATGCGGGCTGGCGCTGACATCTCCCCCGCGTAGATGCCCCGCGGGTAGCCCTTCCCATCCATCTTCTCGTGATGCCCACCCGCATACTCGGGCACGCGCCGTAGGTTCTTCGGGAAGGGGAGCGCCTCGAGCATCTGCAGCGTCTGCACCATGTGTCCGTTGATGATGAGGCGCTCTTCCTTCGTGAGGGTGCCCCGGCTGATGCAGAGGTTTTCGACTTCGTCATCGCTGAGAAGCGGTCGTGCTTCGCCGTTCTGTTGGTAGAGCCGTGCGCCGATCTGACGAATCCGTGCTTTCGCCTCGTCCGCGAGGAACTCTCCGCCGAGGTTCGCACGCTCCAAGAACGCGAGGTCGTCACGCAGCTGAGCGGCTTCTTGTTCGTACCGCACCGCCGCGTCGGGATCGTCGCTCGCCGCCTCCAGCATCCGAATGCGGGCGTCGCGATTCAGCACTTCGAAGCGTACCCGCACCTGCTCCATCCGGTCACTGATCGTCTCAAGCTTCGTGGCTTTGTCCATGACGTGCACCGGGGTGGTGACCTTGCCGCAGTCGTGAAGCCAGGCGGCGATCTTCAGCTCGTACCATTCCTCCTCAGAAAGCTCGAAGTCGGCGAAGGGCCCTTCCTTCGCCGCCTGCGCCGCCGATGCCAGCATGAGCGTGAGGATGGGGACGCGCTCGCAGTGGGCGCCGGTGTATGGCGATTTCGAGTCGATCGCTGCTGCGATCATCTGAATGAAGGCTTCAAGGAGTCGCTTCTGGCCTTCCAGCAGCGCCTGGTTGTCGAGGGCGATGGCGGCCTGGCTCGCGAGTGCCTCGACGATGCGCTGGTCGTCCGCGTCGAAGGCGATGGTCTCCCCGGTCTCGCGGTGCTTCGCGTTCAGGAGCTGAAGGACCGCGCTCACTCGGCCTTTGTTGTCGACGAGCGGAATCGTCAAGAACGAGGTCGAGCGGTACCGGTTCACCGCATCGAAGCGTTTGGTTCCCGAAAAGTCGAAGCCGGTGGCGTCGTAGGCGTTCGGGATGTTGACGGACTTGCCGAGGTGTGCCGCGTGGCTCGCGACGTTCGTGTGGTTCGCCTCGTTCGTTTTGGGATCGAACATGGGGATCGGCGGCAGCTCGATGGGCTGTCCGGTGGTTCCGCCAAGAGCGATACCCAGCGAGTCGGTCCGCATGATCTCGAAGCGCAGGTGATCGTCGTCCGTCCGGACATACAGGGTGCCGCCATCGGCGTGGCAGAGCTTCTTGGCTTCGAGGAGGATCGTCTCGACCAGACGGTCGCGGTTTCGCTCGGCGCTGAGGGCGACGCCGATCCGGTGCAGGAGCGCGAGGCGCTCGACCTGGTGGAGCAGGACTTCGGCCCGCGTCTCGCTCATCTCTTCCCCTCTCCTCCCGCGACGAGTGTCGGTCGCATTTCTCGATGGACTCGACTAGGTAGTGCGATTGATGTACTGACGCAAGCAGGTTGCATCTAGGTTGCATCTGGCTTGCAGTTGTTTTCACAGTGCCTGAACGCCTCACAGTCCTCGGATCATCCGATGCCTTCAATTCGGCCGGACGCCTTCACTCTTGCTACCTGCTCGAGGGGGACGGGTTCGGGCCCATCATGGTGGACTTCGGGGCCACCGCGATGGTCGCGCTGCGACGTGCAGGCCGCGCACCGACGGAACTGGCGGGGCTCGCGATCACCCATCTGCACGGTGACCATGTGGGCGGCTTTCCGTTCCTGCTGATCGACGGAATGTTCAAAGGAGTTCGCACTGCACCCCTGCCGATTCTCGGACCGGTGGGGGTCACGCAGCGCCTCGCGGATGGGATACGCCTCGCCTACGGAGACTTGATGGATCGCGAAATGCCATTCACCACCTCGTTTGAAGAGCTCGCCCCGGGCGACCGTGCGGTTCTCGCTGGGGCGGAGGTGACAGCGTTCCCAGCCGAGCATATGGATCCACCCGAGCAGCCGCTCTGTCTGAGGTTTCGTTTGCCTTCCGACAAGGTGGTCGCGTTCAGTGGCGACACGATGATGTGCGACGGCCTGCTCGGCGCTGCGGCTGGAGCCGATCTACTGGTCGCCGAGTGTACAGGCCTCGCTCCACCCGCCGGGCGGCATTGCACATGGGAGGACTGGGAGCGAGTGCTTCCCACCATGGGGGTGCCTCGCGTGGTGCTGAGCCACCTGAACGACGCTGTCCGGGCGCGCGCAGACGACTTGCTCGACCGCGCTCCACCGGGGATCGAGCTCTCGTTCGCCGATGACGGGATGATCGTCGACCTCTGATCTCCGCGAGAACGCCGGCTATTGGGACTCGTTCGAGTCGGTGCAGAGTCCCGCGGCGCACCACATTCGAGCGCGGGGCTCCTGCATCCATTGCTGACCTGAAACGACGACGAAAGCCGAAGGACTTCGGAGTGTGCACTGGGCAGACGGCGCGTCGAAGACGCGACGCGCGAGCCGAGCTCGCGGAACCGGAGGGGGACCCATGGAGGCGTTTCACGCCGGAATGGGGAGGACGAAGTCCTCCTTGGAGGGAGCTAGGCGACCCGCTCAAGCCCAGGTGCTCGACCCGCGCCCGCGACGAGGCGACTGCGCCATCAACGCGCCGGTCCAAGTCTGTGTCGCCGGAACCCGCTTGCGAAAGGGGAATGGCCTGCTCTACTCATGCCATGAATCAGAAAGCGATCGACCTAGTTGCTGCCACCCAAATGCATCGGCAACGCGCTGACCAGCACCGTCCGAGCCGCGAGGAAGCCGAAAGTGCGGTCCGGACGCTGCTGCGTTGGGCGGGAGACAATCCCAACCGCGAGGGCCTGCTCGGAACGCCGGGGCGGGTGGTCCGCGCGTATGAGGAGTTCTTCGCCGGTTACGCCGAAGACCCCGTCGAGATCCTCAACCGCACCTTTGAAGAAACCGGGGGCTACGATGAGCTGGTCGTTCTGCGCGGTATTCGCCTCGAGAGCCACTGTGAGCATCACATGGTCCCGATCGTGGGCGTCGCTCATGTCGCGTACCTACCCAACAGCCGCGTGGTCGGCATCAGCAAGCTCGCGCGCGTTGTCGACGCGTACGCCAAGCGCTTGCAGATTCAGGAGAAACTCACGGCAGAGATCGCAAACGCCATTGACTCGGTGCTCGAACCCCGCGGCGTGGCAGTGGTCATCGAGGCGGCGCACCAGTGCATGACGACACGCGGCGTACACAAGCCGGGCGTCGATATGGTCACATCACGCATGCTCGGCGTTTTCCGGGAGAACCCGGAGACCCGGCGTGAGTTCCTTTCCCTGATCGGGAAGGACTACGCGTAGGGACGCGCCTCTCTTTCGCGCGTGGGCTCATGTATCGGGGTCGACTAACCTGAAACTACGACGAAAGCCGAGCGGAATCCCGTAACGATCGACATGGACTCGTTGGGTCCGGTCAAGGGTGCCTCACGTGCGTTGGGTCAGGGAGGTCGCGGACGAGGTGGGTGCGGCCGACTTCACGGATCCGGCTCCCTTGGGGGCCCGCCGTGAGCTTTCCTTCGACGAGCTCGTAGCCGAGGAGCGCGAAGACTCGCCCTCGGTAAAAGATCGGCCGCGCGTTGCCGTACCAGTCCACACACGAGACGCGACAGTCATCGTCGACGGAGTCGTTCGTTGCCCGAAGCTCCCCGAGGGGATCGAAGCGGAGTTCCTGCACTTTCAGATACACGATTTCGGCCGAGCCGTAGCGAAGATGCGCGGCCCCCGGCCCTTCCCGCCGCACGGGTAGCCCAAAGACACCTTCTCGTTCGCCGCTGGGTTTGTAGAAGAACCCGTGGCTCCGCGTTTCGCCCTGAACCGCATGGGAGCGGGCGTACCGATCGATCATCCGCGGGCGTCCTTCGGCGAGTGCGAAGGAACTAAACAACAGGTTGTCGCCATCGCTTCCGATCACGACCGCGTCTTCCCCGAGCGCTTCGATCCGATCGATCCCATGGGAGAGTCGGAGCGCTCGCGTGGGTCGCTGTTGGCCGACCGAGTGCGCGTAGAGCGTCGCGTGCTGACCCGCCGACGCGCCGCCCCAAGAGATGCCTTTCCCGTACAGCACGTAGTCGCCGACAAACCGGTTCTGAAATGCGTGGCCGCTTCCCTGCGGCTCGGGCAACGGGGTGTAAGCGTTGGTCGCAAGGGTTGGCGCCCCCGGCCGGGCAAACGCGAGCAGCGGAATCCGCACAAGGTCCACCGAACCACCGACGCGTTCCGGATGGCCCATCCAGTCGCCCCCGCCTTCGCTTCGCACGAGCACGTTCAGGTGGCCGTCGGCTTCCCGAAACGAGAACTGATCGGTGGGCATGCCCCAGACCCGAACCGCACCCGGCGGCTCCTGACCGAAGGGCAACCGATACACGATCGCGTTCGGTTCTTCCCCCCCGCCCGGACTTCCCACCCAAACGTATACCGCACGCGGCGACACGTAGAAGGTGCGCCCCGATTCGCCGATAATGCCGTGGGCATCGCAGGAGAACTCCGGCGCAAGTTCGCAGCTCACGACGGTGTGGAGGGTCGGAGACGATCGAACTTCGGCAGGAACCGTGAGCTCCGCCGACGCCAGGACCGAGTTCCATTGTCCCTCACCGAAGGCCTGGAGCGCCGGGGCCGGTGTCGACGTTTGGACCTGTCCGTTCTCGATCGCGAAGCTCCCCAGATAGTGGGGCATGTAGAACACGAGTTTTCCTTCGATGAGTCGGCTTGCGTAGTTCCGCGTCGAAAAGTAGTCGTTCGACCGAAGGAAGTGGGTTGAACGGTGGGCGACACAACCCTGCGCGTCGAGGTCGAAGAGGCCGATCTCGGTGGCCCCCATTCGATAACTGTAGCCGATGACCACAACCGTCCGGTCGTGGATAAGCATTTCGTCGTACCAACTGCCGAGCTCCTCGTCCGGGTAGGCGTCTTCCCGGCAGATCGGGCGCATGGCTTGGTCGCCGAGGCCCACGGTGAAGATGCGACCCCGTCGAAGCACGACGAGAACGTCGCCCGCGGCTTTGACGATCCCGCCTTCATCCACCCCCGCTTCCTGATTGTTGGTGATGCTTTCGCTCGCTGGAGCATCGGCCGACTGCGTGGCGACGAGACCTCCACAGCTTGCCGCAACGAGCGATAGTCCGATTCCCGTGGCTGCAGCTAACCACTGGATTGTGCGTACCTTTTGCCTGTTCATTGCTCCGCTCCCTGGCCGTCTCAACACACCGCGGCTCCGTCGAAGCAACGCACGCATCGGGAGATCGCTTACAGCGCGTACGGGCCCGGATTAGTCATCCGCGGAGCCTTTCGGTACCCTCCGGCTCCATTCCGGTTCGCCAGAGGGCTGTCGTCATGGCGGCTTGCCTCCACCGATCGGTGGAATGCTCGCTCCCTTAAGACGCCCTCGCGCAGTTGCGGCGAGCCTACAAACACTCCTCGGCGGATGATCGAACTAGAGAAGGTCAGCAAGCGATACGGCGATTTTGTCGCCGTCAACCAGGTGTCTCTGAAGGTGCGCGCGGGCGAGCTCTTGGTGCTCCTCGGAGGCTCGGGCTCGGGCAAGACCACCACCCTGAAGATGATCAATCGGCTCATCGAGCCGACCGAAGGCAAGATTCGCCTCGACGGGGAAGACATCACCGATCTTCCCGCACACGAAGTGCGGCGACGGATCGGCTACGCGTTTCAGAAGATCGGGCTCTTCCCGCACATGACGGTCGCCGAGAACATTGCGATCACGCCCAAGCTCCTCGGGTGGGATCAGGCGAAGATGGACGCGCGCGTGGACGAGCTTCTGGAAATGGTCGAGCTCGATCCGAGGGAAGTTCGAGGACGCCTTCCATCGGAGCTTTCAGGCGGTCAGCAGCAGCGGATCGGCGTGGCGCGCGCGCTCGGCGCCCGGCCCAAGGTCATGCTCCTCGACGAGCCGTTTGGCGCGCTCGACCCGATTACGAGAGACGCGATCCAGCAGTTCTTCCTTCGGATCCGCCAAGAGACCGGACTCACCGCGATCTTCGTGACCCACGATATGGTCGAGGCCCTGATCCTCGGGGATCGGATCGCGGTCATGCATGAAGGCGACCTCGTTCAGCTCGGCACACCGCGCGAGCTTCTGACCGAGCCCGCCAACGACTATGTCGAAACGCTGATGAGCACGCCGAAGAACCAAGCGGACTTTGTCGAACAGCTGATCGAGGGCGAGCCGGTGCGTTCCGGCGAGCGCCTGACCCATCGTTCCGAGGACGAAGACGGCGATACGATCGAGGACCGGCTTTCCGAGGACGAGGCGGCGGAGAAGATCGCGTGAACGAGCAGCTCGAAAAACTCCCCGAGCTTCTTACCGCCCATCTCCAGATCACGATCGTCGCGCTCCTGATTGCGACGGCGATCAGCATTCCCCTCGGCGTGGCGGCGAGTCGGGTGCCCTGGCTCAAGTCGCTCGCCCTCACCACCGCGGGGATCATTCAGACGATCCCCAGCCTCGCGCTTCTCGCGATCATGGTGCCCCTTCTGACCGCGGCGGGTCTCCAAGGCATCGGATTCCTGCCGGCGTTCATTGGTCTGACGCTCTACTGCCTCCTACCGATTCTGATGGGCACGGTCACGGGGATCAGCGAAGTCGATCCTGCCATGGTGGAGGCGGCCCGCGGGGTGGGGATGACCCCGATGCAGCGGCTGCGCTTGGTCGAGCTCCCGCTGTCGATGCCGGTGATCGTGTCGGGCCTTCGCACGTCGACGGTGTGGTGCGTGGGCATGGCCACCCTGTCGACGCCGGTCGGGGCGCCAAGCCTCGGCAACTATATCTTCGGCGGGCTTCAGACGCGGAACTTCACTGCGGTGCTCGTCGGGTGCGTCGCCGCGGCGCTCCTGGCGCAGATTCTAGATCGGCTGGTCCAGGCGCTCGAAGTCGGCACCCGGACCCGGCGCCGGGGGCTCGTGCTCGGAGCGAGCACGGTGCTGGGGGTGATCGTGCTATACTCCGGTGGAAGCTTTGCCGCGGCGTCTTTCGAGGGCGACGAGAACAAAGTTCGCATCGGAGCCAAGACCTTTACCGAGCAGTTCATTCTTGCAGAGGTCTTCGCCAACGAAGTCACCGCGAAGACCGACCTTCGCCCGGAGGTGATGCCGTCGCTAGGATCCACGGTGGCCTTCGATGCGCTTCAGGCCGGAGAAATCGACCTCTACGTCGAGTATTCGGGGACGGTATGGGCCACGATCCTAGACCGCACCGACGTTCCCGAGGATCGCGCAGCGGTCATGGCCGAGCTCCACCGAGCGCTTCCCGAGGATTACGGAATCACGATCCTTGCCGTGCTGGGGTTCGAAAACACCTACGCCCTCGCGATGCCGGAACCCCTTGCCGCTCAGCGGAACATCGAACGCATTAGCGACCTCACGCGCCATGCACCGGACCTCGATATCGGCGGTGATTTCGAGTTCTTCGAGCGCACAGAGTGGGAGAGCCTCGTCGACACCTACGGCCTTGCGTTCAGTCAGGAGCGCGCCATGGACGCGGCACTGATGTACCAGGCGGCGGGGCAGGGGACCGTCGACGTGATCAGCGCGTACAGCACCGATGGGCGGATCGCGTCGTTTAACCTTCGGGTCCTCGAAGACGATCGGGGAGCGATTCCTCCCTACGACGCGATTCTCCTGGCCAGCCAGAATTTCATGACGAGTCGCCCCGAACTCGCGGCCAGGCTCCGCGACTATGACGGAGCGATCAGTGCGGAGCGGATGCGCGAGCTCAATGCCCGCGTCGATGCCGACGGTCTCACACCGAGCCAGGCTGCGGCCGAGTTCCAGCTCGACTGAGCGACCACCGGACTGTCGTCTCAGTGCCTGGAGCTCTGCCGAATACGGTCAGGCGTCGCCGGCGGACTCGGGGGTGAGATCGAAGGTCACCATCATGATGCGTCGGCCGCTTCGAATCGGCCACTGTCGGACCTGCTCCACGAGGCAGTCGATGGCGCTGCTTTCAACCTCGGTGAACACCGCGGCGCCGAGGGTCAACACCCGGCCGCCTTGCACGTAGGCGGTCACTCGAGTGGTGCTCGACACGCCGCACATCGTCATCGCTTCGGCGCCCCGATCCTCGACCACCCGCCGAACCTGGGTGGCCGAAAGCACCGCGGGTTCGGGCGCCTCGTCGCCGAGGTCGAGGGAGATCGGCCAGGTGACCGTGGCCTCACCGCCTCGCGGTCGTGGAAACCGCGTGCGCATCGCGACTTCACCGAGGCAGCGCTCCACGCCCCGGTGACCCACCGTCGACATTTCGGGATACGCCGACAGCACCTGGCCGGTGGTTCCGACGCGAATGTGCAGCCGTACGTCGCCCCGTCCGGAAGGGAGCTCGTCGGCGTGCCGCACAAAGCACTGGGCAAACTGGGGCATCCGTGGCTGGAGGGCGCGAGTAGCGTCGACTTCGCTGATGCTGCCCGTAATCCCGCCGACCTCCATCGCCGGTCCATTGGCGACCGCCGGGGACGCGATACCCGCCGCCAAAAGCGGCACAAGAAGGGGGAGAGTTCCAAGAAGACTGCGGAGGGGCGGCATGGCGCCCGGCGGAAAGCAAGGCACGGGCCATCGATCTCTTCGCGTCAGGCCCAGGAATTCTTGCCGGCTGCGTCTCCGGAAGCGGCTGAAGTGGCTAGTCGACCGGTCACTTGGCGATGCTCAGAAGCCCCATCCCGTGGTATCACCGTGCCACTTCAGGAGGCACGAATGGGAGCTCGGAAGGCGACGCTACTGGTGATGGCAAAAATGGCGCTCTCGGACGGCGTCGTCGCCGAGGAGGAGCGCTCCTTTCTCGAACCGCTACTCCAGGGAGACGAGACCGTCGACAAGCTTCTCGCGGAGGCGAAGGACAAGAAGCTCGAAGAGCTCGTCGGAACCATCGAGAACTACGCGGACCGATTCTTCATTGCGCTCCGCGCGGCCAGCATGGCGAGCATCGACGCTGACCTCGACGCGCGGGAAGAGGCGCTCTACGAGAAGCTCGTTGCCGTCCTCGAGATTCCCCAGGACGACCAGGCGGTGATCAAGCGAAGCGTAGCTGCCCTCGACGCGATCGAGGCCCCGCCGCCGGAGCCACGCGTCGAACAGCTCTATCGCGAGTCATCGTTCGCCTGAACCTGCTCTGTGGCCCCGGCACCCATTTCGGCGGTCTTCTATGCGATCAACGGGACCGGCCTCGGTCACCTGTCGCGCCTCCTCCACATTGCACGCGCCACCCGAGAGATCCTCGCGGCCTTGGGTCGGGAGGCGGATTTTCGTTTCGTCACCACCAGCGAGGCTTCGGACCTGGCGCGGGACTTTCCCGTCTACAAGATTCCCTCGAAAACCCGGCTCCGAGCGCTCGGCGGGGATCAGACGGAACGAATCGGCAGTACAAAGCTCTTTGTCACCAACCTGATCGGCAGCCTCCATCCCGACGTGCTGATCCTCGATACGAGCCCGATGGGCTCGTTTAACGAGTTTGCGTTCTTGCGAAGCTATGCACGCTCCACCGTGTTTGTCGATCGTCACAAGGATCGAGCGGTGCAGGCGTCGCCGGTTCATGCGCAGCATCTTCGGCTCTACGACCGAATCCTCATTCCCGACCATGAAGCGGCGAAGCCGCGTTATCGCATCGACGACGAAGTCGCACTCCGAACGACCTTCGTCGGTCCGATTCACGGTTTTGATTCAACCAGCGCGTGGTCACGAGAGGCGGTGCGAGCTCACTTCGATGTCAAGGACGACGAACGACTCGTCTATCTGTCGGCTGGCGGTGGCGGCGACGCGAATGCCTCGGCGGAGCTCGAGCGTTGGATCGAAGCCTTCTCGCTGCATGAGAAGACCCGGCTCCTTGTAGGCTACGGGCCGCTTTATCCAGGTGAGAAGATCTATCGCCGGAACATGATCGCACTTACCGAACCTGGCGTCGCTCGCTACTTTCGCGGGGTCGACGCCGCGGTATCGGCGGCCGGCTACAACAGTTACCAAGAGCTCCTCGCGGCGGAAGTTCCCACGCTCTTTTTTGCTCAAGAGAAGGGGATGGACCGGCAAGACGAACGAGTGGCGATCGGAGCCAACGCGGGGTTCCACCTTGGCCTCCGCGACCGCTTCGGAACCGAGTTTCTCCCGGACGCGGACCCAGCCGAGCTCGCCGAAGCTGCGGAAGCGCTCTTCGACTCGGAAGTTCGGTCCTGCCTTCAAGAGAACCTTCGAACGCGAGATGCGCGCTCGGGAGCGACCCGCGCCGCACGGGAGATCCTTTCGCTCCTCGCGACTCGGTCAGGGCTTGGTCTCGCGTCCGCAGACGTCGACGAGGCGTGTCGCTGGCGCGCGTCCTTCGACGCTCCACGATTCGTCGAGGCCGCTCGGGCCTATCGCAGGTTTCGTCGCTACGCGGCGGATCCGGGCGCGATCGCGCTCGAGCAAGCGCGCGAACCGAACCCCGAGGCTCCGATCTCGGTGGGCGCAGAACTCGACGCGGCGCGGCTCGAAGCCGGCCTCGGCGACGAAGCGTGGGCGCGGGTGCTTCGAGCCGCCGCCAAGTACGAGTGCCCGTCCGATGTTCGGCGCCGCGCTCGGGACCTCGCGTCGATCCTTCGGACGCTCGGTACCGCACATGGCCTCCTTTCGGGCTTCGTGGCGAAAATTCGGGAGCCGGACCTCTTTTCTGCGTTGGCCCGCGTGGCCGAGCTCTCCCGCGGCGCCGAAGAGCGCTCCGCGGCCACCTTGCTGACCGAGGTCGCGAAGAGCGAGCGACTTCTTAACCTACGCGACCTGTCGAAGCTTCTGCCGGCATGACTGGAGACCCACGATGAGAACCAAAGCCGAAGGCGCCCAGGCGGCGCAGAGTGCGATGCAGGACTACCAGCATCAGATCAATGAACTTCAGGCCGAGCTCGACGCGATCGGAAACGATCGACAGAAGGCCGAGGCCGAGCTGCAGACCGCGCTCGGAGAAGTGGGCGCGGTGATTCTGCCAAGCTCGGATGCCGCGACGATTGCCGCGGCAGTGCAAGCCACCGGCCTCCAGCAGCTTCCCGGTCGTCGCGCGGAGTTCGAGCAGCAGCGACCTGGCTGGACGGCGCGGCTCCAGGCGATCGAGTCCGACGGGAACTTCATTCAGCGGGGCCGCCTTCTCCATCCGGAGAACGGAACGATCGTGGTTGAACAGGCCCAGTGTCGAAAGCTCGTCGCGCAGCTGAACGAGTACCTTCAGCGCTTCCAGATCGAGCCTTTTCTGTGGCTGCAAAATCGAGAGCTCCAAAAGGAAACGAGCCCGGGCGCGTTCTCCTCGTTCCTTCGCACCATCACCTTCGGGGCGGCGCGCGAAGAAAAGGCGAAGCAGCGCTGCTGTGCCGAACT
Source organism: Myxococcota bacterium (assembly GCA_039187775.1). GTDB lineage: Bacteria > Myxococcota_A > Polyangia > Polyangiales > JBCCZL01 > JBCCZL01. The sequence goes on from JBCCZL010000026.1 coordinate 15,740, forward strand.
TGGCTTTCCCAGCTGGGAAGAGCTGAGCAAGGCCTACGAGCACGCGGTAGGACAGCACCGGCAGGCCGAAACCCGTATCCAGCAGCTCGACGCCCATCGCGCGGCGGTGCTTAAGATGGTCACCGAGCACGGCCAGCTGTACCAGTGGGTCCATCACTTTGAAGATCAGCTTCTCCAGGTTCTCCGCCAGGAGATTGGCCAGCTCCTCGTCGATCAAGATCTCAAAGCGGTCCACCGCGCAGTGCCGTCCGCCGCACGAAAGTCGGCCGCGAAGTGCCACGGGCTGAAGAAGAAGATTCAGTACTTCCAGGATCTCCAGCACTTTCTCAACAACGAGATCATGGACCGCCGCAACCGCATTGCGAGCATCGACAAGGTCCGGCAGCAATGGTTGCTCAAGCCCTACGCGTACTTGAGCGGCGACAAGACCAAGTGGCTCGTCACGGTGCCCGCCCTCAAGCGCAAGAGCGCTCACAAGCGGCGGCGCTGGGTGCGCGACATGCACGAGGCGATCGACGACTACGACGACTGGGACTGGTACGACTACTACCTCTGGCACGACAACGACTTCCTGTCGTACGACGCGTTTGCCTACCGCTATCAGGATTCGGTTCCGTACGAAGGCTTCAGTCGAAAAGTGCTCGGTGAGCTCGAGGAGTATCGAGTGTCGCATCACCAGGTGAAGCCGGACTACTCGACCTTCAAGGAGTATGACAAAAAGGCGGGCCTCGCCGAGAAGGGCGGCCCCGCCGAGCCCGCCGATGATTCGGGCAAAGACAAGCCCGAGGAGTACGACGGAGGCATCGATGTCGCGGAAGCCGCGGCAGCCGTGGTGGTAGCCGAGGCGGCGATGGAGATGATCGACGCGTCGTGATCTCCGTGCTCATCCCGTATCTCGACGACGAGACGCCGGAAGCCGGCTTGCGGGAAGCCAATCTTCAAGCGGTGCTCGCGAGCCTTCCCGAAGTTCAGGAGGTGTGGGTCGGGGTGCAGGGTCAGAGGCCGGTTCGAAGGCCTCAAGGTCGCTCGGCGGGCCCGTTGGTGCGCTCGTTCGAAGGGGGGCCCCACCTTCGGCGGGCCATGATCGTCAATGCGCTCGCCCAGGAGGCGAAAGGAGAGTTTCTGTGGATCCTTCCGCCGAACCTTTGGCTCCCTCCGGCGGATCTGACATCGCTCGACCGTGATTCGACACTTGTGGTCAAGCCGATGGCCGCCTTTGCAAAGCTCACCGCAGACGGCTCTCGGGCGCTGCGGGAAACCGGCCGCCTCGAGCCGGCGTTTCTTCTCGGCAAGACCCGAATCGGGGAGAGCGTAGGCAAGGGAAGCTATCTGGTTCGACGGGGAGCGTTCCTTGCGGTGCGAGGGCTCGATGAGCGTTTCGTCGGCGAGGCGGACGAAGGGTTCGACCTGCTTCGCCGCCTCCGGCTCGCCGTGCCGGGCTTCGAAGATCGGGACGGCCTCGTAAATGTGGGCGGCATGGGCGCCCAGCTCTTCGAACCGCGACCGGCGGGCGAACCCGAGCGCCGAAAGGAAAATCGGGCACTTCGCCAACGCCTGAACGATGTAGAGGAGTCGGTCGATCAACAGCTTTCGACGATGGTGTCGTCGATTCCCTACGATCATGCCGCACCCGGACGCCTTCGCCGGCGGCTCGAGCGGTCGGCGATTCTCCGAACCACGCGACGCGAACCGGTGGCCGAGCGCCCGGCTAGTCTTCCCGGCTCGATCTGGGGCCTCACTACGTTCTTTAACCCGCAGCACTACGACACGAAGAAGCGGAACTACGATCTCTTTCGCGCCGGGCTCCGCGCGGCGGGCCTCCCGCTTCTCACCGTCGAGCTCGCGTTTGATGACGGCCGCTTCGAGCTTCAGAAAGGTGACGCCGAGCGGCTCCTTCAGCTTCGGTGCCATGACGTCCTCTGGCACAAGGAGCGCCTGTTGAACGTGGGCCTCGAGGCCCTTCCCGCGGAGTGCGACAAGGTGGTGTGGCTCGACTGCGATATCCTTTTTGAGGAACCCGCGTGGGTCGAGCAGACCGTGTCTCTCCTCGAACGGTTCGTCATGGTCCAGCCGTTCTCGATGACGGTGCGCCTCAAGCCCGAGGAGACGTCGGTGGACGTTTCGGATCTTCCCGTGGGCAACGCCGAGCACGAGCTCCTTCACAGTTTTGGGTTTGGCTGGCACGCGCGCGGTCCGGCATCGATCGACCGCTATCTCGATCACGGGCACAGCGGCTACGCCTGGGCGGGGAGAAGAGCGGTGCTTAGGAAGCACGGGTTCTATGACGCGAACGTCCTCGGCAACGCGGACCTCAACATGGCCCACGCGATGGGCGGCGGCTACGAGTCCATTCGAAGCGAGCGCCTGAGCATCAAGGCTCAGCGTCATCTCGAGCGCTGGGCCGAGGCGTTTCATGCCGAGGTTCGGGGCAGCATCGGTTATGTGCCCGGGCTTTTGCGTCACCTCTGGCACGGGAACAAATCCGACCGTCTTTACGATCGTCGGCTCACGATCTTGGTGGAGGAGGACTACGACCCCGCGGAAGACCTGGCGATCGACGAGCAGGGGGTCTACCGCTGGGCAACCGACAAACCGCGCCTTCATCGCTGGTGCGAGGACTATTTCGCGCTGCGCCGCGAGGATATCCCGCGGGCCGAGTTTCCGGCGGCGGGTGACGATATTCGGGCTCCGGTGCGCGATTTCTGCGACAGTGATGGGCGAGACCGACCCTAGACTTCCCTCATGTTCGCCCCGAGCAAGCCCCCGGAACGGCCCCTTCGGATCGCCATGGCTGGCGCCTCGGGATTCGTCGGGACCGCGCTTCGCCGCGCGCTCGGGGATCGGCACCGAATCGTCTCGCTGACCCGGTCCCCCAACGCCGCGGCGATGGGCGAAGGCCAGCCCAACGAGGAGTGGCGCCATTGCGACCTGTTCTCTTTGCCCTCGGTCACCGACGCGATGGAGGGGGCCGAGGTCGGCATCTACCTCGTCCATTCGATGCTGCCGTCCTCTCGGCTGAGCCAGGGGAGCTTCGAAGACTTCGACCTCATCCTCGCGGACAACTTCGCCCGCGCCGCCAAGCGCCACGGCGTGCGCCAGATTCTGTATGTCGGCGGGCTGATTCCGCCGGACCAGAACCTCTCGAAACATCTCCGGAGTCGCCTCGAAGTCGAGGAGACGTTGGGAAGCACCGGCGTCCCCGTCACCTCGCTTCGCGCGGCCCTCATCGCGGGCCCGGGCGGTTCGTCCCTCGAAATGCTCGTGAAGCTCGTCGGTCGGCTGCCAATGATGCTCCTTCCCCGTTGGACCCAGTCCCGCACCCAGCCGATCGCGCTTCGCGATGTGGTGCGGGCGGTCGAAGTGTGCCTCGACAATCCCAAGAGCTTCGACCAGGTCTTCGATATCGGCGGCCCCGACGTCATGACCTATCGGGACATGATTCAGAAGACCGCGATGGCGATCGGTCGCCGTCGTCGCCTCATCAATGTTCCGATGATTCCCACCTGGATTTCTCGAGGGTGGGTGGCGATGATCACCGGCGCATCGAGCGCGCTCACCGGGCCCCTCATCGAGAGCCTTCGTCACAACATGACGGTGGATGAGAACCCGCTCCAGCGGTATCTCGCGAGCGAGCTCCAGCCCTTCGATCAGGCCCTTCGAGACTCCCTCACCGACGGCGGGACGATGAAGCCGAACCCGCGGGACAAGCTTCGGCTCTCGGACGATCGGGTCATTCGACGGGTGAGCGTGGCCCGGTCGGTGCAGCGCCTCACGCTTCCCGCGCGCCATCGCGCCGCCTGGGTCGCCCAGGAATACATGCGCTGGCTGCCTCGGTTCGTGTGGCCGTTTCTCCGAGTGCGCATTCACGGTGAGGTCGTGCATTTCGAGGTCAATGTTCTTGGACTTCGGCTCCTCGAACTCACCTACGACCCTGCCGACAGCGACGACGGCCGGCAGACGTTCACGGTGAGCGGTGGGCTCCTCGCGCGGCCCCGAGTGCGCCCCTTTGGCCGGCTCGAGTTCCGCGAGGTGCTCGACCGACGCCATGTCATGTCGGCGGTGCACGACTTCTCGCCGCGCCTTCCTTGGTACGTCTACAACGCCACGCAGGCCATCGCGCACCTGTTGGTGATGTGGGGGTTCGGACGCCATCTCGCCCGGGTCGCTCTACGGTCCGATGAGCCGGCTCAGCTTGAAGCGGGTCCGGCGCCTTCGGTCGCTGAAGCGCCGGACGAAGGGTAGCGCCAAAGGTGTCCGCGCCGCTGCCGGTCCGCGTTGCGTCGATGGGCGGGGTCGGCACCACGGCGATTCTCGAATATCTCGAAGCCGAGGCCATCGCCGCGAATCCACCGCGGGGCGTGCACAACCCTGCCAAACATGCGGTGACTCCGCCGGCTGGCGGCGTCGACCGTGCGCTGTTTTTGGTGGGGTGCCCATACCTGAGCCTCGAGAGCCTTTTTCGTCGCGGCTACGACGCCCTCCACTACGCGAATGTGGCGGGACTGCTTCCGGAGGAACTTCGCCTCACCTCGGAGGACGCGTGGCAGCGCGCGGTGCGTCACTTCGGGCTTCGCGAGCGCGAGGACGGAGCGTGGGTCGACGGGGCGGGACGCTTCGCGGATGCGGTCGGAGCGATCGCGTGGGCGCGACGGCGCGGGGAGGAACGGGAACACGCGCTTCGGGAGCTCACGGCATTCCTTACGAAGCTCCGCCGCGAGAGCTATCGCGACCTCGATGGCTACCTCGAGCGCGGGGACGATCTCTTTCGCTGGCGTGAACAGCACCGTGCGTGGAGCGCGCCGGCGCCGTACCCGCTCCGAATGGCTCACTTCGAGTCGGTGTTTCGTCAGCCTGGGCCGACGCTCCAGTTTTTGGGGGTGCCCGAGGAGCGCTGGAGTCGATTTCCCGCGTTGCGATCCCGCGCATCAACGCTCGCTGGCTGGTCGGCGGTCCGCAAACGGCGAGCCGAGGCGCTCTACGGAGCGCTCGCAGAGGCGATCCGACAGTTCGAGAGCCGTGCATAGAAATGTGGCGATTTGGAGGATTTGCGCGGCCTTGGAAGGATTCCGGGCTCTCGTAGGTTCATGATGAGCGTGATGAATCCGCGAGGCTCAAGAGGGGAAGCTTCTACGTCGCGAAGACTCGGGTTCGTCGCGCTCGCGAGCTGCATCGTGATTGTCAGCGCCTGCGTTGCGACCGGCGTCGGCGTGAGCCAAACGTCTGCGCTGCCGGACGGAACTCGGATCGATCGATTGGTGGTCTACAAAGACGCCGGACGAATGGAGGCGTACGCGGGAGACGAGCTGGTGAAGACGTACGCGGTCGGAGTGGGAAGCGGCGGCGCGGGTCCGAAGCAGTTCGAAGGCGACGCGCGGACGCCCGAGGGTGAATACCGGATCGACAGCCGGCACCGCAGCCGACAGTTTCATCGCTTTCTTCATGTGTCGTACCCGAATCGAGCCGATCGGCGCCGATATCGAGAGCTTCGCCGCGCCGGCGGGGTTCCCGAAGGGCGCGGGATCGGAAGCGCGATCGGCGTTCACGGTCAGCCGAGTCATGCCTTCGGGTTCCTCGTTCGGGGGAACTGGACCGCGGGCTGCATCGCGGTGACGAATGACGAGATCGAAGAGCTCTACGCGGCAGTGGTGCCCAACGCGCGCATTTCGATTCGACCGTAGCGGTCCGCGGGCGAGAGCTCGGAGGCCTCAGCGGTCATGAAACCCCTTGCCTTCGTGGATCTTGGCGGCGCACTTCTAGAGCTGAATGCGATCGCCCTGGGCGGGAATGTGGACCTTGGGAAACCCACGGCCTTCGAGGAGCCCTTTGAGCGTTTCCTGGGGACCTGGCTCGCCGTGCACCAATGCCACCTGGCGGAGCGGTCCACGGTTGCGAACGTCTTCCGCGAAGGCGACGAGGTCGGATTGGTCGGCGTGCGCAGAAAATCCGTTGAGGACCCGGACCTCGCAGCGGCGCTCCTGCTCGACGCCAAAGATCTTCACCCGGGTTCGCTTTTCGACGAGCCGGCGCCCGAGGGTGTGCTGGGCCTGCCAGCCCACAATGAGCACCGTATCGTTCTTGTCTCCGATCGACGCCTTGAGATGATGCAGCACCCGCCCGAACTCACACATTCCGCTCGCGCTGATCACGATCGCGGGTTCGCTCGAGCCCGTGATCGCCTTCGAGTCCTCGACCGACTGGGTGTAGGTCAGCCCAGGAAAATCGAACGGTGATTTTTCATCGCGAAGCAGGGTGCGCGTGGCTTTGTCATAACAGTCGGGATGAAGCCGAAACACATCGGTCACCGCAACCGCGAGCGGCGAGTCGACATAGACGGGCATGTCGTCCGGAATCCGCCCTGCGCTCCGAAGCCCCTTGAGCGCAAAGATGATCTCTTGGGCCCGCTCGAGGGCAAAGCTTGGAACGATCACTTTGCCTTTCCGTTCGTAGGTGCGGGTGACGATCTCCTGAAGTGCGTCGTCCATTCGCTCGATCGGATCGTGGAGCCGATCGCCGTAGGTGCTCTCGCTAATCAGAAAGCATCCGTCGGACGGGACCTCCGGATCGCGAAGGATCGGCATGTTGCGCCGTCCGAGATCGCCAGTAAATACCAGGCGCTTTTCCTGTCCGACGTCGTCGACATCAAGGAGCACTTCCGCACTGCCGAGCACGTGCCCCGCGTCGAGAAAGGTCACGTCGACCCCCGCCGCAATGGGGGTTCGCGCTCGGTAGGGAATGGCTCGCATCAGCGAGAGGACGCCGATGACATCGTCCTGGTCGTAGAGCGGCTCCACCGGATCGAGATCGAGCTTGTCCCGCTCGATCGTCTTGTTGATATAGCGAGCATCGCTTTCTTGAATCCTGGCGGCATCGGCGAGCATCACTGAGCAAAGGTCGCGGGTGGCCGGTGTGGCGTAGATTGGCCCTCGGTAACCAAGTTTGTAGAGCCGGGGGAGCGCTCCGCAGTGATCGATATGCGCGTGGGAGAGGACCACGACATCAATCTCCTTGGGTCGGACGGGGAGGGTTCGGTTTCGCTCGGCGGATTCACCGCGGCGACCTTGAAAGAGCCCGCATTCAAGAAGCACCGTGGCGGCCGGCGTGTGGACCAAGTGCATCGAGCCGGTGACGGTTTGTGCGGCGCCTAGAAACTCGACCTCCACTCAGGCTTCCGTCTCTTCCGTTCGTACCGCGAGGACCGGGCAGTGGGCGTGGCGTACCACCCGTTCGGCGACGCTCCCCATGAGAACGTGGCTGAGGCCGGTCCGGCCCGTGGTGGCGATCACGATCAGGTCGGCGCCAAGCCGTTTCGCTGCGTGACAGATCGTCGATGCTGAGCCTCGCCCTTCGGCGATCTCGAGAGAAACATCGTCGACGTGAGAAAGGTGCCGCTCGCGAAGCTCTTCGAGCTTCTTCGCCACCGCCCCGCTCATTTCGTCGGTGATCCGTTTCCGGTACGCCCGAGGGTCGATCGCCAACGGAGGAACCAGCGAGTCGGGGTCAAACGCATGAAGCAGCGTGACTTTTGCGCCCAGCTGCTTTGCAAGCACGACGGCAGCCTTGAGGGCGACCTCGGAGGTCTCCGAAAAGTCCGTCGGCACCAAGATGTGGTCCGCAAAATCCATGTCTGATCTCCCCGTCCCCTCCCGCCAGTCTATCGTCTCGGTTTCGACGCCGGGAACTTATTCCGGGCTTGCGGGAATAGGTCTCGGGGCCAGGCACGTTGCGAGGGCTGCGATGCGCCTGATAAAAGCCCTGCCGTTCGCGACAGCTGTTGTTGCTCTGTGCTTTTTCGCGATGAGCGCACCGCGAGGACGCGGTCAGGCAACAGCGGTCGAAGTCGTCCGGGTCGAAGGCCCCGAGTCGCCGGTCGGCGTGGGCGACGGGACGATCACGGTGGTGCGCCTCGATCCAGCGCAGGTGCGACCGATGCTCCTGACCCGAGAGGACGGCCCTCCGCGGCCGCTTCCCGAATGGGTCCGGGACGAATCGCTGATCGCGGGGATCAACGCGTCGATGTTTCTTCCCGACGGGCGGAGCACCGGCCTCCTGATCGATGAGGGCGCGATGAACAACCGACGCGACAACTCGCGGTTCGGTGGGTTCTTCTCGTTTCGTGACGGGGAAACACGGTTTTCGGGTCGAGGCTGTGCCGGCTTCGACCTCCCGAGCCTACGCCGCTCGCCCAACCTGCTTCAGAACTACCGGATGTTTGGCTGCCGCGGGCAGCCGATTCGCTGGGCCGACGACAAGCACTATTCGGTGGCGGCGTTCGGCGGGGATCGGAGCGGTCGCATTCTCTTGATTCACAGCCGGACGCCGTACCGGGTGCGGGACCTGAACCGTATGCTCGCCCGCGCTGAGCTCGGCATCCGCCATCTTCATTTCGTTGAAGGGGGCCCGGAAGCGTCGCTCATCGTGACCCGCCCGGAAGTTCAGGAAGTCGGAAGTTACGAAACCGACTTCAACGAAAACGACGACAACCGGCGCTTCTGGGATTTGCCCAACGTCCTCGGGTTCGTCGCTCGCTGACCGGTCCGCGAGTTGTGACTTGCGGCAACCCCAGCCGGCGCCCTCGGCCAGTCGGTGGGTCGAAGCCGAGGCGGTTCCCCTTGATGTCATGCTCGGCCGGACCGACACGCGCGAAAGGAGCCGCGGTGGGAGATGATGGAGGAAGGAACGGAAGCTGGACCTCGAACGACCGCGACTGAGTCCATCGTGATCAGGCGCCCTCCCGACGTGCGTCGCGAACGGCTTTTTCGTGGCTTGCGTGACGACCCTCAGGGGGTGGCTCGCCTGGAGTGGGTTATCCTTCTCGGGTGCTGCAGCGCTTCTTTCTTCCCGTGGTGCTCGCCGTGGCGTGGTCTTCGACGGCGTCGGCGGTTCCTGGCCCCGACAGCGTCGCGGTGATCGCGAACCAAAACGTTCCGGAGTCGGTGGCCCTCGCCCGGGCGTACGTGGAAGCGCGCCAAGTTCCGGAAAACCAGCTCTGCCTTCTCGACGTGGAAGACACCGTCGACCTGACCCTCGAAGCGTTCCGGACCGACGTGCGGGATCCGCTGATGGACTGCCTCGCGAACGCGGGCGTCCTGACTCGGATCGAGGCGGTGCTCATCGTTCGCGGCATCCCACTCCGAGTGACGGTTCCGACTCCCGCCGGCAATCGGCGCGTCTCGCTTGCCGCGGCCCTCGGCGTGTGGACGTCGGAAGACGGCAATCCGATCCTCGGCGCACCGCCCGGCAATGGGGTTCCCTACGCGGCCCGGTGGCGGAACCCGTATCGGAGCCTGGCGTTCGAGCCGGGCTGGTCGGCCAACGTCGATGGCGTCGAGTGGCGGCTCATGCTGGTCACGATGCTCCATGGGGATAGCTATGAAGAGGCGCGCCTCCTTCTCGACAGTGCGGTCGACGCCGAGGCGATGGGGGGAGCGCGGGGCCAGTTCCTTTTCATGAATGGCGCGGACTCCGCGCGAGGCGTTCGTGATGCGGACTATCCCCGCGTGATCGCGGGCCTTGAGGCACGCGGCTTTACCGACGTGGAGCGCGTGGGCTTCGATGCGAACCTGACCGGCCGAACCCTGGCGTCGTTCTTTGTCGGCACGGCGAACCTTGGGGACACGATCGAGGGGAACACGTTCCTGCCCGGTGCGCTTGTCGACAATCTCACGAGCTTTGGCGCGGTGCCGCCGAACTTCGATCCGGACGCGGACGATCAGCAGGTGTCGATCGCCCGCTGGGTTCGAAGAGGGGTTGGTGGGGTTCACGGAACCACCGACGAACCGCTCAACAACTGCTTCCCCTCGCGGCAGCTTCTCCTCGAGTACGTCGATGGCTCGACCCTCGCCGAGGCGTTTCACCGGCGGATGCCGTTTGTCTACTGGCGCAACTTGGTGCTCGGCGACCCGATGCTCGCGCCCTACGCGATTCGGCCCGAGGTGTCGGTGGAAGGCGTCGCCGACGGCGATACGATTCCTGAGGGTTCGTCAATTACCGTTCAGGCGACGGACTCCGAAGGCATCGGGGTCGACTCGGTCGCGGTCTATCTGGATGGCGTCGAAGTCGACCGAACCGATGGCGATCGGCTGGAGGTCGCGCTCCCGCTTGCCGACGGGGAAACTGCGGAGCTCCTGTTGGTGGCTCAAAAGCGGGACGACCGATCGGACCGTGGGCTTCATCGACCCAAGGGTTGGACGCTGCTCGAGCTTCGGGGCGGACCTCCGATGGTGGCGATGCCCGATGCGGCCGTCGACGCTGGGCCCGATGCAGCGGTCGATGCCATGCCTATGCCGATGGATGCGGCGGTCGACGCGACGGTCGCGTCCGATGACGATGGCTGCAGCGCAGGTGGAAAAATGCCGATAGAGCCGCTCGGAGCCGCCGCTTTCATTGCGCTATTGCTTCGTCGGCGTCGAAAGCGCTGAAACGCGCGATGCTGGCGTGACGCCGGTGCACCCTGAGATCGGGTACGCTGGATCGCATGCGCGGGAAAATGGTGGCGGCTTCTACCGGGAGGGCGAAGCCAAACTGTGGACGAACGGGTTCGACGGGATGAGTTCCGGAAACGAGCGCTCCCTCAAGGACGAGGTGCGCCCACGCGGGCCGTCGAGCGGGCACCGGTCCTTCTTGCGATCTGTTTTGACGGGTGGACTCTTCCTCGCGGGAGCCTGGGTCGCGGCGTGTGGTGGCGACGACACCTCCGCCGAGTCGGACGCCACCGTCGACGCGCGTGCGGACCGAGCCGTCGACGACAGTGGCCAAACCCCCGACGGGCAAGCGGATGGGTCGGCAGACGCCGAGGTCGATGCCGAAGTGGATGGTGGCCCCGTCGTCTCGCCGGAGTGCATGGCCATGGTCGACGCCGCCCAAGCGTTTCTCGCGACCCTCGAAGCCGACGAGCAAATGGACGCGACCGCCATGTTCGGCTCGAACGCCCATCGCCAGTTCGAGTTTCTCCCACCGAACAGCGCGGCTCGCGACGGCTTGAGCATGCGCGACATGGACGATGAAGAAAAAGCGGCCCTCGCGGCGTTTCTTCAGGCGAGCATGAGCACGTCGGGATACATGAAGCTCGAACAAGTCCGAGCCCTCGAGTCGGTCCTCGCGATGGAAGAGTCGGGGATGCCCGTCACCAACAATCGGGACCCCGACAACTACTTCGTCCAGTTCTTCGGGACCCCCGCGGTCGACTTCGAAAACCCGTGGGGCTTTCGCTTCGAAGGCCACCACCTTTCGGTGCAGGCCGGAGTCGTCGGCTGCGCGGTGTTCACCGCCTCTCCGGCGTTCTGGGGCTCAAGCCCCAACACCACCCCCCTCCAGGCCGAGATCGACGCCGCCGAGGCCCTCTGGGACAGCCTCGACGCGGGAGAGCGGGGCATGGCCCGCGGAAATGTGAATCGAGACGCGATCGACGCAAAGGAGGGCTCGCTCGCGATGATCGCCGTGTCCGGTCTCCCCGCCGGCATGATGAGCCCTGCGCAGCAGATGGAGCTTCGCAACATCATCAACGCCTACATCGGCAACATGGCCGCGCCGATCGCCGCGGACCGGCTCGCCGCCATCGAAGACGCGGGCTTCGACAACATCGGCTTCGTCTACGACGACGGCGACTTTCGAGTGCTCGGTCCAACCTTCGTGATCGAGCTCGTCTTAGTGAACCCCACCCACATCCACTCCGCGTGGCGAGACTACGACGGCGACTACGGCGACGATCTCATCGCCCGCCACATGGCCCGCCACCACCACCCGTAGTCATCAGTAGCCGGTGAGGAGGGCTTGGGCGAGGGCTTCGGCGAGGCGGCGGTGTCCGTGTTCCGTGTAGTGCACGTGGTCGTCTAGCGCGAGGGGAGGGTCGGCGTTGACCCACGCTTCCATCGAGCCGGGGCCTCCGATGAATCGGACGAGATCGAAGAAACCGCAGCCGTGGTCTTGTGCGACGCGCCGCTGCACCGCGATGATCGCGGCGGTGGATTCGCGCGGGACCCATGTTCCGTTCACTCGCTCGGGCCATTCGGACGGCCCAATGAGGAGGCACGACGCCTGAGGCGCTGCGCGTCGAGCCCGCTGGACGACCTGGCGGAGCTTTTCTTCGTAGGCGTCAGGGGCGAATCGGCGGTAGCCGCTCTCGTTGGTGCCATAGGCCAGAACGAGCAGGTCCGGCGCTCGCCGGCGGAGGTGCTCGGCTTGGGCGTCGGCGTCCCAGGGAAGCTGGTCTTCCGCTCGTGAGCCGGGAATTCCGAGCGGTTCGACGATCACTCCGGGCTGGCCGGTTTCCATGACGATGCCGAACAGGCGGACGGGGCCGTCCCCTTGGGTTCGGAGTTCGAGCCGGTGTGCGCCGAGCGGGACGTCGTATCGCGCATAGCCGAGGCCCTGGCCTTCGGTTCGGATCCGTTCGGTGACGACGTCGTCGATGAGGATCTCCATCGAACCGCCTTCGCGCTGTTCGAGGTAAAAGACCTCAAAGAAGGCGACTTCGCTGCCTCGGCCACGTCTTCGACGCGGTTCGATGCTCGCTCGCGCGCGGCCGCGGGTTTCCACGGCGGCTCCAAGAAGTCCGTAGATGCCGGGCCTTCGGTCTCGTCCACGAACCCTAAGGGTCCGCCAAGGACCACTCGAACGAATGCGCGCGTCGCGCTGGTTGTAGAAGGTGAAGGGACGGGCCGGTAGGACAAAGCCGTGACCCGCATCGCCGAAGCGCGGCTGGAGGAGTCGGCGAAGGTAGCCGGTGTACTGGTCGCTCGAGGTGTGCGATGCCCCGTAGAAGAGGAGACGCGCGGTGCCTTCGTCTTGTTCGGCGCGTCGTAGCGCGCGATGCAGGGCATCGAGGGCGTGTCCGCTCGGGTCTTCAATGTGCGGCGCGGCACGGTCCTGCGCCGCGCCGAGGCGTGGGCCCGATAATGCCAGCAACACCAGCAGCCACCGCATAGCCAAGAGACGATGCCCCGGGTTGCGGTATTCCCGAAAGAAAACTGCGGGCGATGCAGCGAAAATTCACAAGGCCGATGTAAGCGATCGGCCGCGACCGCGTTGAACCGGCATGACGACGCTGAATACACGCTTCGAATCCACCGTCCTTCGAACTGCAAGCGACGTCATTGGGTGCCGCACATCTCTGTTGGGAAGCGGGATCGGCATCCATTTCTCCGTAGCCGTTCCAGCTCCTTCGGCGAAATAGTTCGTTGAAGACGGCTACCCCTTGACCCGCGCCGGTTCGCCGGTGCGGGTCTTTTTTTGCAATCACCCCGCACCTGGTCCCATATCCTCAAGGAGCCGGAGCTCGGCCGAGCCGTCCGTCCGGTCCAAGCATGGGCACAACGAGCTACACCGGAGCATCAGCGGACCAGTCCGAAGAGGGCCTGGCCTTCCTTCAGCACCGCGTCGCCTGGTACGGACTGGTGGGAGGGGGGCTCGGTCTCGCGTTCCTGCTGTTCCGGGTGGCAGGGATCTTGGTGAATGGCAACTACCAGGCGTTCCTTCACCCGACGGTGCTGACCCACCTGTGCGGCGCGGGTGCCCTGCTGGTGCTTTGGCCGATCGCCCGGACCGGAAGGCGTTCGCTCCGGTTCCTGTTGACCGCTGAGGTGCTCGCCTCCCTGGCGAGTGCGGAGTGCTACCTGTGGATGGGAGCGTACCTCGAGCCGTATATGCGGCCCGACCTCATTGTCGCGCTGGCGCTCACGTTGGGGGCGGTGGCACGGGCGGTGTACGTTCCGAGCACGCAGCGGCGCACGCTGCTCCTCAACATCGCGATCGGGGTCGGTCTGGTCGCGATGGCCTACACTGTTTCGAATCGCGCCTCTCCTGAGTACATCGCAGTGGTTCAGGGCTCGGTGCCTGAGTTTGGTTCGGTCACGATCTCAAAAGACCGGCTGGTGTGGGGGACGGTGGCAAGTGCCGCGGCGTGGTGGGCGCTCACGACCCTCCTTGTCTCCAGCGCCTCTCGGGTGATTTACGGCCTTCGCCGCGAAGCGAATCAAGCGAAGAAGCTCGGGCAGTACACGCTCGTCGAACAGATCGGCGAAGGCGGGATGGGTTCGGTGTGGCGGGCCCAGCACGCGATGCTTCGCCGCCCCACCGCGCTTAAGCTCTTGCCGCCGGAGCGGGCGGGCGAGGCTGCGGTGGGGCGGTTCGAGCGGGAGGTTCAGCTCACCGCGTCGCTCACCCACCCGAACACCGTCACGATCTTCGACTACGGCCGCACTCCCGACAACATCTTCTACTACGTCATGGAGCTCCTCGACGGATCCACCCTCGACGAGGCGGTGCGGGTCGGTGGCCCGATGCCTCCAGCGCGGGTCATCCACATCCTTCGGCAGGCGGTCGGAGGCTTGGCCGAGGCGCACGGGGTCGGGCTGATTCACCGGGATATCAAGCCGGCGAACATCATGCTCTGCGTCCAGGGCGGAGTGCACGACTTCGTCAAGGTGGTCGACTTTGGTCTGGTCAAGGAGCTTCAGAACGCCGAGGCCCAGTCCCTCAGCGTTGCGGACACGATTTCCGGTACGCCCCAGTACATGGCTCCGGAGGCGATCACCGATCCGACGGCGGTCGACGGCCGCGCCGATCTCTACGCGCTCGGTGCCGTGGGGTATTTCCTTCTCACTGGCGAGCACCTGTTTTCTGGGGCCACTCTGATCGAAGTCTGCAGCCATCACCTCCACACCGAGCCGAAGCCACCGAGCAAACGGAGCGATCAGGAGATTCCGGAGGCGCTCGAGTCGCTGGTCATGTCGCTCCTGCAAAAGGTGCCTGAGCAGCGGTCCGAAAGTGCCCGAGACCTTCTTCGCGCGCTTGAAGGTCTGGCGCTCGATCATCCTTGGACCGAGCCCGAGGCCAGCGGGTGGTGGCGGGAGTTTGGTGCCGATCTGAAGACCCCAACGCGTAAAGCCGCGGCGACGAGGACCATCGAAGTCAACCTTGACCGGCCCGCTCGTCGACTCCGTGCGCCCGGTCAGCCGGCGAAGGCTTAGTGTCTTGAGTCCGCGATTCGGCACCGAGTTTGATGGTCCTCGATGCGGCTCGCCCAACCGACCGGGCTTCGGCCTAACTCCTTGAATATGCTCTGCATGTCCGTCGTCGTTTCGACGCGCCGACCGACGCCGACCGTCGATTGACTTCGTGAGCGAACTCCGGATTCGCCGCATCCGGAGAATCTGCCGGCAGCTACGGCGTGGAACGCCGTGCCCTGCGTCGATGCGTCTCGCGGCCGCGTCCGCGACAACGGATTTCCCGGACGATGCAAGGAATATTCTGCTCGCGGCGGCCGCACCCGGGCCAGCTCTGGCCGAAGGCTCTTCCACGCGGTACATGTGCCCTATGGTGGCACGAAGACACCCCTGCTCGGGTCACGGCCGTCTCACCCTCCTCGTGCTGTTGCTCGCAGGCGGCTGTGATTTTTCGACCAAGCCAAGCGTCGCCCCGCGGGCGTCCCTCTCCGGGACCATTGCGTACCAGGGGCCACGGCCCCGCTGCCGAGACACGGAGATCGACGGGGATATTATTCTTCAGCTCTATCGCGGACGAACGACGAGTCCGTTTGAGGTGGAGACCCCGGTCGACACGGTGCGCATCGAGGTCGAACAGCTCTTTAACATCCCGGGGGACTGCGGGACCGCCGGACCGCCGGTGATGCGCGAACTCCCGTTCGAGATGCGCAATGTGGGACCACGACCCTCCGCCACCGAAGCCGAGGTGTTTCGCCTCGTGGCGTTTTGGGATCGGGACGCCAATCACGATGAAGACGACCCGCTCCGCGAGCAGCCCACCTTCGGGGACATCTACGGCGCAGCGTACGAGAACGCGGCGATGATCCCCCGCCGGTTCCGGGAGCTCGTCCTCGAGCCGCCGTCCCAGAACCCCGATGGCCAGCAGGTCGACGATGTCCTCGTGACGATGGACGGCGAGGTCCGCACCGAGCGCCCGCTGTTTCGGATGGCGACCATGGCGGCGCTCTCGAGGCGCGTTTCGTCGCGTTTGTGGGTGTCGTCTCCGGCGAAGGCGACCGATGCGCGGTCGCCCCCGCCCGCGGCGCCACCGTTGGCCGAACTCGAAGAGTGTGGGGGTGGGGGGCGGGCCTGCTCTCAGTCACGGGAAAGTCAGGCGTTTTGGCG
>JBCCZL010000027.1:0-31575 GCA_039187775.1 Myxococcota bacterium
GGCAGCTCGCGCCCGGGCCACCATGGCCGGAAGTTCGTCCGCCGGGGTCGGCTCCACCGCGTCGAGAACGCTCCCATCCCGCGGGTTTCGGCGGCTCATCGGACGGGCTCCTCTTCTGGGTCCCACCACGGGCCGTCGGCGCCACGTTGTCGGGTGACCCGGCCATCGCGCTCGAGCTTGATGAGATGGGCCTCGGTGGAGGCGCGGGCGAGCGGGAGCACCGCGGGCGGGACGTCGTCGTAGGCGCCGCGCACGATCGCGTCGAGCGCGGCCCCAGGGTTCGCAATGACCACCTTGCGGATCTTTTCCTCCCGCCAGAGCCGGTGGTCGATGTAGTGCTGGAGCAGCGCCTCGGTCTCGTCGATCGGATCCCCATGGGCGGGAAGGATCCGACTTGGGGAGAGCGCGATAAGGCGTCGAAGTGATTCGAGATAGAGGGTCATGTCTCCATCGACCGGCTCGACCAAGATCGTGCCGACCGACGCCACCATATCGCCCGCGATCAGCGCCCCACTCGCTTCGGCATGGAGGCAGATGTGTCCCGGCGCATGCCCCGGCGTAAACACCACGCGAAGCGCCATCGGGGTGG
This sequence comes from Myxococcota bacterium, assembly GCA_039187775.1. Classification (GTDB taxonomy): domain Bacteria; phylum Myxococcota_A; class Polyangia; order Polyangiales; family JBCCZL01; genus JBCCZL01. The sequence goes on from JBCCZL010000027.1 coordinate 590, forward strand.
TTCCCGACAGCTCGAGCACCTCGTCCGCGGCAAGGTGCCGGTCGAAATAAAGCTCCGGAACGCGAGCCGCCGTTTCCGGATGGGCCCAAAGAGGCACCTCCAGCGCCTCCGCGAGGGCTTTTGCCCCACCCACATGATCGATGTGATGGTGGGTGGCGACGATCGCGAGGAGACGGCGACCGCTCTTTTTGACCCAGTGGACCGCGCGCACGACTTCCTCTGGATACGGCGATGCGGGCTCCACCAGGATCGCTTCGTCGGTGCCCACGAGATACGTGTTCGTATGCGTCGCGGGCGGAAGGGTCGGCGTTCGAAGGGGCAGCCGTTCGATCCCGTCGGCTACCCGGTCCGGCGAAGTGGTGGACACCTTACCCCTCCTTGCTGGGCACCGGACCTTCCGACAAGACCGGCGGCGGAGGATTGGACGGAGGGCTCGAGTCGGGGGGCCCCGACGCGCTTCCTCCCGGAAACATCGACGTGCGCTTTCCCGGCAAGATCGACGGGGACCGGCCTTCCTTGGCCTGTTGGGGATCACCAACCAGGGACAGGCAAAGCTTGATGATCGTCTTCAATGTGTCGAATACGCCTCCGCCAAAGATCGCCGAGGCTTCGATCGCCGGGACGCTCAGCGGAACCGAGAGCTCGGCCCGAAGGTCCTTCACGGGCAACGCAGAATCGATGTCCCGCTTATTGAACTGCACCACCAGGGGAATCCGCTGCGGGTCATCGCCTTGCCGGCGGAGGTTCACTTCGAGGTTGCGAATGCTCTCGAGGTTCTGGTCGATCCGACCCTCCTGGCTATCGACGACGAACACCACTCCATCGACGTGACGGAGCACCAGCCGGCGGGTTTCGTCACGGGCGATCTGGCCGGGAACGGTACAGAGGTGCAGTCGAACGCGATAGCCCTTAAACCGCCCGAGCTCCACCGGGAGAAGGTCGAAGAACAGCGTCCGCTCTGACTCGGTCATGAGCGAGATCAACTTGCCCCGATTCTCCGGGCGGGTGTGCTTGTGGATGTACTCGAGGTTGGTCGTTTTCCCGCCGAGACCTGGGCCGTAGTACACGACCTTCAGGTGAATCTCCTTTCGGGAATGGTTGACCAGAGGCATGAAGTCGGCCTCAGTCTCCTCGATAGTGCGGTTTGGCGAAACCCTTGCCGCCACAAACCACACGTGCATCCACGCCACGCTCACGAGAGATGTCTTTGAAATCCGGCTTTCCTCGCCGTGGGTGAGAGATGCGTTAAAAACGCAAAAACCAAGAAAACTCGGTCCCCCTGTCGCTCTCGGACCACAAAGAGTGGCGCCGAGATGTTGGCTTTGCCACAGTTTGCGTCCCGATGCGTCCGACGACGCAGGTCGCCCCAGCCAGGAGGGGAAGCATGAGTGAGCCAAAAGAGTTCGACAAAGGTGATCGCGCCGCGATCGTAGGAGGCAAGAAGGGCCTTGGGGTGCGCGGCACAGTATTCTGGAAGGGCGAAAACAAATGGGGCGAAGGACTTCGCTACGGCCTGAAGGGCGACGACGGAGAGACCTACTGGCTCGACGAGAAGTTCCTCGGCGACGAAGCTGGAGCCCCGCCGGCCCCGGAAGTGACGGCTCCCGCGGCCCTCGACAAGGGTGACCGAGTCGAGATCGTCAAGGGGAGCGATCAGGGTGTGGCCGGCACCATCTTCTGGGTGGGCGACTCCAAGTTCGGTCCTGGAAAGCGCTACGGGATCAAAGGCGAGGACGACGAGACGTACTGGGCCGACGGCACGCAGGTGAAGGCGCTCGAGGGCGAGCCCAGCGACACGGGGGACGGCGAAGCGACCGACGAACCCGGGTATCAAGGCGGCGCGGCTCCCGACGAGGATGCGCCCTTCCCTGGAGACATCGACGCCCCGGACGAAGCCCCGTTTGAGGAGGAGGAGCCCCCATTCTGAGTAGTCGAAAGCTCGGAGCAATCGTCATCGTGGGTTGGTTCGTGGGGTGTGGAGCGGCCGAGGTCCCGCCTCCCGCGACCGACCAAGACTTCGCGTTTATTCAAGAACGAGAAGCCACCATCGATCGAAACGCCGGGCCCGCCGCCGGTTCCGACTGCGACGCCGCGTGCCCCGCGCAGCGAGCACTCTGCGAGGCGGCCCAGGAGATCTGTATCATCGCCGACGACACCGCCGACCTCGACGTGATCGAGCGTTGCCGGGACGCCGACCGCACGTGCCGGCAAGGACGGTCTTGCGCCTGCGACGGGCCATGACTCGGCAATCTTTGTGGCCCCAGTGTCCGAAGACAAAGCGAACGTGACCACTCTCGAAGGGGCGCGGCGTCCCTGGCCGAGACGAAAGCTCCTCACCGCGATGGTGCTCGTGCTTCTCGCCGGCGGGACTCTCTTTCTCGGTCAGCTTCGGGAGGCGGGCGTAGGGACGCCCCTCGACCCGGCAGCGCTCCTCCTTCGCGTGCTCGGACTCGGACTCGCGGTGCGTGCGGTCTCGCTGGTCGTTCTTGCGGTGCCGTGGCTCCGACTCGCCTCGGGGGCGCAGCGCTTTCGGCTGACCCTCACGGAAGAGGAGATCGTCCTCAACGATGGTGAGCGCAAAGAAACCGGGCAGCTCCAAGATCTTCTCACCGTCGTCGAGGAAGGCGACTGGCAACGACGACCCGCGGGGCGCCGCAATACGTTCGTCTACGCGCTGCTCGCAGGAACGCGCGCGCAGCCCTACCTCACGATTCCTCCGGTATTCGCCGACACGCCGGGAAGCATCGCTGAGCGGCTCATGCGAAGCGGCCAGCCAGCCCCGTTTCCCGCGACCGAGGAAGAGCTCCCATCACGCACCTACCAACGCGCCACCAGGGGCGACCTCGACCCCCACACCATCGCCGTTCGGCACGGGCGGGGCTGGCTTCGCCGAGGCCCCTACGCATCTTCGCTGCTGCTTATCGCCCTGATCGATGGTTTCGCTCGCTCCGGCGTCGCGATCCTCGACGCGCCAGTGCTCGTCGTGGTGGTCCTCGGCCTCCTTCTCATTCCGCTGGGCTGGATCTTCCTTACCCTCCGCGCGATGCGGTCTCGTCAGGGGCTCGCGATGGTCCTCACCCCGCGCTACCTACTCCTCCGGTCACGCGGCGGAGTCATCGCCACCGAGTGGGACGAGATCAAAAAGGTCCGGGTCGCCGAACGGATGAGCTGGTCGATCCTCGGAGGCCTCGAAGCGGCGCGCACATTGGTCATCGAGCGGAGCGCCCGCGACAGCGACATCCGCTATCAGGATGCCTATCTCGGTCTTCCCATCGAGGCCGCGAAAGGCCTTCTCGAGAGCTACCGGCAACGTGCTCACCTTTCCTGAGCTCCCGAACGGCTCTCCCACCGCGTCCCGAACGCGTGGTATAGAGCGGCGGTGTCCATCCGCTATCTCGAGCTTATCCAGACCGTGCCCCTCGATCCGGCCGATGCGTTCGAAGCGCTCACCGATCCGGAGCTGATGGGACGACATCTTGGCGCGGACATCGAGATCATCGCCGGACCGAGCCGAACGAATGTTGGAACAGTTCGGAGAATTCGCGCCGGCGGGCTCTCGATCGACGAAGAGATCACGAGCTGCGACCGACCCAATCGCGTCGTCTACCGGATCATTCGCGGCCTCCCTGTGAAGTACCACATGGCAGAGATGCTCTTCGAAGAGGTTTCCGAAGGGACGCACATCACCTGGTCCGTCGGCATGGAGGCCCGAAAGCCACTCTCCACCCGAGTGCTCCTCATGGTCCTCAAGCGAAACCTAGGAACCGGCCTTCGCCGGTTGGGACGCGCCTAGAGAACCGGCCGGATCAGCTCCAGCTGATTTCTTGTATCTCGTAGACCCGAAGACCGCCCGGGGCCTTGACCTGAACCTCGTCGCCAACCTCACGGTTGATGAGCGCCCGGGCGATCGGCGATGTCACCGACACCGTGCCCTTGTCGATGTCGCTCTCTTCCGGGCCGACGATCCGATACTCGACGATCTTGCCGGAGTCGACATCCTCGAGCGTCACCTTGGCTCCGAACTTCACCTTGTCGCCGGAGAGCTTGGACGGATCGATCACTTCCGCGCGAGCGATCGCATCTTCGATCTTCGCAATCTGCGCTTCGACCATCCCCTGCCGGTCCTTTTGCGCGTGATACTCGGCGTTCTCTTTCAGGTCCCCCTCTTCCATCGCTTCACCGATGGCTTTCGAAATCAGCGGGCGCTCGGCCTTTAGCTTGGCGAGCTCGACTTTGAGGGCCTCGAAGCCCTCCGGCGTCATGGGAACTTTCTCCATAGCCCGCTTTCCTAGCGCGGCCCGCCGGCCCCTTCAAGGGAGGGTCTCTTGGTCCAGGACCTCTTCCGCAAAACGAAGGAGTTCGAGGGCTCCGGGGCCGCGGTTGAAGGCGTAGTCGTGCCGCCCGGGGAGCACCAAGAGCCGGTGAGGAACATCGACTTGGCACAGGCTTCCGCTGAACCGTTCGGTGGTTTCCCGCAGATGATCGAACTCGCTGGTGAGGAGCCGCACCGCTTGGGGCTGGCTCTTCTGCGCTTCCGCCGCGCGGTCTCGCAGCGTGGGGATCTGTCCGCCGATCGCGGGCTGAATCGCCCCGACCGCGCCGAACGCCTCCGGGTGCGCGAAGCCGACGTGAAGGGACACCATCCCGCCAAGACTCACGCCGTCGATCCCGGTGCCGCGCCGAGTGCGCGCCGCGCCGTCAAACTCGGCCCGAACCGCCTCCAAGAGATCCCCGGCAAGCCAGTCGCCATATCGGGCGAGGGCTTCGGAATCGGGCTGGCTAAGGAAGTCCGGCGTGTACGGGGTCACGACCATGACGCCGCCAAACGGCGCGGTCCGAAGGCGACTGTTGATCGCCGAAAGATGGCGCGGCGTGACAAACGAACGAAAGTCGAACGTCGAGAGGCGCCGACGCGAGAATGCGCCGTAGGCATCGGGAAGGCGGTAATCGACATTCCAACCGAGCGAGCCTCGAGCGATGCCCCGTCGAGCCTCGCCTTGCCCATGGAGCGCGATCACCACGGGATAGCGCCGCCCGGGAGGATGCTGTCGTCCGTCCGCACGACGCGGATACGTCACCCACACGCGCTGCTCGTTGCCCTCTGGACCGAGAAGGTCGAGCGGACGTTGGTGGACAAACTCGGAGACTTCCTGCGCGCCCCCCGGCTGCACTCCGATGAGGGCGATGAGCCCACCTCCGAGCAGCGCCACGAGAACCGGGAGGGTCCGAGATCGACGGCGAAACCTCACCGCTTCAGCATACACCCGTCCGCCGCACTTCACGCCCGGGGAAGTGGACGCTGCCGCTTCGTCGCACCGCGGAGGGAGTCTATCGAGACTCGGCGTTGTATTCCTGCAGCGACCGTGCAGAGAGGGGCGCGCCTTGTCCTACTTCGAGGGCGCTGACTGCGGCAGTGGCCGCCGCAATCGTCGTGAAGTAAGGGATGCCGCTCAGAAGCGTCTGCCGACGGAGCGAGCGGCTATCGCGAATCGCCTGCACGCCCTCCGTCGTGTTGACGACCATCTTCACATCGCCGTTCTTGAGCGCATCCACGATATGGGGACGGCCCTCCTGGACCTTGTTGACCCGGGTCGACGCCACGCCGGCGCGCTCCAGCGCCTTTTGGGTGCCCGACGTCGCACAGATTTGGAATCCCAGCTCGACCAGTCGCTGGGCGATTTCCGTCGCCGCCGGTTTGTCGGTGTCACGGACGCTCATGAACACCGTGCCGTCGGAGGGAAGAAACACGCCTGCACCGAGGAGGGCTTTCAGGAACGCGACCGGGAACGTGGGACCGAGCCCCATGACCTCGCCGGTCGAACGCATCTCGGGGCCGAGGATGATGTCCACTCCGGGGAACTTGTGAAACGGGAACACCGATTCCTTGACCGCGACGTGCTCGGGGACTCGCTCTCGCACCAATCCCAGGTCGGCGAGCTTCTGTCCGGCCATCACCTTGGCGGCGACCTTGGCGAGGGGCACTCCGATCGCCTTTGACACAAACGGAACCGTCCGCGACGCGCGGGGATTGACCTCGATAACGTAGACCGCGCTTCCCCGGACCGCGAACTGAACGTTCATCAGACCGACGACCCCAAGCTCGAGGGCGAGGCCCCGCGTGGCCGAGCGAATGGTTCCAAGAACCTCCGGCGGGAGCGCGTGTGCGGGAAGCACGAGGGACGAATCTCCGGAGTGGACACCCGCCTCTTCGATGTGCTGCATCACTCCGCCGATGACCACCCGCTCCCCGTCGGAGATGCAGTCGACGTCCACCTCGATCGCATCCGTGAGGAACTCATCGACCAGAATAGTCCGAGTCTCCGCGTCGGCCACCGCCTCGAACGCCGCCGCCATATAGCGGGACAGATCGGATCGGGTGTGCACGATCTCCATGGCGCGCCCTCCAAGCACATAGCTCGGACGCACGAGGACCGGATACCCAATGCGGTCCGCCACCTCGAAGGCCTCGGCCACTCCGCGAGCAATGCCGCCTTCGGGGCGACGGAGCCCGAGCTTTCCGAGCATCGCATCGAAGCGCTCCCGGTCCTCGGCGCGGTCGATCGCGTCAGCCGACGTTCCGAGGATGGGTACGCCTGCGCGATCGAGAGCCGACGCGAGGCGGAGCGGGGTCTGTCCGCCAAACTGCACGATCACTCCGTCAGGCCTTTCGATGTCGACGATGTTCATCACCGCCTCGAAGGTCAGCGGCTCGAAATAGAGCCGGTCGGAGGTATCGAAGTCGGTCGACACTGTCTCGGGATTGCAGTTGACCATCACCGTCTCGAAGCCGAGCTCGCGACAGGCGAACGCGGCGTGAACGCAGCAGTAGTCAAACTCGATGCCCTGGCCGATCCGGTTCGGCCCCCCCCCGAGGATCATGATCTTCTTTTTAGGAGATCCCGTCGCTTCGCTGACATCGCCCCAGGTCGAGTAGAGATAGTTCGTGTGGGCTTCAAACTCTGCGGCGCAGGTGTCGACCCGCGCATAGATGGGCTGGAGCTCCGCCTCGCGGCGCGCCTCGCGAACCGCGGCCCGGTCCTTTCCGGAAAGGTGGGCGATCTGCTTGTCGGAAAAGCCCATTGACTTCGCTCGACGTAGATCGGCGGTGCCTTCGCGAAGCTCCCGTTCCGTTTCGATGAGCTCGAGAAGCTGGTCGAGGAACCACGGGTCGATTCCCGTCGCCTGGTGAAGCTCCGCCACCGTCAGCCCCACCCGCAGCCCATCGGCAACATACCAGAGCCGGTCCGATAGCGGTGTCTGCACCACCTCGCGAATCGCTTCCCGGAGCTCCTCTTCGTTCGCCCGGGTCAACTTCTCCGGCGTGATCCGCGATTGATCGAGCGGCTCCCCGGTTTCCCGGAGGCGCCGAACTTGCGCCTGAAGCTCCGGGTAGTCGACTTTGTCGAGCAGCGAGGTGAGGCCGTCGCGGTTCGTCTCGAGTGACCGCGCGGCTTTTTGAATCGCCTCCTTGAAGGTTCGGCCAATCGCCATCGCCTCGCCCACCGACTTCATCTGGGTGGTGAGCCGAGGGTCCGAGGCGGCAAACTTCTCGAACGCGAAGCGCGGCATCTTCACCACGACGTAGTCGATCGTCGGCTCGAACGCGGCGCTCGTCCCCGTAATGTCGTTCTTTAGCTCATCGAGCGTGTACCCCACCGCAAGCTTTGCCGCGATCTTCGCGATCGGATACCCGGTGGCCTTCGACGCGAGCGCACTGGATCGCGAGACCCGAGGGTTCATCTCGATGACCACCATCCGGCCGTCCGCCGGATTGATCGCGAACTGAATATTCGAGCCCCCGGTTTCGACTCCGATCTCGGTGATCACGGTACGGCCAGCATCCCGCATCCGCTGATACTCTTTGTCGGTCAGCGTCATCGACGGGGCCACGGTGAGCGAATCGCCGGTGTGCACGCCCATCGGATCGAAGTTCTCGATGGTGCAGATCACGGAGAAGTTATCCGCCCGGTCGCGAATGACCTCGAGCTCGAACTCCTTCCACCCAAGAACGCTCTCCTCGACGAGGCACTCGTGGGTGGGGCTCTGCTGAAACGCCCACATGATCGCAGTCTCGAACTCGGCGCGGTTGTAGGCGATGCCTCCGCCGCTGCCGCCCATCGTAAAGGAGGGGCGAAGAATGATCGGGTACCCAATCTCCGCCGCCGCGGCGAGGGCGTCGTCCATGGTGCGCACGGTGATCGCCCGTGGACACTCGAGGCCGACCTTGGTCATCGCCACCTTGAAGAGCTCGCGGTCTTCGGCGGTTCGAATCGCGTTGACGCTCGCCCCGATCAGATCGACGCCGTGTTTCTTGAGGATGCCCTGATCCGAGAGCTCGAGCGCGAGGTTGAGTGCGGTCTGGCCCCCGAGGGTCGGGAGCAGCGCATCCGGCTTCTCGCGTTCAATGATGCCTTCGACGACCTCCGGGAGGAGCGGCTCGATATACGTTCGGTCCGCAAACTCCGGGTCGGTCATGATCGTCGCCGGGTTCGAGTTGCAAAGGATGACCTTGTACCCCTCCTCACGCAGGGCCTTTGCGCCCTGGGTTCCGGAGTAGTCAAACTCGCAGGCCTGACCGATCACAATCGGTCCCGACCCGAGGAGCAAGATCGTTTCGAGGTCTTGTCGCTTCGGCACGCCGGGACGACGAACTACCACCGTCGGGCGTTGGACACAAGGGAACCAAAAGTCGGGTCATCGAGCAGGCCACTCAAACCCATCGAGGACGGAAGTGCTACCGCGGATTGGCCAGAGTTTCGGCGAGCTCTTGGCCCCTCGCGCCCAGCGGTACGAGGTTAAGTGCGCGTTGGGTCCCGGTCTCGAACGAAAGGGTCAAGATCGCCGTCACGGGCTCGAGCGACGCTCGGAACGCGAGCCCCCACTCCACCGCCACGACCGAGTGGCCCTCCCCGATCCGCTCTTCGAGGCCGAGTTCGATGATCTCTTCGGGGTCCGACAGCCGATAAAGATCGGCATGAACGAGGGGAATCCGGGCGGGGTACTCGTTCACCAGCGTAAACGTGGGACTCGTCATCGGCACTTCCTCGGGGATCCCGAGAGCCCGACCGATCGCGCGAACGAGGGTGCTCTTGCCGGCACCGAGCTCCCCTTCAAGAAGGAGAACATCGCCGGGTCGGAGGAGCTCCGCGAGCTCCCGGCCAAAGCGAAGGGTCGCCGCTTCGTCGTCTAGACGAGAGAAGAAGCATACGATTCTTCGTCGACGGTCCGGCGGTTCTTGGTCGCGATTCACTGCGCGACAGTCTGCGTGTGTTTCTCCGAAGCACAAGCGGGGCTTTCCAGCCGGCCGCGGATCCCCGATTCTCTCGTCGCTCATGCACCCTGCCATCCTCTGCCGTGACCTTCTGGCGACTGCCGGTCTTTGCGTGCTTGTTTCGGGCTCGCTTCCCGGCCCTACCCGAGCGCAGGACTTTTCGGACCATCGGTACACGCTCCGGGCCGAGCTTGACCCGGAGGCGCACGAGGTCGCGGGAACCGCGGAGATCTTTTGGACCAATCGAAGCGAGGTCCCGGTTCGGGAGCTCTACTTTCACCTCTACCTCAACGCCTTTGAGAGCGACCGCACCGTCTTCATGGTCGAAGGCGGCGGCGAAATGCGCGGAGTTTCGTCGGAGGGCGACGGTCGGATCGAGCTCGAGAGCCTCTCTCTCGCCGGACGCGACGTTCTGCAATCCGCGGACCTCGAACTCATTCCGGGGGACCGAACCCAGCTCCGCGTCGGCCTTCCGAGCCCCCTTGCCCCGGGGGAAGGCATCCTCATCAAGAGCGAGTTCCGCGCGTACCTTCCACCGGTGTTTGCGCGAAGCGGCTACGCGGAGTCGTTTCATATGGTCGCGCAGTGGTTTCCCAAACCCGCCCGCGTCGACCCGGACGGCACGTGGCGAAGCTATCCGTACCACGCGCGAGGCGAGTTCTACTCGGACTTTGCCGACTACCGACTGACGGTGAGCACACCAACGTCCTTCGAGGTGGGCGCCTCGGGAAAACTCGTCTCCGAACGAACCGACAACGGCCGCGTGCTCCGCACCTTCGAAGCGAACTCGGTGCACGATGTCGCCTTCGCCGCGTACGACCGGTTTCTCGAACGCGCGTTCGAAGTCCCGCTCCCCGAGCGCGAACCGGTCGCGGTCCGCATCCTCTATCCGCCAGGCTATATGTTCGATCACCACGAACGGGCGACCACGGAGGGCCTCCGCCGGTTCTCCGAACTGCTCGGAGTGTATCCCTACCCGACCCTCACGGTGATCGTCCCGCCGCGCGGTGCGGAGGGCGCCGCGGGAATGGAGTACCCCACGCTGTTTCTCACGGCCGGCGGGTGGTGGGATGTCCCCGGGGTCCACGCGGACGGCGAAGACGTCACCGCGCACGAGCTTGGCCACCAGTGGTGTCAGGGTCTCCTCGCGAGCGATGAGGTTCGCTTTCCGATGCTCGACGAAGGGCTCACCCAGTGGCTCACCGGCGAATACCTTCGGCACGTGCATGGTCGCTTCGGCTCGGCGACCGACGCGTTTGGCCTTCGCATCGACTACTTTCAGGCGATGCGGACGGCCGCGGTGACCCGAGAGCGCCACGTGCTTCCTCCGGCACTTCCTGCCCACGCCTACCCGTCGAGCGACTACGGCCGGAGCGTCTATGCCCGGACCGCGGTGGTGCTCGAGACCGTGCGAAGGATCTGGGGACCACGGCGCTTCGAGGCGGCCCTTCGCGGTTACGCCGACGCCCAGAGGTTTCGGCATCCGGTCCCTGCCGACCTCTACGCGGCGTTCGACGCGGAGTACTGGCGGGGCTTCTCGGCGAACGTTCTCCGACCCGCCCTCGAGGATGGGGTCACCGGAGAGGTGGAGCTTCGAGGGCTCCGCACCGTTCGCAATGGCGACCCGAACGCCAGGAGGCCCTACATCACCGAGGTCGACGCACGCCGGGTCGGAACGCTCCCGCTACCGTTGATCGTCGAGCTCGAGGACGAAGACGGAGCGCGGGAACGGATCGTGTGGCGGGGACGGGAGCTTCGACTTCTCCACGAGCACGAGAGCCGCAAGAAGATTGTGGCGGCAACCATCGACCCGGACGGCCACTTGCTGCTCGACCCGAACCTCCGCGACAACCGGCGGCCCCGACGAAAGCGCACCGGTCCCGGCCCATCGATGCTCACCTTCGTCTTCCAGGAGATCTTCGGATGGCTCGGGCCCTGAGCGCTCCGTCATCCACCCGACCGAGCGTGCTCCGGGCCCGACGAAGCCTGTTCCTCAGCTACGTGGTTCTCACGGCCCTCGGAGCGGGCGTGGGGTTTATCGCTGGCGATGCGTTTCGGTTGGGCCCGATAGGCGCGGACGGGGCGTTTCTTCTCGAACGCCTTCAGGACGGGAGCGTGCCGTTCGGTCCCGCCGTTCGAGCATGGATCGTGGGCGGCATCCTCATGCTCCTCGTCTCGCCGTTTCTTCAGCTCAGCTGGCTCGCGGAGCTCGACCGTCCCGAAGCGGGCCTTTCGGCGGCGCTCAAGCGCGGCGCAGAAGGTTACCTCCGCGCGTGGGGGATCGCGCTCGCGGTCGGGCTCGTCACCGCCGTCTCGATGGCCATTGTCATTGCCCCAGGCGTGATCGCGGCGGCGCTGGCGGAGACCGAACGGGGCGAGAGCCTCGCGCTCCTCAGTGTGGCGGTTCCCGCCGCGCTCCTTCTGAGTGCAGCGCTCACCTGGAACGACCTCGCCCGGGCCGAGCTTTCGCTCCAACGCGCGACGGTTCGAAGGAGCCTTGCCTCGGGACTCCGGGCGTTTGGCGCCAAGGCTTGGACACTCTATCTCCTGAGCGTCGTCGCCGCGCGGATCGTCGCGTTCGGGGGTGGAACGCTCGCGGTCATGGCCGGCGACGGCGCCATCGGAGTGGTGGCCGGCGCCGCCCTTCAGCTGGTGGTCGTGTTGCGCCTCGGCATCCGTGGCCTCTGGCTCGCAAAGACCGTGACCTGGATCCGGAGCGCGCCCGTCGACTCCCCGGCCCCCGAGCCTTCGCCCTGACTGCCGGCCGACCGCTCGATGGTGGGCCGGCCGATCCGGACCCGATCAGAGCGTGATGACGATCAGAAGGAGCATCGCCGCGCGGCGTGCGGGCGTGTCCGCGGGCGACAGGGTCATGCCGGGGCCGTCGGGATTGCCCCCCACCAGCGCCCCAGTCTCGTCGAAGCTGACCCTTCGGTCTCCGATCTGCCCCGTCCCGTCTTCGGAGATCGTGGCCACCGTCTGTCCGTTGGCCACGACATTGTTGCCCTCGAGGACCGCAATGACCTCACCGTCGGCGGTGACCCGTCCGTCCGGATCGATGCTGATGTTGGTACCGCCGTCAAGCTCGACTGACCCGTCGGCATGGAGCGCTAGGGTTTGTCCGCCGGTATCGGTCATCGTCAACTCGGCGAGCACGAGCCCACCCGATGCCGCTTCGGGCGCCGGCTCTGGGGGAAGCTCGGTGCCGGACGATGGGGATTCCGTCGTGGACGAAGGAGTCGTGTTGTCTGCCGACGAACCGCAGCCGACCAAACCCACGCAGAGAAGAAGTACAATGCTTGTCTTCATCCGGCGGTGCTTACCGCATCTTCGCACCGAGTGCAGCGCCCGATTGGCGCGCGGATGCCCCTCGCCACGGAATCTCTGTCGGAACCGGGTCAGTTGCCCCAATCGATACTGCCTGAGGTGACCAGGCCCGTGGAGCCTCGTCGCGCGCCCTCCATCCGTGAAGCCCCCCTCTCCGCAGGGTTGGACGGCTGGGCGCGTTGTCGTCGCTCTCGTCGCTGCTGAGCAAGCCGAGCCCGCCGGGCGGCCTCCGCAGCCCGCCCTTCGTCCGGGAGGTTTTCTGAGCCGTTGGTTCCTGCGCGGTCGGTCTCTGCGCCCTCCGTCTCCACGCCTTCTCTCTCCACGCCTTCCCTCTCCGCTCGTTCGGTCACTGCTCCTTCAATCACCCGGTCGTGAGCTCCGGCCTCGCCCTCCCCTGTTTCAGTACCTGCGTTCTCCGCGCGCGGAGTGGCCGCGCGATCTCCGTCTTCGCGATCCGGCGCCGCGTGGGAAGGGGAATGGTCTCCGGTGCCGTCCGGGTCGAGAGTGGCGGCTGGATCGCCGGCCGCAGGTTGCGCGGCACTCGGCGGGGTCGAGATCGGCTCGGCGGGGGCTGGGTCGTCGCTTGTCGCCACCACCGCGATGGCCGCCACCACCGCCACGAGGCCCAGCGCCGCCGCGATGGCTACCAGCGCTCCGTTCTTCCGCGGTGGCGCGAGCTCGGGGACGGGCTCGGAGGGAGGCAGCAAGCTGCTTGGATGCGCAGCGAGAGAGGGGACCGATGCATCGGCGTCCGGGCTTCGGGGCTGATGCGCTCCAGTGGTCGGATCGGTGGGGTCCGACGCTTCATCGTCCACGGTCTGAATCGACGGCTGGACACCACTTGGCGTCAACACCTGTTCCGGTTCGCCGGCCGCTCCGATCGGCGGGCCCGTTTCCCCCCGGTTCGAGAGCGCGAGCTTGATGTTCTCCCGCACCTTGTGGAGCGATTCTCCGCCGGCGGCCTGGATAAACCGGGTGAGGTGACTTCGTTCGGGAATCGGAATCCCCGCGTCCTGCGCGGCGGCTCGAATCCGTTCATCGAACTCGTGCGCCGTCGGAATCCGCTTATCCAGATCTCGGGAGAGGGCCGCGGCAACGACATTCGACACCGCCTCCGGGACATCGCCCCGAATCTGACTCACCGCGGGGATGGGCATGCTCCTGACCCGGTCCATCGTTTCCAGTGGATGCTCGGCGACGAACAGTCGCTGCCCCGCAAAGAGCTCCCACGCAACGACGCCCAGGCTGAAAACGTCCGAGCGCTGGTCGACGCCTTTTCCACTGAGCTGCTCCGGCGAACAATAAGCAAACTTGCCTTTGATTCTTCCGGCTTGGGTTTGGGTGACGCGGAGCACCGCCCGAGCCACGCCAAAGTCCGTGAGTCGGACTCGACCATCGACCCCGACGAGCACGTTCTGAGGCGAGACGTCGCGGTGAACGATCTGAAGCGGCGCCCCGAGCGGCGTTGTCGCCACATGCGCGTCGTGGAGCCCGTGGGCAGCTTGCCCGAGGAGCTCGACCGCAAGACCCACGGGAATCGGCTGACGCGCCCGCACCGACCACTTGAGGATTCGGGCAAGGGTGACCCCCACCACAAGCTCCATCACGATGTAGAGCGAACCGTCGTCGGCTCGACCGAGATCCTGCGTCGCCACGCAGTTCGGGCTATTGATGTGCGCCGCCACCCGTGCCTCATCGAGGAACATCGTGACGAACTCTTCATCGTCGGCGAGCTGAGGCAGCATCCGCTTGACCGCGACCAGCTTCTGAAACCCTGCCTCGCCGCGAACGCGGGCCGCGTACACCTCGGCCATGCCGCCGGAGGCAATGCGGAAGAGGAGCTCATACCGGCCGAGAGCGCGAACGGGCTCCTGGTTCGCGGCAGGATCCACAGGCGGAGTCTAGCAGACTCCGAGCGCCCCGAGCGTGCTCTGGTCAGGCATCCGGCGGAACCATCGGGGTCCCCCTCCCCCCGACCGGACCCCCGAACAGTCGTTGTCGTCCCGAATCCGGCTCCTCACAGAGACCGACGTTTCCCTACTCGCAGAGGTGCCGCTGGCTGTCGAGCCGGCAATAGCCCGACCCGAGCTCTCCCGCCACGCAGCCTTCCACCGCGCATCGCTCGATCTCCCGCATGACCGGAGCGGCCACGTCGATCATCGCCAGGTCGGGAATCTCGACCCGCACCCGCGTCCGTTCGCCGACATAAAACGGCGCTTCAATGTCGTAGCGCACCTGCCCGTACTCATCGCCGAGCTCGGAGCAGGCTGCGGTGTCGCAGAGGGTTACCTTGACACGAATGTTGTCTCCCTCTTGATCGCTGATCACGCTGATCGGATAGACCGCCCGGGCGGCGCCGAGCCGAATCGCGTCAAGGTCGTCGGGACTTCGCCAGTCGTCGGCAAATGGGAACTCCGCCACCGCAGGACGCACCTGAACCTGCATGAAGTTAACCCCCAGACCCACATCGGCGGGGGGGGCATCGACTTCCACTTCGAGGATTCCGTCGGTGGCGCATCCTCCAAGCAGGACTGCGAACGCAAGACATGCATGACTTCTCATCAATCAAGCTCCACTACGCGGTCAGATTCAGGATCGAGCTGGGCTGCGTCATGTAGAAAATACGCCGTCACGCCGCCCGCAATCGCGAGAACCCCCACGGTGATGACCCAAAACCATGGACTCGCAAAGACGCTGCCTCCTTCTTCGGAAGGCTCTTCCGGACCCGGCCCCAGCGGGGCGACGGGCGTCGTCCGACCCGGCCGTACCGGGTTGAGCTCCGCTTCGATCACCGTGCGTTCGCCGTTCCCCACTTCGCCTTCCCAGACGAAGGGCTGAATGCCTTCTCCCCGAATCGTGACCGTGTGAGCCCCCGGATCGGCTTCGACAGCAAGGGGACGGGCTCCATCGTCGCTCACCGTGCGCGCGTCGATCCGGACCTGATACGCGGTGTCGGGATCGAGCCCTTCGATGGTCATCACGACGATTCGATCGTGGGCCTCCTCTCGGAATCGACGGGCGTCTCGCTGAAGGCCGCGGTCAAAATCCGGGTGGTCGCGAAGAAGCTCGTCAAAGGCGTTTCGTGCCTCGAGGTGACGGCCGAGGGCGCGGAGTGCAAATGCCCAGTTGTAGAGCGCGTGGGGAACGCCCGAGAGCTCGTAGGACCTAGAAAAGCTGGTGACGGCGTCCGCCCAGCGACCCGACTCGGCGGCCGCCTCGCCCGCCATGAAATGACCGCGAGCCTCCTGCACCTCCGAGGACGAGGGCTGGGCCATCGCGGTGGACCCAACCCCGACCACCGTGAAAACCGAGGCTATCGCGATCATTCCGACAGTCGCTCGGCGTCGGAGAGGAACGACGGAGAAGACCCTGGGCAGGTCGGGGCAACGCACAACGGAAAGATACCTCATCCGTCAGCCCAAGGGACCCGTCCGCCGGGGCAGCTCCCTCCTGCGATCGACGCGACCGACCACGAGGCTCGGATGGAGCCCCGCTGGGTCGATGCGTAACGAAACGCGCGCGGCCTCCGATCGGCGACCTAGAAAGGCAGCGGATGACAACCGCAGACGACGTTAGACGTTGATGGTGATTCCAAGCGACTGTCGAAGTCGGAAGTACTCCTCCGATACGCTGAACAGCACGACCTCTTTGATCTTGTCCTTTGGGGGAAGATCCACGGGGCCTTCCGGCGGAAGGGACTGAATCATCCGAGCCGCAGTCTCGAGATCGTTGCAGAGGAGGAAGCCCGCCCGACAACCGGTGAGCTCCACCGACTGCACCCACTGCTTCACATCGGTGCGGCCGCCTGCCTCCACGAAGCGCCGACCAAGGCCCCGAAGCGCATCGGCCTGCTGCGGATTCAGCTTGCTCTGAAGCTGCGCCGCCGTTTGATCGGTCTGCGGATCGGACTGCGGCAACACGTTCGCGAGCCGCATCGCGGCCTTTAGGATCACAAGCAGCTCGCTGTGGCTCGGCATGAGCGTTCGAATGAAATGTTCCGCCCGGTAGTAGGTCAGCTGGCGGCCGATCACGAAGGTGAGATCCTGCGGATTGAAGCCGCTCAGCAGCGTCTGACCGCACACCACCGCCGGAGGATTGGATCCGGCCACGTGCACCATGCCCCCTTGCGCGTCGGTCCGGAGAAACAGGCGCGGCACCATGCCGAGATTCAACACCTGGGAGACGAATCCGTAGGTCCGCGCAAACGTGACCGTCGACGTCTGTGGGTCGACCTCATGCTTCTTCGACAGGTGCAGCGCCTTATCGCTGGAGGCCCGTAGCGCGTGAACCGCGCCGACCACCGAGGCGAACATCTTTCCGACGTAAGGGTCCTCGTCAGGATGCGAGAGGTCCTTGAGCCACCGCTCCTCATCGAGGCGAGATTGCGGCTTGATCATGCCGCCCTGCTTGTACTGCTGATAGAACTGCTGTTGCTCCGCGTCAGCCTTCTTGAGGAAGGTCAGCGTTGCGGCGAGACACCAGGCCTTATCGTACTCGCGGGCGTCGAAATAGAGCCGATAGAGCGCCCGATACGAGTCCACCTGGTAGGGATCTTGCCGAAGCATCCACTGGTGCTCTCGAATCGCGTCGGTGACCCGCTCCGGAATCATCGCGTAAAGCTCGGCGAGGATCTGGTGCTCGGTACGGTCGTCGGGACGAAGCTTGCTCGCCTCCTGGAACGCACTCGCCGCCGACTCGTACTGGTTTTGCCGGTCTCGGTAGATCACGCCGAGGTTGTGCCAGAGATTGAAGATGAGCTCGTTGTTGCCGCTCCCGATCACCCGACGAAGCATCTTTCGGAACGCCCGCTCGAGCTGCTTCCAGTCCTTCTTCTGCGTTAGGATCTTGTTGATCGCCTCAAAGGGCTTGAGCTGACTCGAGTCGATATCGAGCGCCTCGTTGAACTTCTCGACCGCGCGGTCCGCATCCTTGAGCTCATCGCGCATGATAACGCCCACGGTGTAGGCGTACTTCGACTTCGCGACGTCTCGATCGTCGAGGTCGCTGATTCGCTGAATAGCCTCGATCGCGTCCTCCCACTGCCGCGTTTCCTGATAGGCGATGAGGAGCTTGTGAAGGATCTTGTGGTCTTCGGGCTTGATATCCGAGGCGTCCGAGTACGCACCGATCGCCTTGGGCTGGTTGCCAACCTTCTCTTTCCAGAGGTCGCCGATCTGATCGAGGAGGTCGAAGCGCTCATCGTCGGTATCCGCGACTTCAAGGATCTGCTTCTTGAAGTGGATGACCTGCTCCCACTCATTTTGCGTCTCGTAGAGACCCACCACCGCCTCGAGGGTCGGACGGTGGTAGGAGTCCTCCTCAAGCGCCTTGTCGAACATGTTGAGCGCTTTTCGTCGCTCGCCCTGCTCCCGCTTGATAACGCCGAGGCGGTAGAAGATATCGGTGATCTCGTCGCTCCCGAGCGAGTCCCGGTGATGGACGAGGAGCATCTGATAGAACTTGAACGCCTTCTCCCAGTCGCTCGTGCGGTAGTAGCTTCCCGCGAGTCCGAGCAGAGACGGCAGATGCGAGGAATCGAGCTGATAGGCCTTGTTGAAGGCTCGAATCGCTTCCTCGTCGTTCCCAAGCTTAGTCGACACCTCGCCGAGCATGAACGCGAGCCGATGCTGCTCGTCGGGCTCCCGATTGCCGCTTCGCTTGACGAGCATCTGAAGCAGCGGGAACGCCTCGTCCCAGCGCTCGGCGCCGTAGTACTCGTTGGCGAGCGGTAGCGCGGCCTCTTGATTGTCGGGGTCCTGCTTGTAGGACGCCTCGAACACGCTGACCGCACGCTCGTGCTCATCGAGCCGCTCGTCGCAGATCTGTCCGAGCTCCACGAGGAGTCGGGAAACCACCCGCGGGTTCTCCGTGTACTGCGCTTCCTGCTCGAGGACCCGCGCCGCGGCGTCCCACTCGCCGGAGTCGATGTGGATCTTCCGCATCGCCTCGAGGGAAGGCAGGTGGCTTGGCTCGACGTCGATCGCCGCCTGGTAGTTGTCGATCGCGCTCGCCCGATCCCCGAGCTGCTCGTCGAGGATCCGGCCCATGCGGTACCGGAGATCGATCTGCTGCGCCGGGTCCATCGAGACCCTCGCGGTTTTTTCCATCATCTCGAGTGCCGACGCGTGGTCGCCGCGCTTGTCGTAGAGCCGGGTCAGCGCGTCGAGGGCTTCGACGTCGTCCTCGTTGAACTCGAGCGCATTCAAGTAGCTATCGACGCCCCGATCCGGATCGTCGAGCTCATGGGCGTAGGTCTCTCCCATCGCCTTGAACAGCCGGCACTTCTCCGATCGGTCCGGGGTCGCGCTGATGTGGCGCTCGTAGGTGGCAATGAGCTCATCCCAACGCTGCATCCCTTTGTACAGCCGGGCGAGGCCCAGGAGCGCACCGTCATGCACCGGGTCGATCTCGAGCACCTGCTCGAGGCGCTCCGCCGCCTTGTCGGGTTTGATGAACTCTTCCTCCCACATCCCGGCAAGCCGGATGAGAATGGCGATCCGCTCCTTCTCCGTGGTGACGACATCGAACTCGCGCTCGAGGATCTGCAGAAGATCTTGCCAACGCTCTTTGTGGGCGTAGAGCCGCTCGAGGCCCTTGAGCGCGGGGAGGTTCACCTCATCGACGCCGAGCACCTGCTGGTAGGTGTTGATCGCCGAGTCGAGATCCCGAAGCCGGTCCTCGTAGGCCTCTGCGATCTGGAGCCGCGCGGCGAGGATTTCCTCTTCGTCCTCGAGCGCGTCAGCCTTTCGCTTGAGCACATCGAGGTACTCCGGCCAGCGCTCCTGCTCCCGATAGATTCGCTCGAGCGCAACCAGCGCCGGAACCGACTGGTCGTTCTCTTCGAGTGCCTTGGTGTAGTAGCTCGTCGCCTGCTCGGGGATGCCGAGGTTTTCGCGGCAGAGGTCGCCCATTTGCACGTAGGTCTCAGCCCGCACGTTCGGGTCGTTGGTCATCTGCACCAGCGAGCCAAGGGTTTGCGCGAGCTGCTGCCACTGCTGAGTGGCGCGATAGAGCTCGGCGAGCTGCTGCTTTGCCTGCACATTGTTGGGATCGAGACTCTCGATCTGCTGGATGTACGGAATCGCGTATTCCTGATGCCCGAGCTCTTGCCCGTACCACTTTGCACAGTGGAGGCAGATCGCGATCTTCGACTCCGGGTCCTCGACTTGGGCGAGGGCGTCGTTCGCCGCGGTGAGAAGCTCGTTCCACTTGTTGGTCGCTCGGGTCACCCGCTCGAGTTCGCCGCTCGTCTCCCGATCCGAGAAGTCCTCGGACCAAGCAAGGTTGAGCGCGTCGAAGGCCTGATCCAGGTCGGCCAGCTGCTCCTCGTAGACCTTGGCGATCTTTCGAAGCAAGAGCACCCGCTCGGCCTGATCTTCGCTCGACTCCGCCCGACCGATGTACATCTCGATGAGGTCTTCCCACCGCATCGCTTCGCCGTGGAGCTCCTCGAGCTTTTCGAACGCGTGGGCATGGTTCGGATCCATCTCGAGGATCCGCTGGTAGGCACTCGTGCCCTCGTCAGGGCGCCCCGCCTCGTTAGCCCACATCTCGGCGACGCCGAGGAGCACGGTGATCTTCTGCGCCGGATCATCGATCGCCTGGGCCCGACGCTCCATCACCTGAATGCAGTCCTCCCACATCGCTTCGTTTCGATGGATGTGCTCGAGCGCGTCCATCGCCTGGAAGTTCGAGGGATTGACGTCAAGGGCCCGGTTGTAGCTATCGATCGCGTCGAGGGGCTGCTGGAGCTCCGTCGAGTAGAGATAGCCGAGCTGCATGTACGTGTTTTCGAGACTCTGGTCGTCGAGGGTGGCCGCCCCGACGTCGATCACCCGGTTGAGGGTGTCGACGAGCTCGTGGTTCTGGTTGGCGGCGCGATGGATCTCCGCAATCGCAAAGAGCGCCCCGGTGTTCGTGGGATCGATGTCGAGGACGCGCTCCCAGCTGTCGAGGGCGTTTCGATCGCGTTCGAGCTTCTCGTACCAGATGCGGCCGAGATCGGAGTAGACAGCGACGCGCATGGCGTCCTCGTCGGCGATCGAGACTTCGCGCTCGAGGATGTCGACCAGGTCGCGCCAGTTCTCCTGACCCGCGTAGATGTCGCCGAGCGCGTTGAGCGCCTCGGGGTCTTCCCCACGGAGATCGAGGACCTGACGCCAATAGCCGATCGCCGTCTCCGGTTCGCCGAGACTGTCCGACGCCAAGCGGGCCATTCGCGCGTAGACATCCGACTGCGCGGTGTCGCCGACCACCACCTTCAGCTCCCGCTCGAAGGACTCCATCAGGTTCGGCCAGTCTTCGCGGTTGGTGTAGATTCGCTGGAGCGCTCGAATGCTCTCGGCGTGCTGCTCGTCGTGCTCTTCGAGCACCTGCTTGTAGACCTGGATCGCCTCTTCGGTCCGCCCAAGATCCGCCTCGAGCACCTGGCCAAGCCGGTAGTTCAGCTCCACCTGCTCGTCGGGATACTCGGCAGCCCCGATCCGTCGTTTGAGGACCTCGGCGAGCGCTTCGTGGGCCGCGTATTCGGAATAGATCCGGTCAAGGGCCTCGAGGGCTTCCTGGTCCCGCTCCTGCACCGACAGGATGTAGCGATAGGTTTCTTCGGAACGCTGAACGTCACTGAGTTCTTCGGCATACACCCGCGCGAGCTTCTTGCCGACGAGCGCCTTCGTTTCCTCAGACGCCCCGTTGACCAGCACATCGGCATAGGTGTTCGCGAGCTGAGCCCACCCGTCGAGCATGCTCGAGAGGCGCTCGACCTCGGCCTGGGTGTGATCGTGGGCCGGGTCCTCGAGGAGCGCCCGCTGCATCCAAACGAACGCCCGATAGTGGTCGTGGGCCTTCTCTTCACCAATCTCCGCGATGCGATGCATCATCTGCACTCGCTCATTCGGGTCCGGCTGATAGTTCAGCTGCATCTCGTGGACGTTGAGCAGCTTGTCCCACGACTCCTGCATTCGATAGAGCGGCTCGAGGACCTCGCCGATGACGAGCGGACGCACGCCTTCGGCAAACAGGAACTCGAGCGCGCCCATCGCGGGCGAGTGTTCCGGAGCCACCGCAAGGATCTCTCGGTACTGCTGGATCGCCTCGTCCACCTGGCCGAGCTGAGACTGATGAACCTGCCCCAGCCGGAACTGAAGATTGAGGATCGCGTCCGGAGACGGCGCAACGGGAATCTCCTTCTGCAGGATTTCCGCGAGCTCGGGCCATCGTTCGGTGGCTTCGTAGAGCCGGTCGAGCGCCTCGATGGCATCGACGTGACCTTCATCGGCATCGACCACGAGCTTGTAGCGCGCGATCGCCGCATCGACATCGCCGACCTGGACCTCGTAGATCTGCGCGGTGCGAAGCGCCATCTCGATCAACCGATCCGGCGAGTCGTCTTTGAGCTTTTGGATCTCGATGTCGTAGAGGCGGGTGACCTCGTTCCAGGTGCCGAGGTTCTCTGCCAGCCGCTCGAGCGACCCGAGGGTGTGTTCGTTTTCCGCGTCCACGGGAAGCGCGCGCGCAAACGCTTCGAACCCGGGCTGGGGCTGGTCAAGCTCAAACTCGTAGAGCTGGGCTACCGCGTGAAGAAGCTCGACCTTCCGGTGCGGGTCTTCCTCGTGCTGGATCTGCACTTCGTGGACCCGAATGAGCTGAGGCCATTGCGCCAGTTGACGGTAGACGGGCTCGAGGACGCCCGCCGCGTTGACCGGCTCCTGCCCCGCATCGATCATCGACTCGAGGGCCTGAAGCGTCGGCGGATGCTCCGGGATGACCTCGAGAATGTCGCGATAGATGTCGACCGCCCGCTCCTGGTCGTCGAGCCGATGGTGCCAAAGCTCCGCGATCCGATAGCGATAACTGATGACTTCGTTCGGGTCCTGGGCGAGGTCCGCTTCCCGCTCGAGCACGCTCAGGAGCTCCTGCCAGTTCTCGGTCGACTGGTAGAGCGCGTCGAGCCGGCCGATCGCGGTGAGGTCCTCCGGATCGATCTCGAGGATGCGCTGGTAGGTGTCGATCGCCTTTTCGACGTCACCCACTTCGCGCTCGTAGACCGCACCGGTCTCCACGTAAATGCGCTTCTTCTCGTCGAGGTCGCCGACGATGTCGGCTTTGCGGGTGTAGATCTCGAGAAGCTCGGGCCAGCGCTCGAGGCGGAGGTAGAGTTCGATAAGCTTGTCGAGAGCGCGGAGCTCCTCTCCGTCGACTTCGAGAACCCTGTCGTAGATCGGGATCGCTTCGACCGGGCGCTCGAGGATGTCTTCGTAGATGGACGCCGCCCGGAACAGATAGTCCTTCTGCTCGTCGAGGTCCGCGAGCATCGCGGACTTCGTCATGTAGATGTGGGCAAGGTCTTCGTATCGCTCGGAGAGCTGGAATAGCCGCTCGAGTGCGCTCGCCGCCTCGATGTGCTGGTCGTCGAGTTCGAGGACCTTCTGGTAGTGGGCGATCGCGTTCGGCACGTCGCCAAGCTGGTCCTCTCGAACGGTGGCCGCTTTCACATAAATCGACGCCCGAAGCTGCGGGTCTTCGATCTCCGCGACCCGTTGTTCGTAGACCTGCGCGAGCGCCTCGTAGTTGGCGTTCATCGACGCAAGCCGAGCCAAACTGTCCTGGGTCATCTCGTTGGCTGGATCTTCGGCGAGGGCCCGAGCAAAACTCTGAAACGCGCTGTCCACATCGCTCAGGGCGAGCTCGTAAAGCTCGGCGATCCGATGAAGAAGCTCGACCCGGCGGTCCGGTGAGCGCGCGTGCTGGGCCTGGATCTCATGGACCGAGATCAGCTTTTCGTGCTGGTGCGAGTCCCGATAGATCGGCTCGAGGATCTCGGCGATGAGGAGCTGGTGTTCGTCGGTCTGAATCAGCCGCTCGAGCGACTGAAGCGCATCAACATTGCCGGGCTCCCGCTCGAGGACTTCACGGAACCCTTCGATTGCAGACTCGACCTGCCCCATCTTGCTCTCGCGGAGCTCCGCGAGCCGAAGCATGAGCGCCTGCTGTCGCTCTGGGTCCTCGGCCATCGCAAGCTGACGGTCCGTGTTGTCGGCAAGCTCCGTCCACCGCTCCTGCCGTGCGTAGAGATCGTCGAGCGCTCCCAGCGCGCGCTCGCTTGCGGGATCGAGCTCGAGGATCTCTTTGTAGACGCTGATCGCGTCGTCCGGCGCCTCGAGCATGTTGTCGTAGATGAACGCCATCTGCGCGAGGATCTCTTCCTGCTGCACTGGGTCATCCTCAAGCTCCGCCCGGCGGCGAAGGATTCCCTGAAGGTCCTTCCAGCGCTCGGTGCGCCGGTAGAGCTCCTCGAGGGCGGTGAGGACTTCGAGGTCTCCCGGATCCTGGTCGAGCACCTTACGATAGGCGATCACCGCACCGTCGACGTTTTCGAGCTGCACGTCGTCCATCTGGGCAGCCTTGATCCAGAGGGTGCGGGACAGGTCGACATCGTCGGTGGTTTCCGCGAGCTCGCTCACGAGTCCCACGAGGTCCTTGAACCTCTCCTGCTCCACCGCGAGCACCTCGAGCCGGCCGAGGGTCTCTTCGCTGTCGGGGCGCTCCCGAAGAGCGTTGCAGAACGCTTCGAAGGACTTGGCCTGATCGCCGATGCGTTCGCCGTAGACCTCCCCGACCTTGGTGAGGAGTTCGAGGCGGCGGTCCGGATCGTTTTCGCCCTGATGGAGCACGAGGAGCGAGCGAATGAGCGACTCCCAGTCACCGCGGACTTCGTAGATCGGCTCAAGGATCTCGGCCGCCTGAGTGGCGACCTCTTCCGACGACAGGAGGCTCTCGAGCGCCTCCCGTGCACCGTCGTGCTCCGGCATGAGGCTCAGCACTTCACGGTAGAGCTCGACCGCTCGGGGCTTGTCTTCGAGGTGCTGTTCGAGGGCGCGGGCCAAGCGGAATTTGAGCGCGGCGAGTTCTTCATGCGACTCGGGACCGAGGTCGATCCGGCGCTCGAGGGTCTCCGCAAGGTCGTGGTACCGGCCCCGCTGCTCGTACAGCACATCGAGCGAGCGATAGGCCTCGGTCTGCTCGTCGCCGTACTCGTCGATGATCGCCCGATAGGCATCGATGGCCTTATCGGGGTCGGCGAGTTCGTTCTCCCAAAGCGAAGCGTTGCCGTAGGCGAGCTGGAGCCGCTGGTCGGGGTCGGTCTCGAGCTCGAGGCGTCGTTCATACACATCGAGAAGATCCCGGTAGCGCTCGGTCTGGCGATAGAGCTCACCGAGCGCGGCGATCGCCTCGGCGTGGTCGCTTCGGGTGTCATAGACCGCGCGGTACTGCGCGATCGCGTCTTCAACGTTGCCCATCTGGCTGAGCACTCGACCGAAGTTCATCTGAAGCTCGATGCGCTCGTCCTCGTATTCCGCGCGCTCGATCGCCCCCTGGTACGCTTCGACGACGCGGTTCCATCCGTCGACCTTGGCGGCGAGCCGCTCGACATCCTCGCGCACGACTTCCTGGCTCGGGTCGGTGGCGAACGCGGCGAGGAAACGCTCAAACGCGTCTTCGGGTTTTCGAAGCCGGTCTTCGTAGAGGAGCCCCGCCTCCCGAAGGAGCATGATCTTCTCCGCCGGGTCCTCCATGTGCCGGAGCCGTACTTCGTAGACCACCACGAGTTTCTTCGCGTCGCGGGCCCCTTCGTAGATCGGCGTCAGCGCTTCGGCGGCTCGAAGGTTTTCGGGATCTACCGCGAGGACCTTCTCGTAAGCCCGCGCCGCTCGGTCGGACTTCTCCTTCTTCGTCTCCCAAAGATGCGCCGCTCGGAAGAGGAGTTCGATCTTTTCTTCAGTGGAGGTCTCTTTGCCGTCGGCCTCGCGCTCGAGAATTCGAATGAGCTCGTCCCACTTCTCCGTTTGACCGTAGAACTCCTCAAGCTGATCCCACGCTTTGAGCGCCACGTAGCGGCGCTTGAGCTGCTCCTGCGCGCGCCGGTCGTTGGGGTCGATCGACAGGAGGCGAGAAAACGCCCGCACCGCGCCTTCGTCGTCACCGAGCTTGTCGGCGTAGATCATGCCGAGCTTTTGGAGCTGCTGTTTGAGCTCCTTGTCTTCGGTCAGCGCGTCGACACGCTTTTCCAACACCGCAGCGAGGGGCTCCCAGTTGCGAGCGCGCTCGTGGAGCTGAACGAGCGCGGCCAGCGCGTCGGGGTTCTCGGGGTCGGCCTCAAGGACGAGGTTCCACAGCTCGATGCAGATGTCCGGCTTTCGGAGGCGCTGCGTCGCAAGCTCCGCCATTTCGACGTAGCGGAGCGGTCGGTCGTCCGGATCCATCAGCTCCGCTTCCGCGCGCATCACGCCGATGAGCTTCTCCCAATCGCGGCGCTTCTCGTACATCGTACGGAGCTGCATCAACGCTTCGACGTTGTAGGGATCGTAGGCCCGAACCTGCTCGAAGCACTTGATCGAATCGGCCTGGCTCGACGACTTCTCTGTGTAGAGTCGGCCCGCCTCGGAGTAGAGCTCGACTTTCTTGGCCGGGTCGACGTGGACTTCGGCCTTGGCAACGAGCGTCCGAATGAAATCCGACCAGCGTTTCTGTCCTTCGAACTTGGCGAGCTGCTCATCAAGCTCGGCGAGCTTCGCCTGTTCTTCTTCGGTCAGCTCCCGCGGCGCTTCTGCCGCGTCGGTCATCTCGGGACTCTCTTCGCCCGCACCATTGTCGTCGACCATCTCGTCCTCGTGTTCGTTGGAACTCGACATGCTCTCGGTTGCCTCTTCTTCGGAAGGGCCAGGAGACGCCGACCGCACTTCGGCGTCGGCGCCAACGATACCATCAGGCGCCGCGCCTTTCGGCGACGAAAGTTCGGTCTCGTCCTGGCTTGGAAAACGGCGGAGCGCCGGATGGTCAGGGACCTCCTGGCGAAGCGCGCCTACATACGGTCCAGCGCGGTCGAGGTCCTCGAGGCCCTCAACAGCAATTTCCAGCGCTGTCGTGAGAAGGAACGCACGGCTCGGTTCGGGCGCACCCGACGGCTCGACGAGGGCGAGTCCCTCATCCAAGCACTCGAGCGCCGCCGGCCAGTCCTTCCCTTCGACAAGGGGCTGGACGAGCGCCACATGCGCGGGAAGACATCGGGGATCGGCATCGCGGGCCCGCCGGAGAAACCCGCGACCGGTCTCGTGATCATGAAACCGGCTCATCCAGCGGGCCGCCATTTCCACGGCGACTCGGCCCCGAAGCTCCGCGTCGCCTATCGACGTCAGAAGCCGTTCGTGCGTCGTGGCAAGCCCCTCGAGGTCGCCCCGCGCTGCGAACGCCGAATCGAGCTCGGCGTGGGCCACGAGATTGTTGGGCACCGCCCGAATCGCCGCCTCGAGGTACGCCACATGTTCGGCGGTCCCGAGCCGGGCGGCGATCCGAGCCGCCCGGAGCAGGAGGTAACACGCTGCCCCGGACGACACGCCAGCTGCCTGTTTTGCAAGCTCTCCCATCCGCTCGGTGGCGCGGACTTCGTTGGACGTCGCATCGAGAAAGAGCGCCTCCGCGAGTTCGTCCTCGGGCCCGGCCGCGAGAGCCTGCTGGTAGGCTTTTCCCGCACCCTCGTGGTCTCCAAGATCTTGAAGCGCATCGCCGAGCTGGCGAAAAAGGTCGGCCGCGAGCGCGTGGTCGGTGGTGCCGCGGAGCTCATCCTCGAGGCTTTCGACAAAGGTCGGAAGCTGTCCGAGGGACCGCTGAATCGCCCGCGCTCGACGCCACGCCCCCACATAGGTCGGGTCGAGACTGATGATTCGAAGATATGCGCGAACCGCGTCTATTCGTCGGAGAAAGAGCTCGTCAAGACGGTTGGCATAGGCCACCAAGACCTCGAGGTCTCGCTCCTCTTCAATCGCCCGCGCCAGCAGGAGTGCCGCCGCCCGATACCGACCCTGCCGCTCGAGCTCATCGAGCTTTTCGCGCCAGCTCATCGAGGCCTCGGCCCGCGTGGGCGTTGTCGATCCAGTGCGCGGTGAGATCTGAGACGGAGGGCATCCGCCGCCTGGCGACGCGTGGCGGACTCCCGCGCGTGAGCTCGGCGCCCCGCCCACCGAGGTGGGTGCAACGCTCCGCACGCGCCTTCAGCACGGGACGGTACCGTTCGCCCCCACGACCGGGCTTCGCCCTGGCTCCTCAAAATAACTGCTAGAGCTGCTGTAGCTCGCCCAGCCGATCGGTGGCTGCCTTCATATAGTGCGACGGTGCCTCCGCTCCCGCGGTGTCGACGTACTTCTTGAGATAGCGCTGCGCCTCGTCGCGGTTTTCCTGGAGCGAATAGGTCCAGCCGAGCGAGAACAGCGCGTCATGCATGCCCGGCTCGATGTCCAGGGCCGAACGGAACTCGCCAACGGCGCCGTCGAAGTTGCGCTGCTGCTGGTACACCGTGCCGAGGAGATGGTGGACCAGCGCCTCCTCCGCGGTTCCCGGCTGCGCCACCTGGAGCGCACTCTGAAGCACGGTGACCGCTTCGTCGAGATAACCGAGGCTCGCGTAGAGTCGGCCGAGCTGCGAGTAGGCCTCGAGGAATCGAGGGCCCTGTTCGATCGCGAGGGTGTACTGCTGGAGCGCGCTCTGGGGATCGTCGAGCTCTTCGTGACACTGAGCCAGCTTGTAGTAGGCCTTGAACAGCGACGGGTCGAGCGCGATCGATTGCTCAAACGCAGCCTTCGCCTCGGTCCAGTTGTCCATCTGCATCAGTACGGTGCCGAGCTTCTCGTGGTAGCCCGCTCGCTCGCCGTTGAGCGCGATCGCGCGCTGAAGGTCGTCCCGGGCACGCTCGAAGTTTTGCATTTCGATGTGCACGAGAGACAAGTTGTAGAACGCCTCCTCGTTCGTCGCGTCCATCGCCGTCGCCTGTTCCAGACGGTCGACCGCGTCCACGTAGCGCTTGGTCTGCGCAAACATGACGCCCTCGTTCATCTTGTTCATCGATTCCACTCGGGCCCGACTGCAGTTGCCGCCCATTCCGATCAGGGTGACGAACAGTCCTACAAAAGCCGCCATCAATCGCTGCTTCATCGAGCACTCTCCCACTTGCGGAGCCCAGCGGGCTCGGCCGAGATACTACTGCCAGTTTCGTCTCCAACTCAACGGTTTATCAGCGGATTGGTTCCGCCACCGCATCCTCGTGAACGCGGTCCTTGGCCCAAACGCGACGAAGCCGCCCAGCTCGAAGAGAGGGCGGCTTCATCATTTATGCTGGGGTCTTTCTACGTTCTCGACAGGGCTCTTCGAGAGCTCTCGGCAGAGCTCCCTGACAGCCGGCGTTCCTAAGAACCGAGCGTCGCTATCCGCCTCCTGAGGAGGTCAACATAAACGGATAGTTGACCACAACAATGCCGCCTCCCTCCGGCGCGGGGAAGGACCACCTGCGAACCGCTCCCGCGACGCAGCTTTCCACCCGACTATTACCCAGCGTGCTGTTCGCCACCGTCGACGACTGCACCGCACCGCTGGTGCCGATAATAAAGGACACGGTGACGCGACCCTC
The DNA here is from genome assembly GCA_039187775.1 of Myxococcota bacterium. Classification (GTDB taxonomy): domain Bacteria; phylum Myxococcota_A; class Polyangia; order Polyangiales; family JBCCZL01; genus JBCCZL01. The sequence continues at coordinate 29,644 of JBCCZL010000027.1, forward strand.
GAGATCCGGTCGCGAGTTGAGTTCCTGCTCGTAACAGAACCGGACCTCGTTGATGTGTCGCCGAATCACCCGTCGAATGACTTCCTTGGACAGCGACCCGCGAACATCTGCCGCTCCCGACCGAATCTGCGGCACACGGGCACTTCGACCACTGAAGCCACCGGCCCCTCGACCATAGCCCGAGCCGTCGCCACCTCCTCCACCGTGACCGATGGTGCCAAGGTTGCCGAGGCCGATGGTGCCTTCACCGGTGCCGCCGCCCCCACGGCCGGTGCCACGAAGGCCCAACCCGCCGAAGCCGAAGTTTTCCCCGATCTGGTCACCCATGAGGGCACCGAGCGCGCTCATCGGGTCGTTTCCGAGTGCGGTGTCTCGTCCAAAGGGCGACGTCGGTGAGTTCCACGCTCCCGTCGTCTGCTGAAGGACGCCGAGAATGCCGGCGGTTCGCGCCTGTTCCCGTGCCTCTTCGCGAGCCATGTGGGGATCTTCGTTATCCTGGGGGCCTTCGATGCCGTACCGATTGGTGGTCTTCTTGGCCTCCTTCTTCCCCATCTGGCCTTCTTCGCCCTTGTGGCGCTTGCCCTTACCGCCCTCCGAGTCGTCCTGCTCCTGCTCCTGGAGCCACTCGGGGGTTTCCTCTTCCATCGTCTCGTCCGGTTCCATCAGGTACTGAACGAGCTGGGAGTTGGTGTCGATCAGGTCGAGCGATAGCGACGCCGACGACGGGGGCATGAAGTAGAAGATCAGCATGAAGATGCCGAAGATGATCCCCGACCCGAACCAACACGCGAAGAGGAAGAAGAGCGGTGCGATCCAGTCCCCGAAGGTCCCAACGATCTTCTTTCCCGCCACCACCGGCTTCACGATAAAGGTCAGGCCGTTGAACTCGACCTTCGCCGTCGACCCGCGCGGAAGGGTGTACTGCTGCGCGCCCGGCATCTCCGCACAGGGCTGAGTCCGGCCACTCGAAAGAAGCTCCTCGACGGTCATCGTCTGTTCGCCGACGGTGACGGTTCCCGTCGCGCCCTGGGGAATCACGGCGGCCACGCCACCACCCGCAGGCACCACTACCGGCATGCGGTCGGTTTTGATGACCTCTTTGCCGATCATGTAGTCGACGCCAACGAGCTTGCCCTTGGAGTTGGGCTCGCCGATATAGAACGGTCGCGGCGGCGAGAGGTGCTCCACATGAAGGACGCTCTTGTCGCCCCACATGATGACCACCTCCACCGCTTCCGCGCCGGTCTCGACTTCATCCGCGGCGACCGCGGGGCCGCTTGCGACGATGCCGTACTGAACGTCTCCCGTCGCCGCCGCCGGCTCAGGCTCGGCCTCCGCGACGGGAGCCGCGAACGGGTTCGGCACTGCGGCCGCCGCTGGCGCCGTGAACGGGTTCGGCACCGCCGGTGCGGGAACCGAAGGAGCCGCTGCAGCAGCCTCCGCCGCTGCTTCCGCCACCGGCGAAGCCGCCACCGGCGAAGCCGCCACCTGCGTGACCTCTTCGTCCAGGGCTTCGGCTCCGCTGATCTCGACCACCACCCGCGTGTCTCCGAGTACGATCTCGTCGCTGCTCTGGAGCTTGCACTTGTTGACCTTCTTACCGTTCACCACGGTGCCGGAGGCCGATCCCAGATCGATGATGTAGATCTCATCGGGGCTGGTGACCTCGATGACCGCGTGCATCCGGGAGACGTTGTCGTCGTCGATCCGCAGATGGCTCGACGGCAACTTGCCTACCTTGATGATGTCCTGCGCCAACTCCTCCGTTCGAAGGAGCTCGTCGCCGCTATATATCTTGAAGGTTAGCGCGACCTTCCCTTTACCTTCCGACACCATCACCTCCACGCCGTCGCCCGAATGGGCCACGGACACGCGCCTTTCTACCAGAACCCGAGCATTTCATGAAGCAGGCTCGTCGAGCCGGCCGATGAA
>JBCCZL010000028.1:0-31236 GCA_039187775.1 Myxococcota bacterium
CCGAGGAGCTTGTCCTTTCATGAACGCCCCACCGTCTCCCGTGAAAGTGTGGATTCAGGCGTCGCGCCCGCCGACGCTGGTGGCTGCGCTGATCCCCGTGGCGGTGGGCACCGCCATCGCCGTCGCTCACGGGAGCTTTCGTGCCGACGCGGCGATCGCCGCTCTCGTGGGAGCGATTCTCATTCAGATCGGCACCAACTTCGCGAACGACGTGTTCGATTTCGAGAAGGGCGCCGACAACGAGGACCGGCTCGGACCGACCCGGGCGGTGGCCGCTGGGCTCCTCAGCCCGCGGGCGATGCGCAACGCGATGATTCTTGTGTTCGCATTGGCGTTCGTCCCTGGAATCTACCTCGCGACGGTCGCGGGGCTCTGGGTTCTCGGCCTTGGCGTGGTGTCGATCCTTGCCGGGATCGGGTACACCGGCGGCCCCTACCCGCTCGCCTACAACGGACTCGGCGACATCTTCGTGTTTGCATTCTTCGGCTTCGCCGCGGTGTTCGGCACGATCGCGGTGCAGGGGAGCGAACTCGGGGCTCTGGGCTGGGGCGGCGCGGTGGCGGTGGGCGCGCTCTCAACCGCGATCTTGGTCGTGAACAATGTGCGCGACCTCCCGACGGACCGAAAGGCCAATAAAAGAACGCTGGTGACGCGCTTTGGTCGGACGTTTGGTCTCGCGGAATATGCGGTGATGCTGCTTCTTCCGTATGTCACGCTCCTGTCGCTGATCTACCTCGGCGAGCCGCCGCTCTTGGCCCTTGCGGGGCTCACCTTTCCGGTCGCGGTGATGCTCTGGATCTTCGTTGCCAAAACCGAAGGAAAGAAGCTCAATAAGGCGCTCTTCGGAACCGCGATGCTTCTTCTGAGCTACGGCGCCCTCTTCAGCGTGGGCGTGGCGTTCGGTGCGTCGGGGTGATTCGCCGTGCGCAGCTGACGAAGATTCCCCTCGCATCCTCGGCGGCCGTGTTTCGCGTGCAGAAACCGGCCACCCTGCTCCTGACCCTCGAAGACGAAGGTGGACGAATCGGCTTCGGCGAGGCCTCTCCGATCGACACCCACGGAAGCGACACGATCGAGCGAGCCGAGGCCTGCCTCCGAAACGCCGACTGGTCCGCCCTCGGCGGGGGCCGCCCCAAGCTTGCATCCCTCGCGTCTCCGTCGGCTCGCTTTTGTGTGGAAACTGCTCTCCTCGACCTTACAGGTCAGCGGGAAGGCCTTCCGCTCTACGCGCTTCTCGGTGGTACAGAGCGGCGGTCAGTGGAGCGGCGGTCAGTGGAGCGGCGGTCAGTGGAGCAGCGGTCAGTACGCTCGGCGCAGGTGCTTCGGCCGGACCACGACGCGCTGTCCGCGCTCGACGACGCGACCGCCGAAGGGTGGCGTACCGTCAAATGGAAGCTCCGACCCGAAACCCTCGCCGCCGATCTCGAAGTCATCCGAGAGGCGATGGCTCGATACCCCGACCTCCATCACCGCACCGACGGCAACCGGCGGCTATCGTCGAGCGATGCGAAAGCCCTCGCCGAGCTCGACTTCGCCTTGGTTGAAGAGCCGACCGAGGAACCCGGCGATGCGGCCGCATTGGGACTGCCGCTCGGGCTCGACGAATCCCTCGCGAACCTCGAACCCGAATCGCTTCAAGATCTTCCCTATTCACCGAACGCGTTGGTCCTCAAGCCCACCGTGCTCGGCGGTCTCGCGCGCTCCCTTCGCTTTGCGGAAGCCGGCCGTCACCTGGGCGCGGAGCCGATCGTGAGCCACGCACTGGAAGGATGGGTCGGCTACACCGCCCTCCTTCACCTCGCGGTGGCGGTTGGGGTCAACACCGATCATGGTCTCGGTCCCCATCCCGGCCTCGACGGGTATCCAGCCCGGGGTGCTCCGACGCAGGGTCCGTCGGTCGAAGTCCCGGACGCTTCGGGCCTCGGCGTCACGCTTGAAAGCTCGGGCTCGTTCATCGCCGACCGCAAGAATCTGCTCCGAACGCCATGATGGTTCGAAGAGACGCGCGCTCCGACGCACCGGCTCTCGTCGAAGGCTCGGCGATGGTGCGGTACGGAGAGCTTCGACGCAGGGTCGCGACTACCGCGGCACGTGTCGCGATGGAACTCGAGAACATGCATATCGCTCGAGACGAGCGTTGGGTCGCGGTGGCGGTCGACGGGTCCCCGACGATCGAGACGGCGGTCCAGCTTCACGCTCTTTTTGCGCTCGGGGTCACCGCGGTGCCGCTTCATCCGAAGCTCACCGGCCGCGAGCGCGCGCACGCCCTCGAAGCGGCGCAGGTTCGGCTCGAACTCGGTCGGACGGATGCCGAGAGCCCTCGTGCCGACCGCATCGAGACCCCTCGATTCGGAACCGTCGATCGGCCCCTCGCGGTGATCTTCACTTCGGGAAGCAGTGGCGCTCCGAAACCGGTGGTCCTCAGCCGGCGCGCCATGGTCGCGGCCGCTCGGGCCAGCGAAGCGAACCTTGAATGGCGCAACGGCGATCGTTGGCTCTGCAGTCTTTCGCCGGCCCACGTGGGGGGTCTTTCCATCCTCACCCGCTGCGGCCTTGGCGGACGCGCGGTCGTGTTCGGGACCCCCGGGTCTTTCGATGCCGAGGTCTTTTCTGAGGACGTGCGAACGACCAAAACCACGCTGATCTCGATTGTGCCGACGATGGCCCGAGCACTCTTGACCCTTCCGGCGTTGCCTCCGGTCCGAGCCGCACTGATCGGGGGCGCACCGGCCGACGAAGACCTCCTCGCCGAGGCCAACGCGCGGGGATTTCCCCTTCTCACCACCTATGGGATGAGCGAAACGTCTGCTCAAGCGTGCACCGAGCGACCGGGCGAGCGATTGTCGAACCCCCGAGGTTCAGGTCGCCCTCTGCCCGGCGTCGATATTCGGATTTGCGATGGTGAGATTTGCATCGCCGGCCCCACCCTCTTCGACGGCTACCTTGAGCCCGATGGCACACTGGATCGTCCCATGGATGACGAAGGCTATTTTCACACCGGCGACCTCGGCCACTTCGGCGCCCATGGACAGCTCTTCGTCGAGGGTCGACGCGACCATCGGATCATCAGCGGCGGAGAAAACGTCGCACCGGAAGAAGTCGAAGGAGTGCTTAGAGGCGTCGCCGGCATCGAAGCGGTGTGCGTGGTGGGAGTTCCCGACCCGCGCTGGGGCGAGCGGCTGGTCGCGGTCGTGGTGGGCCATCCGGAAGAAGCGCCGATGCGACAAGCGCTGGTGGACGACCTTGCAGCATTCAAGCGGCCCAAAGAGTTCTTCTCCGCGACTCAGCTACCTCGGACGGGATCCGGCAAGATCGATCGGCGGGCAACCCGCCACCAAGTGCTCGCCCGAAAGCTCGTACGGCTCTTTCCCCATTGAAGCCCTCTCAAGATGAGCCACGGCCCGTCGCGGTTCGGAAGCCGTGCACAAGTAGGCATTTGTAGGCAACTCCCCAGGATAGTCGTCCATCTCCTGAACATCGTCCTGCCGCATCGGCACACCTGAGTTGCTGGATTTCCAGGGAGTTTGGGCAAGAGTCGTCAATGCAAACCGGGGACTGCGGACTCGGGTCCGCACAATCCCCAAGGATCCGGGGCACACCATTTGCTTCACTCGTTCTGTGCAGCGTTGGTGGACCCTCCTTATGACGATGGCGTTCGGGTGTACGGCCCCGTCGACATTGGACCTTGGAGACGCCAGTTCGATGCAAGAGGCGGCCGAGCACGCGGAACAAACCATGGGAGTTCCCGCGGACTTGTTGCTTGCGATCTCCTACACCGAGACGCGGTGGCAGATTCCGGTGGATGAGCATGGGTTCGGAACCGAGCGTGCACTTCACATTCACATGCCGACATCGGTGGGCGTCGGAGGAATCAAGCCCTGGCAGTCCGGGTTCATGGCGGAAGCCACCCATGACCTCGGGTGGACCGAGGAGGAGATCGCCGCCAACCCAGTTGCGGGCCTCGTTGCCACCGCGTACGTGCTTCGGGAACTCGCGATCCAGCGCCATGGCATGCCTCCGCGCGAAATTGAGGCGTGGGCCGAAGTGGTCGCCGACTACGCCGGGCACGATGAGTTGGGCCTCCGACAAACCTACATCGAAGAGGTGTACGGATGGCTGCGGCGTGGTGTGGCTGGAGATGCCGCGGACGGAGAGCAGCTTCGACTCCACGCAAGGCCGGTCGAGCTTCCGGATGCGATCGGCGTGGCGCGCAGCTACGCAGGCGCAACCTACCCCGGCGCGCGTTGGGTGCCCGCGCACACATCGAATCAGTCCAGCCGCCAGGGCAATACGATCCAGTACGTCATCGTTCACACCACTCAGGGCAACTATTCCGGCGCGATCAATTGGTTTCAGAATGCGGACGCCAACGTCTCTGCGCACTTTGTGATTCGGTCCTCCGACGGACAAGTCACTCAAATGCTCGACGAGACGGCCAACGGATGGCACGCCGGGAACTCCACGTACAACCGGCAGAGCATCGGCATCGAACACGAGGGTTTCGTGGCAGATCCCGGACGCTGGTACACCGACGAGATGTACCGGTCGAGCGCGCAGCTCACGCGGTGGATCTGTGACAAACACGGCATTCCGATGACGCGCGAGCGGATCCTTGGACACGTGGAAGTTCCGCGCGCGACCCACACCGACCCGGGAACCGGCTGGGACTGGGACCGCTACATGGCACTGGTGACCGGCGGTGACGCCGCGGTGTACGATGCCGAATACGTGGGCCAGGAAGCGCCCGAACAAATGGTCAGCGGCGAACGCGCGGTCGTGTGGGTCGAGATGCGCAACACCGGGACGGCCACCTGGGACCTCACCACCACTCAGCTCGGCACGACCCGCCCCAACGACCGCGAGAGTCGGTTCTACGATGAGGAAAACTGGACCAGCCTCAATCGCACGACGGGACCGGACAACAGCTCGTACTCGAGCGGGTCGGTGGGGCGCTTCTCGTTCATGATCACTGCGCCGGAAGTCACCGAGCCCACGCTCGTGACTGAATCCTTCGGCCTGGTTCAGGAAGGCGTGACCTGGTTCGGCCCCGACGATGTGGAGCTGAGCATTCCGATCGTCCCCCGAGATCCCGGCGTGCCGGACCGGGACGGAGATGGCGCGGCGGCAGATCGCGACTGCGACGACAACGACGCGGCGCGGTTCCCCGGAGCGGTCGAGGTCTGCGGGGATGGCATCGATCAGAACTGCAGCGGTGCGGACCTGGTGTGCAACGGCCCGACCATGCCCCTGACTCCGACGCCGATGGAAAGCACTCCCCGCGACACACTGGGTGGATGCTCCGCGGGAACCGGCCCCGCGGGCTGGCCAGTGGGTGCGCTGTTCGTCGTGCTGATCTTCGCGCTCCGCGCCCGATCTCGCCGCGGATCCGCCCGGCGTTCGAACGACACAGTCCGCTAACTGCGCCGTCGAAGGCACGGGCCCTTTCGTTCCGGCCAGCGATCGAACCGCGCTCAACCATTGAGCCGTGTTCAACCATTGAGCCGTGTTCAACCATCGAACCGCATTCAACCATCGAACAGCGCTCAACCATCGAACCGCGCTCAACCATCGAACCGTGCTCAACCATCGCACCGCACTCAACCATCGCACCGCGCTCAACCATCGCACCGCGCTCAACCATCGAACCGCGCTCAACGATCGCGTAGTCCCCGCGTTTTCGCAGTGCTCACGACCATGGTTCGGGGCCGCACTCCCGCCACGCAGCGGCGGGGCCAGGCGAGTTCGTTGCCCAGACTCGAAAGCGCAAATTCGATAGTAGGAAGGTCCGGGCCCCTCTCGCCGTATCGTTGCCGAGCGATTTCATACGCCGACGAGGGCACCTCTCCCTGGTCGGCAACCTGCGAAATGCGAGTCGGCAAATGCGACTCGCTCGATCAGGATTATCCGTAAACAGTTGGATTGGAGATTTGAATGGTTGGCTTAAGAGTCCTACGAGCATGCAGCTTCGGGTGTGCGCTGCTTCTTTCCCTGGTGACGGGCTGCGGAGACGACAGCGAGACGGTTCGATTCGATTCCGGTGGGGTCGACTCGAGCGAGCCCGACGGTGGCGGCATGTGCACAGCCGGCGAAACGATGTGCGGCGGTGGTTGTGTCGACACGTCCCGCGACCAGAATCACTGCGGCGGTTGCGGACAGAGCTGCCAGACCGACGAAGCGTGTGTGAGCGGCTCGTGTCAGATGATGATGATGTGCGACGCTGGGATGGCCGACTGCGGCGCCGGCTGCATGGACGTAACCAGCGACAACCAAAACTGCGGAAGCTGCGGCCGATCGTGTCAGGCCGGCGAAAGCTGCATGAACGGGGTGTGCGCGGCCGCCATGTGCCAGGGCAATGAGATGCGCTGCGGTGCAGCCTGCGTCGACACGATGACCGACGACGCCAACTGCGGCACCTGCGGCATGGAGTGCCCAGCGGGACAGAGCTGCACGATGGGAACCTGTGCATCGAGCTGTACCGCGCCAAACATGGTGTGCGGAATGGGTGACGACGCGGCGTGCGTCAACACGATGACCGACGAGGCCAACTGCGGCATGTGCGGGATGGCGTGCCCCTCGGGTCAGGTCTGCACGAACGGAAGCTGCGGCTGCGCGATGGATGAAATGATGTGCGGGGACGCTTGCGTCGACACGGACACCGATACCAACAACTGCGGGATGTGCGGAAACGCGTGTCCGATGGGCCAGAACTGCATGGGTGGAATGTGCGAGTGTCCCGCTCCCACCACGCTGTGCAACGGAACCTGCACGATCACGAATATCGACTCTCAGAACTGTGGGATGTGCGGAAACGTCTGCCCCGTCGCGACCCCTGCGTGCGTGATGGGTGGATGCATGGCAAGCAGCTGTCCCGGGATGCAGATCCCATGCGGAGCGACGTGTGCCGACCCGACCAGCGACGACATGAACTGCGGCGGCTGCGGGATGGCATGTGGAATGGGCACATCGTGCGTGACCAGCGTGTGCCGCCCCGACAATGATCTGCGAATGAACGCCGCTCCGCTGATGGTGGGGACGAGTGAAGTCACCATCACCGGCTCAACTACCGGCGCCACGAAGGACGGGCCGGCAAGCGGGAGCGAGTGCTTTGGTTGCGCATCCAGCGGCAACGTCTGGTACAGCATCACCCTCAGCGAGTCAGGGGTGCTCTACCTCGACACTCAAGGTTCGTCGTACGACACCAAGCTATTCGTGACCGACAGCACCGGTGCGGCGCTCACGAGCAGCGGCGGTGAGGTGTGGTGCCAGGACGACCACTCCTGTGGCTCCGCTACCGGCTGGGGCAGGCGCGATGCTCGAGTGTACGGTCACCTCACGGCGGGAACGTATCTCGTGTCGGTGGGCGGGTGCGGGACAGGCAACTTCACCCTGCACGCGCAGTTCATGCCCGCGAGCATCGCAAGCTTCTTCTACACGACCGCGCTTTCCGGCACTGGGGTCACCTCGAACACCGGCCTTATCGGGACCAGCACGAATGCCGGCCTGTGTGGTGGCACTTCTTCGGGCGAGGACGCGCGGTGGTTCGTCACATGTGGAGGGCAGCCGCAGGTATTCAGTCTTTGCCGCAGCGACTCCATCGGAATCATTACCCGAACCCGCCCGGAATATGAGCGAACCGATGGTACGACCAACTTCGACCCCCGGGTCTACATGCGCAGCGCCCAGACGGGAACGGAGGTGGTGTGCAATGACGACGGGGCCGCCATGGGGGCCACCGATTGCCGAGGATACAACTCGGATGCGTCCGGCAATCCTCTCGTCGACGGCTTCGAGTACGGCTCCCGCATCAACGGCGTGGTGGCACCTCGCGGCGTCGGAGCGGTGTTCATCGATTCGTCGGGCGGGTCGGGGATGAACTATCGGCTCCTCCACCGCGTGCGCGACGCGCCCTGAGACGGGCTGCCGCTTCAGCCATCGGGGGCCGCAGGTTCGAGCCGGCGGCCCCTTTTCTTGTCTACGTCGACGGAAGCAGCCGACGAACGCTTTGCCACACCGCGAGTGCGACGAGCGAGTGGCTCAGCAGGATCCATGTCCTTGAGCGGCAGGTGACCGTCCGCGATACGACCACGGAGAGGGAACCGCCGCCATGCTCGCCCCGGCGAGTACTCTCGCAACGAATCGGCGCGCTCCACTCTCGGGGGCCGCCGCCCCGACCATTGTGATCACGCCCCCCGGTTCCGGCATTGAAGCGGGCCGGATGATTCGGCAGCATTGTCCTCGTGCCGCGTCGCAACGATGGGTTCGCTCTCCTCCGACAGATCCTGTCGGTGTCGGCTGCTCTCGGCCTCACTGTTCTGTCGATAATCCTGCCGAGCGGATGCAGAGAAAACACCGAACCGGAGATGGCCGCCGCGCTGCTTGCCGAGGTCCAGGCCGCCGACTACCGAAGCTGGGCCCGGGCCCCGGGTTACGAAGAACGTCGGCCGAGCCGCGCGGCCCACGACGATTCGGTGATCATCTACATCAACGATGTGGTCAGTGCTGCCCTCCAAGACGGAGTCCAGAACAACCAGTGGCCCGACGGCTCGATCATCGTGAAGGACGGCTTCGACGGAAGCGACCTCGGTCTCATCGCGGTGATGGAGAAGACCGAAGGCACCTGGTTCTGGGCCGAGTACAACGGCGACGGGGACACCCTCTTCAGCGGAGAGCCCGAGATTTGCCTCGGGTGCCACCGCATCGGCGACGACTGGGTCCGCGGGTTCTACTTCCCCGAGCCCTAGGGGCAGCGAAACGGCCAACCTCAGCGACGGGCTGAGATTCGCACCATCCTCTCAAGCCGCGCTCTCGTACCCGGGCTAACGTGCGGCGCCGCCGCCAGGAGTTCCGCAACCCGTTGCGCGTCTTCATGCGAGATGCGGGAGCGGTAGCCCAGGTACTTCTCTGTCCAGCGAGAAGTGAATCGTTCCACCGATTGTCGCAGAGTGGGATCGGTAACCGGGAACAGTACCTCCGCACTCTGCCAAGTCGACAATCGGCTGGCGAGTGCGACCGCGTGCAAACGAACGTGAAGTCGCGGCGAGCGGAGGTACTCACGAATCACCGATTCGTCACCGCTGCGGATCTCTTTCGAGAGTGACCGGGCGGCTTCTTTCGCAACGCCGGTGCGACGATCGTCCACCATCATGAGGCGAAGCTCTCGAGTTTGTTCTGGGGCAAGATGGTGCATGCTTCTCAGCGCGGCGCGAGCGATCGTCGGCGATTCATCGAGGGCAGGGACAAGCCGCTCCCAATCGTCGGTCGTCCCCACGTCCCCAAGACCGAGGATCACGCCCACGCGAAAATCGCCGTTCGACACGGCGTTGCGATAGAACGCCCTCGCATTGAACTCATGGTCGCGCGCGAGGTAGTACCCGGCATGGCTCCGGACCCCGCCATGGGGGTCTACCGCGGCGCGATGAAGGAGGTCCGGATGCTCGCCGACGGCGAGCTCGACACCGATGAGTCGGATCCGACCCACCGGGTCCCGCATCATCTGTTCACAGAGCGGGCGGCCCATCGGTTTGCGGGTGCGGAGCAACTGAGCGGCTCGAAGCCGAACTCCACTGTCCTCATCTCGAAGCGCGCGCTCGAGCCGACGGCTATCTAGCCGATGCCCGATCGCCGGGAGCTGGAGGATGGCTCGTCGCACCGCTGCATGGGGATTGCGGAATCCGAGATCCAGCGTCTCGTCCGGCGCGTCACGAACGCACGCGTTGGCGTGGTCGAGGAACGGATTCACGTCGACTCGGGAAAAGCCGCGAAGCCGCTGGAGCAGAGGAAGGCAGCCGAGAAACGGTGTTGCATTTGTGGGCTCCAGTAAGCTGCGTAGGGTCCGCACAGATAGAACGCGAACCACCGGAACCCAGTCGACGATGCGAACGAGGAGCCAGGGAACGGCCTGGTTCGCGTGCCATGCGAGGGCCGCGACGGCCGCTTCGCGCACGAACCCACTCGGATGACAGCTGAGGACACCCAGCGCTTCGACCGACACTTGGCGGCCGACGCGATCATCGTCTGAAGAATCGTGGCTGCGAACCTGCACCGGCAGATGTGCGATCGGAGGAAAGGCCGCGGTTCGTCGAAGTTCCTCGTCGAGAGAAACGAGCCGATGGCTCTCAGTGCGGCGACAGATCTCACGCACGGTTTCGTCGGTCGCCCGCGCGAGCCGACCTCGTTCGTCGCGGATGTCTGGTCGTACCGGCCCCACGTTGGCAAACAGCGCAGGAACGAGGGACGGCAGGTCGCGCCAGTCACCTTCGGTTCGAAGCCGCTGCGTTCGACGAAGCGCGGCGGCGAGGCCCTCCCGCGATTCGAGATCGGGTGGAGGGACGGACCCCTCCCCTTGGGTGGTTGGCATGCGCATGTGGCTCCTTTTTCCCAGCCTCGAGTGCTGAGCCCCCAGGAACGGCCTTCACCTTAGCACCCAGGAGCGAACGCGCATTCGGAACCACGGCCAGTCGCGCGGCGACGCACCCTCTCGTCACGACCGTCGTGCGGGTACGCGTTTGCTACCCATGGCTTCGGCTGCTACCGAAGGGCGTGGGTTGGGTGGTTGTCATCGCCGTGGCGCTGATCTTTGGTCCGTTCGTGCGGCTCGCCCACGAGCTTGGCTACGCCGGAAGTGCGCGGCTTCTTGGGGCTCGCGTGAAACGGTTCCAGATCGGTTTTGGCCGCACCGTGTGCCAGCGTCGGCAATTCGAGCTCCGGGCAATTCCCCTATGGACGATGGCGGAGCTCGAACAGGAAGCATCAGTCGGGCAACGGCTGGGCGGATCTGCCGTGGGTTTGGCTGCCATCTACCTGGCCTGCGCGCTTTCAGTATTCGGCGTCGCGATCACCGGTTGGCCTGGGTCCGTACCTGAACCGATCGTTGGCATAGTGACACCGCAATCCGCCGCTGAAGACGCCGGCCTCCAGCCCGGGGACCGCATCCTCCGCATCGGTGGCGAACCAATCACGCGAGGGGAGGAGGTGCCGCGCGCAGTCGCCGGCCGGGCGTTCGAAACCCTTGTCTTCGAAGTGGAGCGTGGGGGAGCTATCGAAGACGTCGCGGTCGTTCCTGCGTACGTTCAAGGCGGCGGGGCACAGATCGGGGTCGTGCTCCGCCGCCGAGAGGCCATGGAGCCATTGCCGCTCGGGGAGGCGATACGCCGAGCGTTTGCGTATCCCGCGACGTTCTGGGAAGTCGAAGGGGGCCTCTTCCTGCGCGCGCTGACGAGGAGCCACGACGGCATCATCGGGCCGTTGAGCGTGGCTACGACGCTGGATCGCCCGGTGATGTTTCGTTTGATGATGTGGAGCGTCCGATTCGGCGGTGTCCTGCTGTTGGTCCATATCCTTCCGCTTCCGGGCTTCGGGCTCTGGCGGTGGGGCGTCTTTCGACGACGGTAGCCGAGATCAGTGGCGCGTTTCGAATGATGGAAAGCACAAAAAAAGCCGACCCCGAAGGGTCGGCTCTCGGCATCCAAGTGGCGGGAGTGACTACTCCTGCTCGCGCCAGTTGTCGTGGTGCATCGCGCCGGACGGCTCGTAGGTCCAGGTGATGTGGTGGAACACGAAGGTGACTTCCTCGGTCGGCGGCTCGTTCGCGCTCGCCGGATCGATCGTGTCCGGGCTCACGCGCCGAATCGAAGCCAGCCGACCCTCGCCGATCTCCACCGAAAAGAACTGCTCGGTGGTGCCGTCCCCGCTCGGACTCGGGCGGAAGAACTTAAACACTGCGTCGCAGACTTCGTTGTTGCAGAGCGCCTTCGCGAGGAGCGGGCTCGACTTGTCGATGCGCTTCCGAATCACGATCGGCTCGAAGGTGCGCCGGCCGGTCGCCATGCCGCTGTCCCGCTCACGCGCGGTCCGCACCGAGTCGACGAAGTAGAGGCATTCGATCGAGTCCTCACGGCCGAGGCTCGTGATGGTGCTGTCGCCGGGAACGTCGGTGCCATTGGCCTTGAGGTAGAGTGCAACGGATTGAGCCATGTTCTTTTCTCCCTATCTTTTCCAAATCTCTGGAGGCGCACCGCAGCCGCGAAGGATGGCGCGGCAATCGCGTCTGCCGCCTCATCTTCCCGTTTCCGTGTGCCCCTGCGAACTTGCTTTAGTGTTGAGCACGGCGCGTGCCACAAGGCCTATCTCCTGAAATGATTGGACAATCAGACTGGCAACAGATATCTGGCCGCTGCCATGACCAAATCGGTCACAAGATCGTGACCAACTTCGTCATGTCCTGACCAAACCGGTCATTTCGCTGTGCGATCGCCCACTCCCACCTTTTCGGCCCCGTCGGAGAATGACGTAGAGGGGCGCCCGATCAGTCGCGAAAGCGCTGGTAGTCCACGCCGAGGGTCTTCATTCGGCTGATCAGACTCGTCCGAGACACGTCGAGCTCCTTTGCCGCATGGCTGATCACCCCTCGGTGGCGCTTGAGCGCAATTTCGATGAGCCGGATCTCGACCTCGTCGAGGGCATCCTTTTCGCGCTGGAGCCGAGCCCAGCTGTCGTCGAGCTCATCGGGGACGATCTCAAATCGCTTCGCCGCGGGCTCCGCGACCATCGTCCCCGGCGCCCGGGCCACATCCCGCACCGACATCCCGGCGAGTCGAATATGGTCGGGGCGGATCGCGGTGATCGACGGCCCCTCCGCGCGAGCTCGATCTCGCGCCTGCTGCATCACGCCCTCGAGCTCTCGCACATTGCCCTCCCACGGAAGGTCCGCCGAAAGCAAAAGACGTCGCGCCGGAACGCTGAGACGCCACGGCGTCCCCCGATCGAGCCGCCGAAGATAGGTCTCGGCAAGCTGGGGAATGTCCTCACGCCGCTCGCGAAGCGGCACGAGGCGAAGCTGGATGGCGGAGAGTCGAAACCACAGGTCTTGACGGAAGCGTCCTTCGCGCATCGCCGCCGCCATGTCGCCATTGGTCGCGGCAATGATTCGAACCTGCGCCTGCTTGGGAAACTGCCCCTGGTAGCCGAGGGGCCGGTACTGACCAAACTGCGTAAAGTCCAAGAGGAGCTGCTGGGCGTGGGGCGGAAGATTCAGGATCTCGTCCAGAATCAGCGTGCCTCCGTCGGCATACTCCACCACGCCCTTTCGCGCGGCGGTCGCGCCCGAGAATGCCCCCCGTTCGTGGCCAAAGAGTTCCGAAGTGATCGTGTTGAGGTCGTCGCTCGCTCCAAGCACCGCCCGCACCACGGGCTTTTGCCCGCTCGCTTCCGCGATCAGCTCGGCGATCGCGGTCTTGCCAGTTCCCGACTCTCCAAGGACGATCACCGAGGACTGACCCGCCACCGCCGCTCGAACGTCCTGCCGGAGCTCGGTCATGCTCTTCGGACGCAACAGCTCTTCGAGCGTCGGACCCGTCGCCGCGCCCACCCTCGCGCGCTCGACCTCGAGCTTTTCTTCCGCGTTCGCCAGGCGCGCCCGGTGCTGGAGCACCCCCGACACCAGGAGCGTCGCCGCTTCAAAGAACTGCTTGTGAAGGTCGGTGATCTCGACCATCGGATCGCGAAAGTCGACATACACCGCCCCGCGGATCGTCCGGTGCTCGTCTTCGAACGACCCGCGAAGGGGCGCCGCGATCACCGCCCAGACGCCAAGCCCGATCAGCGAACCTCGGTTCTCGCGCTCGGGGCGCCAAACGACCGTCTGGCACTTTGACACACACTCTTCGACCACCGAGTGGGTGACCTCCGCCGTCTCGATCGCGGTCAGCTCCCGACCTTCGCGCCGCGATGCGACCACGTGCGCCCCATCCCCGGGGTCGCCCAGAAAAATCAGGCCTCGGTCCGCGCCGAGGGTGGCGACGATTCGGTCGAGCGCCTCATCGAGAAACCCGTCCCGGTCCACCGCCCGAACCATCCGAAGCTGAAGCTCGCGAAGTCCGTTCCAGAGCTGAGCCTCGTCAAGCTTTGGAGGCAGACTCCGACGGTCGGTGAGCTCCGGCGGCATGTTCAGTTCCGGAGCGCCCCGGCCGCGATCCACTGACGGAACACCTCGACGACGTTCTCCGGGGTTCCCACCCCCGGCGGCATTTCTTCGCCACAGGTCGTGGTGTCGGTCTGGAACTTCTGAATGAAGAGCGAGCTATCCGGCGGCATGTTCGGGTCGACGAGCACCCCGCCCTGCGCCCCGCAGGTGTCTCCTTGAGGCGCCTCGCCGACCAGCGCTTGGTAGGCGATGTCCTCGGTCGAAAGATCCAGATTGCTCCGGTCGAACTGCATCGGAAGGATCGGGTTGTGACAGCTCTGGCCGCAGAGCGGGAACAGCACGTTTTGATAGAGCGACGGGAAGGTCGGCTCGAGCGGCATCGTCACTCGAGCCTCCACCACGTCTCCCACCGGCTCGCTCCCCGCGGGGCGAGGGGTCGTCCGCTCCACCACCGGCGCGCCACATGAGAGCCAGTTCCGGAGAATCTCGAGCCCTTCGATGGTGTCGGGCTGGGGCATCCGCTCTCCGTTTTCGAAGCGATAGCGCGAGACGCCGGCGTGGGCGGTGATCGTCGACTCGCCAAAGGGAGGCATCGTGTCCCCTTCGACGAAACGGTAGATCGGCCCCGCCCAATCTCGAACTCGCTCGACGCCATTTCGAAGGCGTGCGGTTTCATCCACCGCCGGATCGTCGACCACCGTGGTCGCCACGGTCATGTCGAAGTCGAGCTCGGCCGGTGCGCCCAGTCGATTGGCTCCGGTCGCGCCCACCGAATGACAGAACGCGCCGTTCCCGCACGACGCCCTCATTTGGGCTTGGCCGGCGTAGTACGGGATGCCCATGTCGTCGAACACCACCGCGGTGGCCGCGGCCGAGTCGCAGGGCCCAAGGTCGGTACCGCAGCCACAGAGGCCGACAAGCCCCGCCACCTCGGCAAGCGCGGAGATTCTGAGAGCGAATGTCCCCATCCTCCCGGCCATACTACGGGCTCGACTCGCCGAGCGAAACAGCTTGGGCGACGCTTCGGCGATGGATCCCGTCAGGTCCTCAGTTCGCCGGCGTCTCGTAGCTCAGTCCAAGGCCAAACCGCACGCCCGGCCCATCGTTGAGGACGTCGGGAAACCACAGAAAGTCCCCGAGGATCCCAAAGCCGTGGGCGACGCTCAGGAGCAGTTTGAGGCCGAGGCCGAACGCCTTCGGCACCGGCGCGGGCGAGTTCGATGGAGAGTCGAGGTCCCGACCAAACGCCGGCTGAAGCTCGACCACCGCGGCAAACGCGAGAGGCGGGGCCGGGCGAACGCCGAGCTCGGAGCGAAGCAGGAGCCCACTGCTCGGCGAAGCGAGCCGAAGTCGGTGGATAAGGTCGAGATTGAACCACAGCGGCGCGGGATAGAACGAGTGGCCGAAGGAGAGGCCGAGCAAGATGTCGGCGCCGCCCGGTCCGAGTTCGGGATCGCCAACCAACGATCGCTCGAGGTCGAGGCGGTCGTAGAGCGCGATGCGCGTCCCTGCGAGGAGGCTCAGCGCGTTGCCTTCGTTGACCGCCGCCCATTTGAAAAGGAGCTCGAAGTCTTCGAGGCCGCGGCGCGTCCGCGATGGCCCCTCGTCAAGGTCGTGGGTATTCGATACCCAGCGGAGCGAGAGATCGGCTTCAAAGTTCGCCCCAAGACCAAATTCTCCGTAGAACTCCGCGGCGCTCCCCCGAAACGTGCCGCTCGGTCCCGCCGCGACTTCAAAGGGCTGCTGCCCAAAGAAAAATCCGGCGCCGGTCCGGATAAAGACCTGATCTTCGGCCCGCGCCCACCCGCCGGCCTTGGCAGAGGCCGGAAGGAATAGCACGATGAAGAAGAGCGTGACCAAGCGAAGCGGCATAGAGCGACGCCAGTTTATCCAGGTTTTGGCGACGGCCACCGGAGGAACCGTCCTCCCACTGAATTTCGGCTGCGGGCTGGACGGCGCGGTGGTCGTCAACTCTCGGCACAAGCCCACGCTGGATGCTCCCCTCACGCCCCTCCAAGACTTCTATATCAACGCAAACTACGGGATCCCCGACAATCCGCGGAGCCCGAGCACCTACCGACTTCATCTCAACGGACTGGTCGACAACGAGCGACGCCTGAGCCTCGACGAGATCCGAGCGCTCCCGCCGGTCGAAAAGGCCTACACCCTCGAATGCATCGGCAACCGGCCCGGCGGCGGACTCATTTCCAGCCAGGTGTTTACCGGGGTTCGACTCGCCGACGTGATGGCCCTCGCCGGCGTTCGAGACGACGCGCGGGGCCTCTACCTCGTGGGCCTCGACGGCTACCCGATCATTGTTCCGCGTCGAGTGTTGGATAACGACGATGCGCTGCTCGTGCATTCCCTCGGGGGTCAACCCCTCGACGCAAACCATGGTGCGCCGCTCCGGGCGCTCTTTCCAAATCGCTATGGCATGTTCTCGGTCAAGTGGCTCGACTCGATCACGGTGGTTCGAGAATGGGCGAAGTGGGGCGCGTTCCGCGGCCTCTCGAGCGCGTTCGATGGCGTGAAGGCCACCCAGAGCCGCCTCGACACGCCGGGGCGCGACCAAGCGGTCACCCGCGGCGAGCCCGTGCTTCTCACCGGCCTCGCGGTCAGCGCGGGCCCGGGGATCGACAAAGTCGAGGTCCGCACCGATCGCGGCTGGGAGGAAGCGGACCTCGTGTTCAATACCCTCGAAGACGATTGGTCCGGTCTCTTGTGGACCTTGTTCAGCTTCGAGTGGACACCGGAGCGAGAAGGAGAGATCTTCCTCGCGGTCCGCGCGACGGATACGGAGGGAGAAGGCCAGTCCTTCGACCGTCGCTTCCCCTATGACAGCAGCTCCATTCATACTGTGCGTGTTCTGGTGCGCGAGTGAGCCTGCCGAGGGGGCGATCCCCGTTCCCGCGGGCGAAGGGCGCATGCACGTCGCGGGGGGCTTCGGCACGCTCCTTCCGACCTTCACCCTTGGCGGAACGCTCGGGGTTGGCGACGGCGTCGACCTCGACCTTCGTTACGAAACCTACGCGGCGCTGTCCCACGACATCAGCCTCACGTCGCGGATCAGCCTCGCGGAGTACTGGGCCGTGGCCCTCAGCCTCAACCATGTGTTCTTCCTCATCGAAGACATCGGTGGAGTGGAGTCGGCCGACGCACCGGTCGGAAATGGGCTCTCCCTTGCGCCGTCGCTGTTCGGAAGCTTCTTCCTCGACAGTGGCGTTCATGTCGCGCTCGGGGCCTCGGCGTCGTTTCGATTTATCGAGCTTGTCCGAAACGAGGACGGAACCCTCACCCGTCAACCGCGGCTGACGCTGGCCCACGCGGCGCTTCGGGTCGCGGTGGAATGGGAGGGCGACGGGGCCACCACGTTTCTCCGCTTTAGCGCGGTGGTGCCGATCCAGGCCGACTTTCGGGTCCTCGGCTACCTTCCGCACATCTCCTTTGGCCGGAGCTTTCAGCTGTGACGGCGCTCCTCGCATGCTGTCTCGCGGTGACTCCGGTACAGACCGCAGAGCTCATCCCCGAAGGCGCCACCGTCCTCCACATCGACGGCGGCTTCGCGCTGCTCCCGATCGGAGTGCCCGCGCTCGAAATCCTCCCGGTGTTGAGCGGGGACCTCGAGCTCGGCTACGGAATCCTCGACGGGTTGGACCTTCGCGGACGCTACCAGGTGCACCTCGGCGTCATCCATCGGCTTGGTCCCGAGCTTCGGGCTCGGTTCCTCCACGTGGGCCCGCTCAGCATGGCGGCTCGGCTCTGGGTGAGTGGACAGCTCGGTGGAGCCGCCCAGGAGGCGGTCGAGTTTGCCGGAGACATCAGCACCGAGCCGGCCCTCGCGATCTCGCTTCGCATCGATGATGTCGCGTTGACCCTGGACGGGGGAATCACCGTGCAGTGGGTTCGATTCGAGCGCTTCGAAGACAGTTCCTTCGTCGACCGAGACCCCTTGTTCGCTTACGTCAATGTTGGGCTGAGCGCGGAGTGGGCGCAGAGTGACCAGGGCAATCTCTACCTTCGCCTCGAAGCCGCGATCTCGACCGCCCCCGACGACCCCTTCACGATCTTTGGCCTTCAGCCTCGGATCGTTGCCGGGGGTAGTCTTCGGCTATAGGGCTCGCGGACCCACACCGGGGTCGGGACGGTTACTTCGCGGGGAGCCCGTCGGCCGGACGGCCCAAAAACCAAACTCACGGGCCAAAGACAGGCCGTCGACGCCGGCAAACGACCGCCGTTCGTGGGAGTGGGCGATGATTCTTTTGGCTTTTGACGAAAATCCTCAGTTCTCGCGGAAGATCCGTGCAGCACGCCAGTTTTCGCTACCGTTAGCTCAATGCCTCGAAAGTCTCAGGCCCCGAGCCAAACTGTGGATCTCTTCTTTTCGATCGCCCAGGCGCTCGGCCTGGAAGATGACCGAACGCTCGCGGCCCTCGCGGGCGTGAGCCAGGAGACGATCGCCAACTGGCGTTCCGGCTCGGTGCAGGAGCTCAAAGCACAGAAGCTCGAGGCGGTGAAGCGGGGCTTGCGCGCTCGGATCAACGCGCTCGAAGAAAGCGCCGGCCTGCGCCGCGCGGACCCCGCCGATGGGCTCGTCTCGCTCGAGGTCGAAGTCGACAGCAGCCCGGTCGCCCTCCAGCGTCAGCTCCGTGACCGGGTCCACTACGACTATCTCGGGCACCGGTTTCTTTACTTCGAGGCCCCCGGGGCGCTCGCGTGGGAAAACCTCATCGCGACCGGCTACGAGCAGGACTACTGGCTGCAAGGAGTCGGCGAATGCGCCAGCGCCTGGCTCGACAACGCACGAGACGCGCGCGGCCAATGCCGCGGGCCGCTGGCGAAGGCTCTGGGATTCACCCGGAGAGCAAAGGCGCGCGGGCTGGACGTGATCAGCCTCGGACCGGGCGAAGGAGGGAAAGAGGTACTGATTCTCGAGAGCATTCTCGGGCTTCAGAAACGCGCCGAGCAGCTTCTCCCGTGGCTCACCATCGCCCTTGCGGACGTGTCGATTCCACTGTTGATGAAGGCCGCCACCGCCACCCGCCTCCAAGCCCGGGACCAGGCGATGGTGCTGCCGGTGTGCGCCGACTTCGAGGAGGGGAGCCTTCGATTCATTTCCCGGCTCCCCACGAACAACACCGACCCGGAAGACGGTCTTCGGTTGGTGCTGATCCTGGGCAACGTGTTCGGCAACCTTCGCGACGAAGAAGCCTTCGTCAAACATCGGCTCGCCCGCCTCCTCCGCAAGGGCGACCGGCTATGGATCGAGGTGGGGACTCGGCCGGATCGCATCGAGAGCGATCCGCTGTACGACCTCACCCGCACCGACCGAAAGGAAACCGCGGGTCAAGCCAACCGTCGCCTGCTGCTCGAAGGCCCGTATCGGCGCTGGGAGGCGGCGATGGGACGCCGCCCCTCCCCGATCGATCTAAGGGTGTCGCTTCGGGAGGACGACGACTCTGCCCGCGTGCCCGGCTCCTGTAACTTCTGCCACGACCTCGTCTTCGTCGACGAGCGACGCACGTGCACGATGCTCTACAGCCGGCGCTACCAGATCGAGGGCCTCAGCAAGTGGTTCGAACGACAGAGCTTTGAAGTCGAACGGGTGGTGCACGTCTCCGACTCGAAGCGTCGACCCCGGGTCGCGCATCTGCTCCTTCGGAAGCGCTGAGGCAAGGATCGACGAGAACGACGACCCGCGAGAACGACGACCCGCGAGAACGACGACCCGCGAGAACGACGACCGGCTTACAGCGAGGACCCGGCGAACCGCGGACGAACCGCCCAGCTTCGGAGGGGCCGAAGGGTCGTCGCGTCGACGAGGCGCGCATCCGCGGGGTCGCCGATCCACAATCGGTCTCCGACCACGTGGCTGATCACTACGGGAAAGAGGTCCGAGTCGCTCTCCAGCACTTTCGCCTGGGCGGTCACTTCTCCGGTCGTGAGATCGACGGCGGCAAGGCCGCGGGTGGACGAGGCGATCGCAGAAATCTCCGCGAGAACCACTTGAGCGTCGGGCCCGAGTTCGAGCTCTTCGCCGACCCCGCCGGTACGAAGATCGATCACCCGAAGTGTGCCCTCGGAGTCGGCCACCGGAAGAAAGCCTCCGTCCGCCTCGCCCCGCGGCGCGTGCAGCGTGCCGGCGTCCGGCTGAAACGCAAAGCGACGTGTGCCCGCCTCGTCGTAGACGTTCATCGCCTCGTTCGAAAAGATCACGAGCCGGTCCCCGCTCCGAAGCCAGGCACGCGGGGTCCCGACCGGCGCGTCGACGAGCGAAAGCCGAGCGGTCCCCTCGCGGAGCACCCAGCGGTCGTTCTCCTCGAACAGCGCGCCGCCGGGTCCGAGGATCGATGCCGCGGGAACCGCGTACGGATGAATCTCGCCGCCTACGACTTGGTAGCTGTGCTCCCCATCCGACACGAGCACTTCGTTTCCCCCGCGGACGATGCGAAGCTCGTCACCAAACGGCGCGGCTTCGCTGGCGATGACGTCGCCGGTCGCCGGATCGAGAATGCGAATCGACCCCTCCGGGCCGCCGTACGTCTCGATGACTCGGCCGTCGACGAGCACGGTTTCCGCGCCCGCTTCCCACCCCTCGGGGACGGTCGGGTAGGCGCGGCTCCGCCAATCAAACTCACCGGTGGTCAGGAGAAATCCGTGCGTTTCAAGGTGCCCTTCGAGGTCTTGCGCTCTCACCAGGACATGTTCGCCAGCCACCACGATACCGGCGGGGGGCGCAAGCTGGAGCTGATACACCCCCTTTCGCCACTGCGGACCGTCTTCACGATCGACGAGCACCATCTCGATGGTGAACGCGTCGTTGTCGCTCTCGCGCACGATGATCGCTCGCTCGTCGCTGACGGCAACGACTCCCTGCGCATCGCCGGTGGGCCACTGCGTGGAAAAGAACCGAAACATCGCGAATGCGATCGCGCCCAGGATCACCAAGACGAGCACCGGCGCCACGATCCGACCGCGGTATCGCTTTGGCGCAGAGCCGCGCTCCAGAGAGGAAGGGTGGGGGGAGCTGCTCATCGAAAGGGGGCTCGCAAGAAGATCGCTATTGCGGACGTGAGGTCCCCACATAGCCAAGGGCGCGAAGCTGTTCTTCAGTTTCCGCATCGATTTCCGTGTTTTCTGCCTGATGAGGGGTCTCTGCCGGATGAGGGGTGGATGGCTCGGCAACGCGAAGCTCGCCGGCGAGGGCCATCCCCAGCAGCCCGCGTAGGTAGCGT
Source organism: Myxococcota bacterium (assembly GCA_039187775.1). Lineage (GTDB taxonomy): Bacteria > Myxococcota_A > Polyangia > Polyangiales > JBCCZL01 > JBCCZL01. The sequence continues at coordinate 21,154 of JBCCZL010000028.1, forward strand.
AGGGTCAGTGGTCGCTCCTCGGAAAGGTCGTGCTCTTCGTTCGGATCGGCAGTGAGGTCATAGATCATGGTTCGTCGTTCGGTGCGCTGAATCAGCTTGTAGCGCCCGACCACGATCGTGCGCCAACCCCGCATAAACCCACTCACCGCGAACCGGGGCGCATCGGGTCGTTCCCCGCGAAGCTCCGGTAGAAACGACCGACCGCTCACCTCGTCGGGCACATCCACGGCAAGCGCATCGAGAATCGTCGGCACGACGTCCACGAGGCCCACCGTGTCGTCGACTGCCACCGGCCGTTCGGTAATCCCCGGTACCCGCACCACCAGCGGCACGTGAAGCAGCTCCTGATACACGGTGTGGCCGTGCCCCACCGAGTCGTGATCAAAGAACTCCTCACCGTGGTCCGAGGTGATCACCACCATCGTATTGTCCGCCAGGTCGCGTCGCCGAAGACCGTCGAAGATCGCGGCCATGTGAGTATCGTGATACGTGATCTCGCCGTCGTACAGCGCCTCGAGTCGGCGCCGATCTCGATCGTTCACGCGAAGGGCGCCGGATTTGATCTTCTCGAGGGTCTCGCGATCCTCGGTAAAGTCCACCGGCCCCGAATACGGCTCGGGATCGTAGATCTCGAGAATGTCGTTCGGCGGAATATAGGGGACGTGCGGGTCGATGGTGTGCACGTAGAGAAAAAACGGGCGGTCCGTGGGCCGTTCATCCAGCCAGGCGAGAACGTCGGCGGCAATGAAGCTCGCCTGAGTCCGTCGCCCTTCGCGAATGTAGTTTCGAAAGGTGTGCCAACCTTGGCGAAACCCGAACTTGTGGGACACGTAGCCGTTCGCCACGAACGCCCCGGTATAGAAGTTCTCTTCCCGAAGGGTCTCGGTCAGCGTGACCACACTCCCCGGCAGGACCGATTCGCCAGTGGTCGCGGTGTGGTCCCAGGGATAGAGTCCACTGAGGAGGGTAGCCACGCTCGGCTTCGTCCAGTTCTCCTGCGACTGGCCACGGGTCAGCACCGCGGCCGCCTCGACAAATCGATTGAGGCCAGGGGTACGGACCCGAGTATTCGCGTTGTAGGGGCGAAGCTTGTCGGCACGAAGGGTATCGATGAGGTACACGAGCACATTGCGCGGTCGTGGTGCCTCGCCGCTGGCCGCTCCTTCCTGGGTCTCGGGGCCGGGCTGGGCGATCCGAGGCGCGTCGAGCCGCACGTCGGTGAGCGCTTCGAGTTCGAGGGCGCAGAGCGTTCCCTCGACGCCTCCGATTTCGAGATCGACGGGCCCCGCTTCGTTGGCTCCGCCAATCCGAACGCGCGCTTCCCCGTCGCACTGCCGATGCACCGCCAGCGCACCTTCCAGCAGCTCGGCTTGAAAGCGCCCGCCGAGGAAGAGCTCGTGGGCGTAGCGGAGCCGAACTCCGCGACTGAGTCGAAGACCCGTCCCGCCTTCGACCGAGGGCGGCGGACTCGCGGCGTCTTCACCCACCGCCTCGATTGGCGTCACGCGAATCCAATCGAGCACCAAGCCGCCGCGAACTCCGCTTCGCCGGCCGACCTCTGGCACTCGAAAGCCAAGAAAGTGTTCGCCGGGCGACACCGCTTCGTCGTCGTCGACCCCAAGGGTAAACGCCACGGTGCGAAACTCATCGGTGGGGAGCGTGGCGTGGTGGACCGTTTCCTCATCGAGATACACGGTGAGTCGGCCATCGCCGAGCGCCGAGGCTCGAAGCTCGACCCGGCTCGGGCCCGAGAGGGGGAGGAGCACCTTGCCCCGAACATCCGGAAACACGAGCCCGGCGGTTCCGTCGAGCTCCCGTGACGCGCCGGTAAACGTTCGCCAACCGCCAAGGGTATATTTGGCGCCGCCGGCCACGCCGAAGTTCACGAAGCGACTCGGTCCCTGAAAGATCTCCGCCCTCCCGACGTGAGCCGCGAGATCGTAGACCGTCACCGTCTCCGGGGTCGCGACAGGTTCGGCCACGAGGCGTTCTGCCTCGTTCTCCACCGAGGGTGAGTCGGACGCATCGTCGCCGCAGGCTCCAAGAGCTACCGCAAGGACCACCAGCGTCGCTCGAAAGAGAAGGGAACCCATGGAGCGGGAGCTTAACCCGCATCCGCCGCCAGAGGCGATGGTCGCGGTCGAAAGCACTGCATTCGGGCCGAGGCAGGCCGAGGGGACTCGTGGGGGAATGCCCGGACTCCGTCCGACGATTGGACACGCTATGCTCCGGGCCTCGATGACCCGTGCGATGGAACGGCCGGCCCGTCCCGGCGATGCCCGGGAGTGGTTGGCCGCTGGGCGCGTGGATCTTCTGTTCGAGCGGTATCGACAAACCCGGGGAGTCGCGGCGCGGCGTTTCCTATTCGATGCGCTCGAACAGACCCTCGCCTCGATCGATGGGCGAAGCCTTCCCCCCGAACTCACCGATGCCCTCGCTACCGAGGGCCTCGAGGTCGAGTCGGTCGAGCATCCACCGCAGGCCGCGCTCCTGCCGCTCCGCTCCCAGAGCGGCCTCGGATTTCTCCGCCCACTCTTCGTCCGTCGGCTTCTCGACGAGCCGCTTCGTAGCGATGGCAGTCGTGCGATCCCGACCTGGCTCGCGCCAAGCGCGCATGATGCGTTCAATGCAGGCGTCCGCGCTGGAGCTCGTTACCTCGGCATCGACCTTCGACCGGAAGATCACGAACTTCTCGCAATGGAGGGTTGGGCACCGTCGGGTTCGGCGCAGTCGGGCTCGCTCCACTCGATCCTCTCGCTTGAAGGCTCATCCCTCGCGGGCCTCGGCCTGGTGTCCACGGTATCGATGGTGAGCGACCGGCCGGTTCGGCGCGGCACCGCGGTCAGTCTGGCCCTCGTGGACGGCGAGCCTCGTGGGGTCGGGGGAATCGCGGCCAAAGCCGAGGGAGGACGGGCTCGTGGGGACCTTCGCCGCTGGGTGGTGGCGCGGGAGAACGCCTCCGCACTTCGCGCGGTGCTCCAAGAGCTCGGCCTCGACCATGAAGTGATCGGGATTCGAAGTATCTCCGAGCTTGTGGAGGCGGCCCTCGAGCCCACTCCTCGCCGGAGGCCGCCCGCCGAAGCGGTGGACGACGCGCGACGCGCGTTCCGAGGCGGCTGGCAGAACTACCGCTGGCCGGCACAGCGAGAACCACTCGAGCGGCTCGCCCAGGCGCTTCCGCGGGAGCGGGCGGACCTTCGCATCGAGACCCTGACGATGCTCGGCGCGGTTCGCCGACACCTCGGAGAACTCGACGGGAGCCTCGCTGCGCTGGAAGGCGCGCGAGCGATCCTCGAACGGGAGGGTCCGGAGCTGGTTCCCGATCTTCCGATCGCCCGACTGCATCGCCACCTCGCGCTCACCCTTCGACAGTTCGGTCGCCCGCATGCCAAACACCACGCCGAACGTGCGCGGGAGGCCGCCGAGCGATCGCGGTCGATCGAGGAACGCCTGAAGGGCTACGGAACCGTGGGCCTCATCGCCCTTTCCCAAGATCGATTTCGCGACGCGGTCGAAGCTCAGGAAAAGGCCCTCGCCCTCGCCCTCCGGTTCGATCGGCAGGCTGCAGTGCAAACCGCCGGTTATCTCGTGCTGGCCCATGGCCGAGCCAAAGCGTGGGATCGCTCGCGCGCCATCTTCGACGAAGGAAAGGCGATTCTTCGAGATCTACCCGCCCACGGGAGCAGTGAAGCGTGGCTTCGGACCCATCGGGCCCGGGCGCTTCGCGAGGCGGGCGCGTTCGGCGAGATCACGTCGGTCCTCGATGCGCCCGCCGTGACCGCGGCGATGCAGGCGAGCCCGCTCCCTGGGCTCTTGGTGCGGAGCCTCCTTGGCGAAGCGCTCTGCCGAACCGGCGCGACGGAGCGGGGATATCGAATCCTTGCCGCCTCGGTCGCGGCGTACGGCCGTCGAGTCGGGCCGCGGGTGGCGGTGCTCGCGGCACTCAATGTACTGATCGAAGCCGAGCACCGGTTGGAACAAGGAACGCTCGACCCGGACACCGCATCCCGCGCCACCCTCGCGCTTCGCACGGTGACTCTTGGAATACCGCGAAAGGTATTTTCCTCCGATCCGCTGGATCTTTGTCGCCGCCTCCAAGAAAACGACCCACGTGAACTCGCCGCCGAGGTACACCGACTTCGGAGGGAAGCCGAGCGCGTCCTCTGATTCGTGCCAGAATTCAAACCGCTCGGCTCGGAAGTCGGTGGTCCTGGCGATTCAGCGCGCGGCCTCCGCGACTTCGTTCGAAGTCGGCATCCGCAGGCAGTAGACTTCGAACGTGACCCAGGTCTCGAGCTCGGGCGGGGGGTTCCCCGGCCCTCACGCGGATCCCCGCGCCGCAGCCCTTGCCGTCCCCGGTCGAGGCGCCGCGATGCCCGACACCTACGCCTCTCGACGCTCGGCGGGCCTTGGGCTGTACATGTTCGGGGTTCTATCGGGCCTCGCGCTCCTCTTTCTCCTGTTTCTCATCACTCCGCTCGCGTCCCCAGACGCCCAGGCGATCTATCTCGCGATGGTCGTGGGCGCGCTGTTCGCGTTTCCCGCAGGCGCGGTGTACCTGACGGTGCCCCGGCTCCTCGACCGCTACGACCCGGAACCTTGGTACGCGCTGGTGGGCTGCCTCATCTGGGGCGGAGTCGCCGCCTGCGGCTACAGCGCGGTCATCAACTCGCTGGTGGGCGGCGTGGCCGAAGTACTCGCACCGGGCTCCGGCGACGCGGTGAGTGCAGTCGTGAGCGCACCGATCGTGGAGGAGTTCTTTAAGGGCCTCGGCGTGTTCGGCGTGTTCTATTTCCTCCGAAACGAATTCGACGGCGTCCTCGACGGGATCATCTACGCCACCTTCGTCGCCCTCGGCTTCGCCACCATCGAAAACGTGATCTACTACGCGCAGGCGGCGATGGAGGGCGAGGAGGTGCTCGCCGGCACGTTCTTTCTTCGCGGACTCTGCTCGCCGTGGGTTCACCCGGTGTTCACCGCGATGACGGGCATCGGCTTTGGCATCGCGCGGGAGCGCTCAGGCGCCATCACGTTCCTTGCGCCACTCGGAGGCCTCGCCGGCGCAGTGTTTCTCCACTTCGTGTGGAATGCGACCGCGACTTTTGCCAATCCGATCATCGTGTTTTTGCTGCTCCCGCTGTGGGCGATCTTCGTTTTGGGCTTTCTCATCATCATCGTCGTACTGGTGCGTCGCTTCGGCCGAACCCTTCGCGAGAACCTCGTCGACGAAGTCGCCCTCGGCACGATTGACCAGCGCGAGCTCGAACTCGTGTGTTCTGCCTTCGGCCTTCTTCGGGCGCGACTCCGGCACGGAAAGCGAGGCGAAGAATTCGTTCGTGCGACGGCGCGACTCGGGCTCTCGAAGTGGCACACCGCGCGGGCGATGAAATCGCGACATCAAACGGTCAGCATGGATTTCATCGTGCCGCTTCGACGGCGGATCGCAGAGCTCAAAGCCGGACTGTGACTACCGACCTCTATCACTCGCTCGAGCGGCTTCGCGCGGCGCCGGACCCGAGCAGCCAACGGCTCGCCGATGCGTGGCAGATCATCGACGCGAGCCTTCGCAAGCTCAAGCCGCTCGCTCGCCATGCCGACCGAGACGATGTGCGGCAGCGCGCGTTGATCAAGGTGCTCCGCAACGTCAAAAAGATGGATGCAGACTCACCCGTGAAGGCCCGGGCCTGGCTGAACCGTGTGCATCGGAGCGCGCTCAGCGATCACTATCGGTCCCTTACGGAACGCACGTTGACCCATGCGGTGCGGGATTTCGGAGAACGCTCCGCCGTCGACACGCTCCCGGAGCGTCGGCCCACCCCCTTGGCGCCGGAAGTCCTCGATCAGGTGCTCGACCGGGTGCTCGACCGGGTCGATCGCTGGCTCGAAGCCCATGTCCGCCTTCCGCGAAAGCGCGCCGGCGACTACCGACGGGCCCAGGTGGCCATTCTGGCGAACATTCGGGGTTATTCGCCGACCGAGATCCGAAACGCGCTCGGCGCTTCGGACGGCCCGAGCGACGCGACGCTGTACAAATGGGTCGAGCGCGGACGAGAAACCGTGCTTTTTCCAGCACTTGAAGACTGGGACGATCCCGCCGGGGCCGCGCTTCTCACCGCTTTGGGGGATCCTCGGCGGTCGGATGCGGGTCAGCCGCGCGATTCTGTCAGAACAGGGGCGGACGCGACGTCTAGCGAAAATGTGACTGCCGAACCCCTCTCCGAGTCCTCGCTGCGCAGGTCGCCACTCCGCTCGTCCGAGTCTTCGCGCTCGGCCCGGCCCGCGGGTGACGACGGCGAAGCCCTCACCCCCCGATCGGTCCGCGAGGATTCCCGCCAAGCACCGGAGCCCGCCCCGCGGAGTCCACCGGCAACGGAGGATGATCCCTCCACCTTCGGCTCGACGTCGGAAGGGTAGATCCCATGTTTCTTCAACTTCAGCGCGCATGGAACGAAAAGCTGTCGGCTCTCCGCTCGGAGCCGGACGTAGAGGACCATCTCCTCGAAGCCCTGGGGATGGTGCTGGTCCGCACTCTCTTTGAAGACCCTCGACAGATCGCTCCCGGCGACACGCGGCTCCTTCGTGCCCGAGGCAAGCTTCTCGTAGCTCGCGGCCGCCTCGAGGATGACGACGATGGGCAGGTGTTGGGCTTGGCCCGGGCGGCCGTCGCTCTCCTCGATGCACCCGGCGCCGACTCCCACTCGGTGCCGAACGATGTCGGCGATCTCCTCCCGCCGCCCCCGGGCCGGCTCCTTCGAATGCTGCGAGGCGAACCCGACGGGATCAGCGCGGGGCTCTGCGCAGCGGCTGTTCACCGGTCCGCGGAGAGTCAGCGAGCGCTGCAAACATTGCTGCTTGCCGAGCCGATCGAACTTCGGGCCGCGGCGCAGAGCCCCGGATCGATGCGCGACCCTGCCGAGGGAACCCAGCTCGCAGCGTGGGCCGACCCGGCCTTCGAGGTGGTGCTCTTCGCGGAAGCCGCGGGGGAAGTGGAGCTCGGCGTATACGCGGCGACCGAGGCGCCGGTTCGACTCACCGCATCGGGAGCCCGCACCACCGAGATGCTTCCCGGCTACTGGTTTGGCAGCCTGCCAACCTCCGGAGATGATCTCCGGGTCACGATCGAAGTCGGCGACTCGGCGCTCGAAGTCTCGCTCCCGAACGGCGCGACCGCCCCCACCGAATGATCGCCGGGATTACCCGCGGTACGGACTGGGGTATCCTTGGCGAATGGGATGCAAGGACATAGCGCGCGGGACCCTGGCGTGCGTCCTGCTGACGATGTCTCTCGGGTGCTCCACCGAGGTCGCTCCCGATTCGGTGTCCGGCACTTCGTCGCCGATCATCGGAGGGATGCGCGAGGTCGGCACTGCAGAGGTGGTGGCGATTCTTCGCGATACCGGCGGAGGATCAGTTTCAATCTGCAGCGGAACCGCGATCGGAACGCGTGCGGTGCTTACTGCAAAGCACTGCGTCTACGATGGGACGCAGGCGATCGCCGCGAGTGAATTCGAGGTCACCGTGGGCCGGCGCGCATTTGAACCCGGCGTGGATCGGCGGGTGGGCGTGGACCAGATCTTCACCACGCCCGGGCCGTTCACCCGCGCGGACCTCGCGGCGGGCATGGATGTCGCCGTGCTGCGCACCAACGCGAACCTAAACACGCCGGTTCGCGAGGTATCGCCCGCGCCCCCGCGGGTCGGCAACCCGCTCGAGATCTTCGGCTTTGGTCTTCGCACCGCCACCGGCGACCCGGGGCAGAAATCCCGCGGAACCACCACGGTGGTCGAGGCGTTCGCTCCGGTGTTCGTCGCCACCGGCGCGTCGAATATCTGCGGCGGCGACAGCGGCGGTCCGGCATTCGACAGCATCGGTCGGGTCGTGGGGATCGCCAACTCGAGCGTCGACGAGTGCACGGTGGATGCCGGCCTCTGGGCGGTCGCGGGCAATCACATCGCGCTAATGGAGATGGCGAATGGCGGACCCCTGACCTGCACGGTGTCGGCGGAGGTCTGCGACGGCGCGGACAACGACTGCGATGGCATCGTCGACCAGGGCTGCCGAGGAACCGGAGAAACCTGCGCGGCGCAGACGGATTGCGCTTCAGGACGTTGCGAACCCGTCAACATGGAGTTCCGCTGTGTGCAGCCGTGCGATCCGACGATTGCTCAGACCGGGTGCGCCGAGTCGTTCGTGTGCGAGATCAGCGGGTGCGGCGAAGGTCGCTGTGTGCCGGGGACCGCGGGTACCGAAGCGGAGGGCACCGCCTGCACCGCGGACTCCGATTGCGTCAGCAACTACTGTTTCGAGCAGGATTCTGGCGAACGGATCTGCGCCCGCCAGTGCCAGGCCGGCGGAAGCACCTGCGGCACCGGCCTCATCTGCGATGCGGGAGTCTTTCCCTGCGGGGGATGCCGAGTTCCGGATCCGGCGGAGCCCCAGCCGTTCGGAACGGCCTGCACCGACGCGGCGGGCTGCGAAAGTGCGCGGTGCGCAAACGGGATATGCACCACAAGCTGCGAAAACCACGACGGTTGCCCCGCCGGCTACCGTTGCCTCGGTGATGTCTGCGAAGCCGGTACCCCCACCCTGCCTGGCGAAGCCTGCAGCGTCGACGCGGAGTGCTCGCTGGACGCTCCGCGCTGTGCGACCGTCGACGGAGTTCCGATCTGCGCGACCCCCTGCGAGCTCGGCTGCGGCATGGGCTTTACCTGCGAAAACGACGTGTGCGTCGAGGCCATGCTCGAGGTCGGCACCGCATGCACCGAAGGGAGCGAATGTCGAAGCGGACTCTGCGCCGAGACCTGTCGCGAAGCATGCGCTACCGACAGCGAGTGTGGCGCGGGGTTCCTTTGTCTACCGATCGACGACGGCTCCGCATGCATCGAAGCACCGCCGGTCTCGGAGGGCGGCTGCGCGACGGCGCCCGCGCCGACCCCCGGGCTAACGCTCGGGATCGGCTTCGGCGTGCTCGGGCTCATCCTGCTCGGCCACCGTGCACGACGATAGGGGGACCACCCGAAGTCGCTCTTCCAGTAGGTCGACGACTCGAAGGCCTCCCTGCGCGGTCCGAGCGATCGCTCCGAGCTCGAGCCCCGCGATGGCGGGCGCGGAGATAGGGCTCCGCTCCGCATGGCCGCCGGTCCAGAGCGGAAGGAGCACCTCTGCCACCTCCGGCCCTCCGATCGCTTCGGCGTCGGCGGGTTGAAGCCGGTGTTCGGCCAATGTCGACGCGTCGGCGAAGATCTCCGCGGCAAACCGCTGAACTTCGGCCCCGGGAGGCTCCGCCTCGGCCTCGATGTGTCCGGGCTCCATGGGCTCGAGTTCGAAGATCCGTGCCCGATCCCGCGCCACCACCGCACCTACTTGGTACACCTCGGCTTCGCTCCGCACCTGAAAGCGAACCAGCACCGCGACCGTGGTGAGGGACTCCGCGCCGCACTCCGGTTCCAGCTCGATCGGTCGATCGGAAAACCGGCGCGACTCGGTTCCTTCGATCAGCGACGCAAGATCGGCAGCGAGTGGACCAAGCGCAGAGGACCCGAACTCCGCGGTCGGCGGCGGCGGGTCGCTGCGGAGCGGGGGCTCCGGCGAACGTGCGGCACCACAGCCCGCAGGAGCCGATGCGACAAACAGCACGAAGAGACACGCTGCTGCTTCGAACCATGCAGAACTGCGCGCTAGACTTGCACCCTGGTCCAACCGTCTCCCTGCCACCAGACCCCAAACAGCCCCAGCTGGATCTGCCGATAGACGATGTTGGCGATCCAGACCGCCGTCAACCCGAAGCCCAAGATCGGGCCGACTACGAACGCCGCCGGGAGGAAGAGCCCCCATTGGAGGCCGACCGACGCGAACATGACTTTGGTATTTTCCCCGGCACCGAGAAGCGCGTTCAGCAGCACCATGCTCACCGCATCGAGCGGAAGGGTGATGCACACCAGGCGCAGGGGGAAGCTCCCGAGCGCTCGGGTGCTCTCTTCCTTGAGGAACGGCGTGAGCATCAGCTCCGGAAAGAGCATTCCGGGAAGCGCGATGAGCGCCACCACCACCAGTGCGACTTTCGCCACATCCCAACCCCAGCGA
>JBCCZL010000029.1:0-29902 GCA_039187775.1 Myxococcota bacterium
AGAAGTGCGCCAAGGTCGGAAAACGGTTCCTGGTTGGTCAGGCTCGGAAGGATCGCGGCCACGGACCCTGTCAGGGTCGGCACCCCCCCCAAAAGGAGCCACGTGGCAATCAGGCGCTGGCGATGGAGGAGCATCAGCCCTAAGCCCAGCGCAGGGACAGGAACCAAAGTAATCGCGCCGGTCAGGGCATCTCCGGGGCGAGCCAGGACGAACGGCAAAACCAGTGCGACCAACCAGAGATTGGCTCCTGCGGCGAGCACCCGAGCGGAATCAAAGGGGTAGGAGCCGTGCTCCTGGCTTTGGTTCGCTTCGGCCATCGTTTAGACTCGGTCCATCGTGGCGGTAGTCTGTCATCAGTGCGGTACCCCTTGCAAAGACGACGATCGGTTCTGCGCCAACTGTGGGGCGGCGCTCGATTCGGGGAGTAGCTCCAAGAGCGACCCGCTGGTCGGCCGGACGATCGGCGGGGCCTATAGCCTTCACGAACTTGTCGGGGTTGGGGGCATGGGCCGGGTCTATCGCGCGGAGCAAAAGACCCTCGGTCGCACCGTGGCGGTGAAGGTGATTCACCCGCACCTCCTTGGCGACGAGCAGACGGTAGCCCGCTTCTACACCGAGGCGCGCGCTGCGAGCCGGCTGAATCACCCCAACAGCGTGAGCATCATCGACTTTGGTCGGACCGACGACGGGATTCTTTATCTCGTCATGGAGTTCTTGCAGGGCAAGGACCTTGCGATGGTGATGCACGAGGAGGGACCGCTTCCGTTTCCCCGAATCGCCGATGCGATGATCGGAGTCTTGGGCGCGCTCGGGGAAGCGCACGCGCTCGGCGTCGTGCACCGGGACCTCAAACCCGAGAACATCATCGTCAAGCGGCTTCGTTCGGGCGGGGACCTGGTGAAGGTCGTGGACTTCGGCCTCGCAACGATCGTCAGCGGTGCGGGCGCGACCTCGATCACGACACCCGGGCTGGTGTGCGGAACGCCCGACTACATGTCGCCGGAACAGGGGCGTGGAGAGACGGTCGACGGTCGGGGCGATATCTACTCCCTCGGGGTGGTGCTCTACGAACTGCTCACCGATCAACTTCCGTACAGTGATGAGACCCCGACGAAGGTGGTCCTTCGTCACATCCACGATCCCATTCCCGATCCCCTGACGGTCGCCCCCCACCGCGGCATTCCCCCGTCCCTTGCCGCGGTGTCGATCAAGGCCCTCGCCAAGCGTTCGGCAGAGCGTTTTCAGGACGCGGAGGAAATGCAGGAGGCACTGCGCCAGGCGATGCGCGCGGAGGCGACGCCCCAGCAGGAGATGGTCACGTGTTCGTCCTGCGGAGCTTCGAACCTTCCGGGCATGCGATTTTGCGGCGCATGCGGGGCCCGGCTGGTGGCCGGTCACGCGACGCCGACGGGGCTCGCGAGCCCCAAGCAAGCCACTCCGGGCACCTCCTCGGTCCCCGCACCGTCTGCGGATGGGTCGCCGCTTCTTGGGCGTGCCGCCGAGATGAAGGTGCTCGAGGGGCTCCGCGAAGAAGCGAAGGACCACGCGGTGTGGGTGCACGTCGACGGCGAGCCGGGCGCGGGAAAGACCCGCCTCGTGAACGAGTTCGCGCGCAAGGCGGAGGCCGCGGGCGATGCGGTGGTCCTCGTCGGGCCCCACCCGACACACGCACCGGTGCCGTTTCATCCAGTGCGGCAGATGCTTGCCGCGCTCCTCGGAGTCTCTGCCGAAGATCTCGGAGAGCTCGCCTCCACCGACGAGGTGTTTGCCGACCCGCTGGTCCGCGCGGGAGTCGCCGAGGCCGCGAGCCCGGCGGGACTCGGCGGCGTGCTTGGAGAGAACCGGGTCGGAGCGGTCAGCGCAGCGGTCGCGACGGCACTTCGGGTCGCGTCGGAGCGAGCCCAAAGTCGACAGGTCCTCCTCGTCGCGGATGGACTGTCTTCGTTCGACGGCCTGAGCCGAGATGTCGCCACCGGCCTCCTGAGTCTGGTGTCGGATCAGCCGATGATGCTCATCACGACGGGGTTCGGACTTCAGAAGAACCCCTCGACCCACGCGATCACCCTGCACGGCCTATCGATCGACACCGCTCTCGGGTTCTTCGACGATTCCGACGACGAGCGACCGAGCAAGCCGCCGAGCCTGATCCCGGGAGGACGACTTCTCTTGCCGTTGTACCTCGAGCAGGTGCAGGCGCTCGGTGCTGGGCCGGACGAAACGCTTCCGCCTCGGCTCGCCGACGCAGTGGCCCAGCGGATCGAAGGCTTGGATCTCGAGGCCCGCAAAGTGATGCAGGCGGCATGCGTTCTTGGCGAACGCTGCGAATCGAGCTGGCTCCGGGCGCTCCTGGAAACCGATCAGCTCGATGGACTCGAGAGCCTGGTAGAAAAACGTCTCGTTCGGCTCAGCAAGACCGAGATTCAGGTCTGCCATCCGTTTGTCCGGGACCTTGTTGCGTCTTCGATTCCTGCCGAGGCGCGCCGTCGCCTTCATGAGCGCGCGCTCCAAGTGGCATCGGAACGGGACGCGCCGCTCGAAGTCCGAGCGGAACACGCCTACCGGGCCGGAGAACCGATGAGTGCGCTCATGCTTCTCGAACGGATGGGGGACGTCGCGGCCGACCGCGGAGACTCGGTGGCGTCGGTCCTCGCGTTCCGACGTGCGCTCGAACTCGGGCGCCGAGAGCTCCTTGAGACCGGCGACCTGATGCTGGAGACCGCCATCCTGACATTCTCACGCAAGCTCGGGGGTGCCCTCGAGCAGAACGGAGAGATCGCTGGCGCCGAAGGGGTCCTTCGGGAAGCGCTCGATCTTGCCGGACCTGCGAGCAGCGAGCGCGCCCGCCTTCTGGTGGCGCTGGCTCGAGTCGCGGCGCGCCGAGACCGACGGAGGGATGCCACCCGGCTTCTTCGACACGCCCTCGAGATCGCGAAGCGACGCGACGACTCGCCCACCGAAGCGCTCGTGCAGCTTGGGATGGCGCGGGTCCGACGAGAGGACGGGGACGCGATCGGTGCGGCCAACGCGCTACGGAGAGCCACCGAGCTTCAGATCGCGATCGCCGCGCCGGCGGTTCAACGAGCCACCACCCTGCTGATGCTGAGCGATGTGCTCCTCGAAGTGGGAGACGCGGAAGAAGCGGTCAAGGTACTGAAGGAAGCGCAGGGCCTGGCCGAGCGGTCCAACGCGGAAGCGGTGGTCGCGCGGATCACCGGCACGCTGGGAAGCGCATTCGAACTGGAAGGCCGACGGGCGGATGCGGCGGCGCAGTACCGTGATGCTGCTCGCTTGGCCGCCGAAGCCGGGGATGCCTCTTCTCACGACCGGTGGCGGTCCGCGGCGGCAAGTCTTGTATAGCCATCGTCGACCCATTCGTTCGAGTTGAGCGAATTGACCGTGAACATATTCAGCCTAGTTGGAGCGCGTCCGTTTCGCTGGCTTGCATGGTTGGCCCCCGGTTGGTAGGTTCCGCGAACCGCAAAAATCGCCCCTTGCGATGCGGTCTCGAAACACCAAGAAGGACGGTCACATGATTGGTGCAAAGCTCGTGGCGGGGTGTGCGTTGAGTCTGCTTTTGGTGGGCTGCGTAGGTACTCCGGAAGACTTCGGGGCCGAGGAGCTCGGTTCGCAGAGCGCGGCGATCGTGAACGGCCAACGAGAATTTGGCGAACCGGCGGTCGTGCTGGTCTACAACCGGGGAGGCGGACTCTGTTCCGGCACCCTGATCGCGCCCCGGGTGGTGCTGACCGCGAAACACTGCGTCCAGCGGTCCGGCGCGGAGGCGCCGTCTCCGACGGGCTTCTTTGTGATCGGCATCGGTGACTCGATCAACAACCTTAGCGAGTCCTACGGAGTCACGGACATTCGAACCACGCCCGGGGTGTGGATCGACAGCCGGGGTCTTCAGGGCGCGCTCGTTGGGGTGGACGTCGCGGTCATGACGCTGGACACCGGCGTGAGCACGGTGGAGCCGCGGACGATTCGGCGCGAGAGCCCCAACGCGCTCATCGGCTCGACGGTTCGGGCGGTGGGCTTTGGCCAGACTCCGTCGGGCCGGGCCGGCGATAAATACAGCACCACCACGCTCCTTCGTGGTGTGCAAAACGGCGTGGCCTACACCGACCCGGCGACCTGCCAAGGCGATTCCGGGGGACCGATCATCGACGAGGCGACCGGCGAGGTATTCGGAGTGACCTCCTTTGGCACCGGCGGTTGCGGCACCGGAGGGATCGCGGGAGCGAATACGATCGACGGTTTTCTCGATCTGATCGACGCCGCGGTGGCCGACTCGGGGGCCTGTTTGAACGATGGCGCAGAACGCTGCGACTCCTTCGACAACGACTGCGACGACCAAATCGATGAAACGTGCGCGGGTCTCGGTGAATCCTGCACCGCGGACACCGACTGTGCCCTGCTGAATCCCTGCCTCGAGACCCCCGCCGGTCGGGTGTGCACGGTCGAGTGCGACACCTTGCGTCCCGAGCTTAGCTGTCCCGGCACGAACCTGTTTTGCGCGCAGACCAACGGCTGCACCGGGGTGTGCATTCCCGTGGACCCGGCGTCGCCCAACCTCGCCCTTGGCGAAAGCTGCGCTTCCGACTCGGAGTGCGAGTCTCTCTCCTGCATCGACCCCGGCGATGGCAACTCCCGATGTCTGACCCCATGCCAAGGCGACCAGGGCATGTGTCTTGGCGGCGAGGTGTGTGCCGCGGTGTCCGGTGGGTGCGGGGGATGCGTGCCGGCGGCGATCGTTCAGGGCGACCGCGGTCTCGGCGAAGGTTGCACGACGAACGACGACTGCCGCTCCGACCTCTGTCTCGAGGACGCAGGCCTTTCTACCTGCTCGCAGAGCTGCACCGACGACAGCGGTTGCCCCGATCGGTTCTTCTGCCGCGGCGACGTATGCATTCAGGGAACCCGCGGAGGTCCCGGGGCGACCTGCGCGGTCAATAGCGACTGCAACGAAGAGGCGCCGATCTGTGCCTCGCGGGGGACCGATGTGAGCTGGTGCACACGGTTCTGCAGTGACATGGAGCCGTGCCCGCCCAACTTCAGCTGCCTCGAGACGGCGGGTGGTTCCATCTGCGCACCGGAGCTTGGGCTGGTGGGCGAGAGTTGCACCGACGCAGCCGACTGTGTCTCCGGGCTGTGCGAAGAAACCCCCGCTGGCCGGGTGTGCACTCGCACCTGTGGGTCCGATTCGCCCTGCGGCATCGGGACGGAGTGCGTGCGGCTGACCGATGGCGCGGAGCCGATTTGCGTGGCACCCTCCCCGGAGCCTTCGAACGAGAGCGACAGCGGTGGGTGTTCCGTGGGATCCGGCGGTGGACCGGGAGTACCCCTCGCGATCGTGGCGGTGATGCTTTTCTTTGCGAGGAGGCGCTGGAGCTAGGGAACTGATGCGAACGAGAACGGTACCGTGAAGGCGCGACGCGCCAGCCATTCATTTGCCGCGGTCCTTCTCTCGCTCTTCCTTGGCTGCGTGAGCGATGCGCCGGAGCTCGGTGCGTCCTCGGAAGCGATCGCCAGCGGCACTCTCGGGGGCAACGACTCGGTCGTTCTGATCGTGAACTTTGCGGGAGGCCTTTGCACCGGCGCGGTGATCGCGCCGCGGGTCGTCCTCACTGCCAAACACTGCATTCAGGGCAACGGAGCGTTCGCCGCGCCGCCCACCCAGTTTCGAGTGTTTGTCGGCGAGTCGCTCCAGCGGCGGAGCGCGGAGTACGCGGTGCAGGAGGTTCGGCCCGCGCCCGGGTGCTGGAATCTCTGTGGTGACGCGAGCGATGTTGCGGTGATGATCCTGAGCACCGCAGCTCGGGAGGCGCCGCTTCCGATGAACTTCGAAGACCCGGCGGACCTTGCGGCGACCGAGATCACCGCGATCGGTTATGGAGAGACCGCGGCTGGAGAGAGCGGTCGCAAATACACCACGAGCGCTCGGGTCTCGTTCGTAGGTCCCGCGGTGCTAGGGCTGGGCGCCCGGATCGAGGAGAACATCATCGCCGTCAACCCGTCGGTCTGTCAGGGCGACTCCGGAGGCCCGATGATCGACGCGCAAGGCAATGTGCGCGGTGTGGTGTCTTTCGGCGCGAATCTCAACGATCCGCGGAACCCTCCGGCCTGCGGCCAGGCTACCGGCTTCTACAACGGCATCGCCGCCCTCGAGGAGTTTATTCTCGCCGCGATCGAAGACTCCGGAAGCTGCGCGATGCGCGGAGACGAAGTCTGCAATGGGATCGACGACGATTGCGACGATGAGCTCGACGAGGGCTGTACCCCACTCGGCGGTCTCTGCACCACCGACGACGAGTGCGTCGGAGGCACCTGCGTCGACTCGCCGGCGGGTCGGATCTGCTCTCGCGCCTGCGATCCCCTTCGCCCCGAAGCCGGGTGCTTTCCCGATGCCTACTGCGCTCGCACCACCGGCTGCGACGGTGCATGCGTGCCGAAGCAGGGCGTCGAGGCGACGCTGGGCGTCGGCGCCGCCTGCACCTCGGACGCGGAGTGTCACTCGCTCTTTTGTTCCGGTGAAGGCGAACTTCGCCGCTGCCTTTCCGCATGCCAGGGCGATGTCGGTTCGTGCATCTCGGGCGAGGTGTGCGCTGCCTTGCCTGGGGAATGCGGAGCGTGCGTCAGCGCAGCCGAGCGCAGCAACGCACGAGGACTCGGCGAGCCCTGCGGAACGAATGACGACTGCATCTCTGGCGGCTGCTTTTCCGAGGAGGGGCTAAGCTACTGCACCCGGGCGTGCACGGGCGACGCGGACTGTGGCGCCGGCTACCACTGCCGAGGGCAAAGCTGCGTTCGCGGACCCCGAGGCCAGGTCGGGGCTGGGTGCGTCACGAGCGAAGACTGCATCGCGGGGGCGGCGTGCGCGGTCGCGGGTGAGCGCAGCTGGTGCAGCGTGGTGTGCACGGGCGATGCGGACTGTCCCGGCGGCTTCTCCTGCCAGTCCGCGGGCGCCCAGTCGATCTGCGTTCCCGACCGTGCACTGGTGGGTGAACCGTGCGCGGCGAGCGAGGACTGTCTTTCGGGGCTCTGCGCCACGACGGCGGCCGGTTCGGTGTGTACCCGAATCTGCGGCCCGGATGCGTTCTGCAGCGCGGGGTTCGAATGCGTGCGAAGCGGCGATGGGGTCACTGCGGTGTGCGCCCGGCCAACGCCGCCGGCGCGTGACCCGGGGGGATGTGGCGTCTCCACCGGAAGAGGGTTTCCCTCGCTTGGGCTTGGGCTGCTCCTTTTGGGATTCGGCGCGCTCTTTCGGCGGCGGTCGCGTCGATGACGCCTCCCGCGAGGGTCGCAGCTCTCCTGGCGTGGGGCTCGCTGTTTGGGCTCTCCGGCTGCACCGACCTCGCTGAATTTGAGGGATCGTACTCCGGCCTGGTGGTCGGCGATGGCGAGGAAGTGTTCATTCGGCGCGGCTTTCCTGCGGAGACGCGGCTCCAGCTCGCCGACTTTGTGCCGCCACCGTCCGCCGGGCCGGTTGGTTCGCTCACGACCATCGATTACGATGCGTTTAGCGGCACGCGCCTCGAGCAGATCTCGCCCCTCGAGCACGATCAGCTGAGCGCCTACGACTTTCCCGGAGCGGGCCGGGTTCGAAACTACATTTTTGTGGCTCGCCCCACCGGGGGTCCGCTCGGTGGTCGTGACGTCATGGTATTCGTCAGCCTGATGGACGAAGACAGTGTGGAGCTCCGCATCATCTCTGGAAGCGGCGACGAGACGCGGGGCGATCACTACGGGTTCTTTAAGCTCGAGCGGGAATAGACGAATGCGAGTGCTGGGCATCGAATCGTCGTGCGACGAAACCGGCGCGGCGGTCGTTGACGGCCACGGCGAAGTCCTCGCGGATGTGGTCGCGAGTCAGGTCAAGGAACACGCCCCCTACGGCGGGGTGGTGCCCGAGCTCGCGTCGCGCGCCCACATGCGGAACATCCTCCCCGTGCTACGCGAGGCGTGTCGGGCGATCGACGGAGGACTCGGAGGGGTGGACGCGATCGCGGTGACCCAAGGTCCCGGCCTGAGTGGTGCGCTCCTCGTGGGACTTCAGGCCGCCAAGGCGCTGGCCTACGCCCGAGACTTGCCGCTCGTGGGCGTCGATCATCTCGAGGGGCATCTCCTGTCGGTGTTTCTACGCCGAGGAGACACCGACCCGCGCCCAACGTTTCCCTACATTGCGCTCTTGGCGAGTGGGGGGCACACCGCGATTTACCGAGTGGATGGGCCCGGTACGACGTCGATTCTCGGTCAGACGCGCGACGATGCGGCGGGCGAAGCCTACGACAAGGTGGCAAAGCTTCTCGGGCTTGGCTACCCGGGAGGACCGATCGTCGACCGACTCGCCGCGACCGGCGACCCTGACGCAGTTCCGCTTCCCATGCCGATGGCGAAGCGAAGCTCGCTCGAGTTCAGCTTCTCCGGACTCAAGACCGCGGTGGCCCAGTACCTGAAGAAGGAGTTCGCTTCCGACCGACCGACCGAGGCGCAGGTCGCGAACGTGTGCGCCTCGTTTCAGCGCGTGGCAGTGGAGACGCTCGCCCGAAAAAGCCTCGAGGCCTGCCGACAGACGTCGATTCCACGGCTCGTCCTCACCGGTGGGGTGGCGGCGAACCGAGGGCTTCGGGCACGGTCGCGCGAGCTCGCCGCAGGGCAGGAGGTCGAGGTGTTCATTCCGCCGATCGCGTCCTGCACCGACAACGCAGCGATGATCGCCTACGCCGGAGCGCTCCGCTTGGCCGGCGGAGCCCGAGACGGCCTCGATCTACGGGCCTATTCCCGAGACCCCGGCTTTCGTCGCGGCAAGATCCGCGCGTAGCTGGCTTGGGCTCCGCACTTTTTTGCCAACCTGCTAACCTCCGCCGCGCGATAAGGAGCAGGCCGATGATGAAAGGTGCGGTTTCCAACATTCTCGACGCGGTGGGTCACACTCCGCTGGTTCGCCTCAATCGAATCGCCCGGGACGTGACGGCGAACATCTACGTCAAGTGCGAGTACCTGAATCCGGCCGGCTCGATGAAGGACCGAATGACCCTCAACATGGTCAACAAGGCCGAGGAGCGCGGTGAGCTCAAGCCCGGGGGAACGATCATCGAAGCCACGAGCGGCAATACCGGTGCGGCGTTGGCGATGATC
Source organism: Myxococcota bacterium (assembly GCA_039187775.1). Lineage (GTDB taxonomy): Bacteria > Myxococcota_A > Polyangia > Polyangiales > JBCCZL01 > JBCCZL01. The sequence goes on from JBCCZL010000029.1 coordinate 9,136, forward strand.
TCCGCCGTCCGCGGCTATCAGTGCATCTTCGTGATGCCCGACAAGATGAGCGTAGAGAAGATGGCCAGCCTGCGTGCATTTGGGGCTCGCGTCGTGGTGTGCCCGACCGCGGTGGAGCCCGACGATCCCCGCTCCTACTACTCGGTGGCTCGCCGACTCCGCGACGAGACCCCCAACTGCTTCTACACGAACCAGTACCACAACATGGACAACCCCGAGGGGCACTACAAGTCGACGGGGCCGGAGATTTGGGAAGAGACCGGCGGAGAGCTCGATGTGTTCGTGGCAGGCCTCGGTACCGGAGGGACGATCAGCGGCACCGGCCGCTATCTCAAGGAGAAGAGCGAGAAGGTCCAGCTCGTGGGTGTCGACCCGGTCGGGTCGCTCTACTACGACTTCGTCAAGTCAGGCCGGGTGACCAAGCCTTTCACCTACAAGGTGGAAGGCATTGGCGAAGACTTCTTCCCGTCGACGATCAACCTCGACATCTTGGATGAGATCGTTCGCGTCGACGACAAGGAGTGTTTCCTGACCACCCGCGACCTCGTCCGGATGGAGGGCCTTTACGTTGGAGGCTCCTGCGGTGCCGCCGTGGCAGGGGCGCTCAAGTACGCCCGGCAGACCCAGAAGCAGGAGAACATTGTCGTGCTGCTCGCGGACAGCGCGGCTAAGTACCTATCGAAGATCTTCAACGACGAGTGGATGCGCGAAAACGGGTTCCTCGAAGAAACCGAAGGTCTCGGGGTGGTGCGCGACCTGTTGAAGACCAAGGGAACCGACGTCATTTTGGCGAAGGCTACCGATCGGGTTCGGGATGTGATCGGGCGGATGAAGGCCCACGGGATCTCCCAGCTTCCGGTGATGGACGAGGGCAAGCTCAAGGGCGCGTTGGCAGAGGTCGACCTGCTTCGCTACCTCGTGAGCGGGGAGTACTCCCTCGACTCGGCGGTGGGGCCGCTCGTCGAGAGCGACTACGCGACGGTGTCGCCGGACACGAAGATCGAGCTTGTGCAGGGGCTACTCTCGGACGTGCGAATGGCGGTGGTGATCGATGGTGAAGACGTGACCGGGGTCGTCACCAAGATCGACCTCATCGATTACCTGGCCCGGCGGGCGGCCTAGCAGGCTGCCAGCGCCCACGGCGAGGGTTCGCGATGACGACCGAACCGGACTACCTCCTTGGCGTTTCCGACCGGGAACTCGCGCGGCTAGGGTTTCAGCACGAAGCCTGGGCGAGACCCACCCACGCGCTCTTCGATCGGGCGGGCTTTGCCCCAGGGCACCGGATCGCGGATCTGGGGGCTGGGCCTGGCCTCGCCTCGGTCAGCCTCGCCCGACGGGTAGGAGGCGACGGCCGGGTGTTCGCGCTCGACTCGTCGCCGAAGGCGATCGCCACGCTTCGGCGCCGGGCTGAGGCTTTGGGCCTTCCTCAGATCGAAAGCGAGGTTGTCGATCTTGCGGAATGGAAACCCACCGGGCAGAGCCTCGACGGAGTCTTCGCCCGCTGGCTGTTCTGCTTTCTTGAGAATCCTGAGGGGCTGGTGCACCGGATCGCCGATGGCCTTCGGCCCGGAGGGAGCGTGGCGATCCTCGACTACTTCAACTACGCGGGCTTTGCCCTCGCTCCGCCCTCTTCGGTCATGAGCCAGGTGGTGGCCGCGGTGCGTCAAAGCTGGGCGAGCGGCGGAGGAAGTCTCGATGTCGCCGGATCCTTGCCTGGCTGGATGGCAGCCGCGGGACTCGAGGTCAGCGACATTCGACCGGAGGTGCACTGCGGTCGTCCCGGGACCGCACTGTGGAACTGGCCGAAGTCGTTCTTTGAAACGTTCCTGTCGGAGCTCGTCGGTCAATCGCTTCTGAGTGAGGCCGACGCGGAGACGTTTCGGAACGACTGGCGCTCCCGCGAAACCGAGCCTGGAGCCTACGTGCTGACGCCACCGGTCATGGCAATCGTGGGCCGAAAGCCCGTGACTGATCGGTCACGCTAGCTCGCGCAACTCCTCGATCGACTTCTCAAGTTTGGCGCTGCGTGTCTCGACATCGAGCCGGGTCTGTGAACGGCACACCCTTGAAAGATGGCCACCCTTACCAAGAAGCGGAAACCACTTGGGTGTTCGTTTGGGTTTGCCTACCAGCGGAGTGTTCGCACCACGAATGCGATCGCTTCGGCGCGGGTCACTTGCTGCTCGCCACAGAACATTCGCGCGGAGCACCCTCTCGTGATGCCGCGTTCGTGGGCTCGATTTGCAAAGCCCTCATAGTAACGCCCGTTGTCATCGTCAAACCTGTTGGAGCCCGACTCACCGATGTCGCCAGCCCGGCCAATGAATGTGATCATCATTCCGCGCGTGAGTCGCTCGTTTCCACAAAACCGTCCGCCGCCGCAGCCGGTGGTCACTCCCGCGTCCTTGAGGGCGTTGGCGTATTGCTCGTACCATTCTCCATCGTCATCGTGAAAGTGGTTTCGCGAGCTAGGGCGCAGGCCGAATGCGATGGCAATCACCTTGGCAGCCTCGCCGCGTGTCATGGGATCGTTGGGGCAGAATCTGGGTCGTGGTGCTGTCGCGCAACCGCGAATCACTCCGCGCGAAGCGGCTTGGTCGATTGCTCCCTCCAGCGAGTGGCCTTCATCGTCCGAGAAGTAGCCATCGTATGGAATGTGCGCTTCGTCGACCACGATCGCTAGGTGGTTCGAAACCAGACGATTTGTGCGTGGGCCCACGGCTCGTCCGTCGACGACCATGGATGAGCTGCCGCCGCCGTCAAGCATCATGGCGTTATGTGCGCCGTGGTGTCTCATCAACCGAGCGATGTTGTCCCAACGGCCTGTTCCGCCGCCGGCGTTGGACGCGAGGAGAATCATGACTCGTTTGTCGCTGCTTAGACCCACAGCTGTACGAGGCCGGTCATCTCCAAATGGACTGACGTCCGGGAACGTTCGTGCCACGCCGTCGACAACGAGTGACGCCCCGTTGCCTCCGACCGCGCTGTGCCAAGCAGCATGTCGCGGTATATTGTTCTCGCCAAAGCGGGCACCTTCGTTGAGATACAGCGAGCATCGTGTGGGCACACGAGTGCATGCGAGAAATCCGTGATCTCTGTTGCCCTCGCTCCAACCTTCGCCTTCGCCCACCGCGATGCCTACGGGCCATGAGTTTGCCCCCGCACTGGGGGTGCCGTTGGTGAACCAGTCGCCGTTGACAGCGACAGATGCACCGACGCGCCGAGCGAAGCTGAGGGTTGTTTGATTTCGCTCGGCCCGTTTCGTCGTTCGGACACGAATCTCCGGTGCGTCGAGTTGGACTTTGACGATTTGTATTTCGGCCGGAAGGCTTCGATCGACCGAGTGTGTGACTGCAGGCGTGCGTGCGATCGGTACCGATGCCCCCGCGACGGAATTTGTCAGCTCCGCGTACAGCTCACCGCTGCCGGTGGTGTCTCCCCATTCACTGTTAATCTCCGCCGTGCAGCCGGCTCCCAACAAACATGCAACGTAAACCCATCGCTGATCAACAGTCATCTCGAAGGACCGAGCAACGGCCGTGCCAGCATCAACGGCGGAGGAAGAACAGAGGGAAGTCAAACAGTGACTCGAATTCGAAGCGATCCTGCAAGACCGAGAGTCGCACCCACGGCGCATTTCGTGCTCTCGGGGGGGTGGAATGTCCCCGAAAACGTGTTTGCGGATCGCTATACCTCGTTCGCGACCGGGTCGATCCCGTCATCGTCATCGGGATTGCCGAAGGGGGGAAAGCTCGCCTGGCCCTCCACTTCGCGATGGTACCGGAGCGACCACGCGACCGATGGAAACGCGAGCTCTTCCCAGGGCAGTTCTTCCCAGCGAAATAGAGCGACTTCTTCGGTCTCGGGGCCCGCGCTGAAGCCTCCTGGACCGAGCGTCGCCCGGTAGATGAGCTGGACCTGGCTGATGTGAACGATGGAGTAGACCGCAAGGAGTCGATCGATCTCGATCGACGCTCGGGCTTCTTCGTAGGCCTCCCGACGGGCCCCGTCTTCGGTCGATTCGCCGAGTTCGAGGTAGCCCGCCGGCAGGGTCCAGAATCCGCGGCGAGGTTCGATGGCGCGCTTGCATAGAAGGAACCGCTCGTCGCTCGTGACCACCGAGCCGACGACCACCTTGGGGTTCTGATAGTTCACGAAGCCACAGTCTCCGCAAACCATGCGCTCTTTGTCGTCGCCCTCGGGAATCTGTCGTATGAACCGTGCCTGTCGCTTCATCGGGGTGGTCTTCTTCGCGGTCGCTGCGAGTTGGGGCGTGCCAATGAAGGAGTCTGACCTGAAAACGGTACGAAAACCAAAGGATTCGGAGTGTTCCTGAGGACGAAGTCCTCCTGAAAAGCGAGTTCCTCGGAGCTGATCGATCTCTGTGCACACGGGTTGGCTCACGGCGCCGCCTCGGACCGCACCAGGTCGAGGATCCGCCTGACGCCCGAAAAAAAGTCCGCCGGTTTTGTCAGAAGACTGACCACCAGCGCCGTCTCCCCGGAGTGGAAGTCGTAGAAGTACCCCGGCTGAACCCGTACCCCGTGCTGCTCCAAGAGCGCGAGCGCCCACGCCTCGTCGCTCTTGGTTGCGGGAAGGCGGAGCACGGCGTACCAGCCGCCTTCCACCCGAAGCGCAGATACAGGATCGTCCGGCCGGATCCTCTGGCGAAGCCCGGTCAGATTTTCTTTTATCCGGCGCTCGATCGCCCGCTGAACCGACGCGCCATGCGTGAGCAATTCGGGGACCGCATGCTGAACGGGAGTGGCCAGCGTCAGGTAGGCGTCGGCGAGGTGTTCGAGCTGACGAAAGATCGGCGCACCGGAGTCGTCGCCGGTCCAAACGATCCACGAGAGCTTCAGCTGAGGAAGGCCCGCCCACTTCGACAATCCCCCAAGCACAAACCCCACGCCATCGCGAAGCTCGAGGCCCGATACCGAGGGAAGGGCTTCCTCGGTGCGGTAGGGTGCAAACACTTCGTCGATCACGAGTGGGATATTCAGGGCAAGGAGCGCATCCCGTGCCTCCGGGCGAAGGAACGAGCCCGTCGGATTGTTCGGGTTCACCACGCACACCGCCCGCGGACCGTGCGCGGCGAGGTCCTCGATGGCCGACGGGGACAGGTGCCAATCGCCGTCGTATTCGAGGTCGAGCGGGACATGCCGCAATCCTTCGTACCGGGCCAGCGACTCGATGAGGGGATAGCTTGGTCGGCATGCGGCGATCGCCTGTCCGGGATCGGCAAGGACTTTGAAGAGGAGCGCGTAGGCTTCGCTCGTGGACGTGGTCAGGAGAATGCGCTCGGGGTTCACCGAGGTGCCCGTCGAGACCGCGAGCGCATCCGCCACCGCCTCCCGTGCCGACCGGAGTCCGCGGGCGTCGGGCCGATAGGTGGTCGCTGCGGGGTGAGCAAGCGCCAGAAGATAATCCGAGGGATAAGGGAGATCGGCGGTGGTCGGGTTGGACGCGGTCAGGTCGACGATCGGCGCTCCCTGCCGTTCGAGGTCGCGGAGAGCAAGGGTGAGGCGATTGAGGCCGCTGGGAGCGGCGCGTTGGGAGATGGCGGTCATGACGCGGCCTGAGATTGCAGCGGCGCCATCAGCCTATCCGATCCGTCACCCTCGAGTCGCGCGTGGACAATGCTTCGGGGACCGGCCTATCGTTCCCCAGAGGCGACCGGTGGCCGATGCCAAAACGGAGCAACCGACCCCTCGCCGGCTACGCCGTGCGCGGCAGGAGGGGTTCGTTCCCAGGAGCCGGGCGTTGACCGCGCTTTTTGTGCTCGCGGTGGCGCTCGGGATGCTTCCCTGGCTCGGAACCGAGCTAAGCCATGCGTTTCGCCGTTGCTTTGCCTCGCTCTCGGAGCAGACGCGCCATCCCTCGCCGCGCGACGCCGCATCCGCGCTCCTCGGTGCGCTCGATGCGGTCGCGTGGCCCGTGGGCGTCTTTTTTCTCGCGGTGCTGGCGACCGCCGCGACGGTGGCGTTCCTCCAGGTGGGGCCGGTCTTTGCGAGCCGCGCGCTGACCCCGCGGGCGAACCGAATCGGGTCTGTGGGGCTCTTGGACCGGATGCAAGAGGGGGCGATCGAGCTCTTGCTCTCGACCGTGGGACTCATCCTTCTGAGCCTTCCGCTCATTTACTTTCTCACGCCGCGACTGGTCCTCCTCGCCGAGGCGACGTCGTTAGAGCTTTCGGAAACTCTGCTGTCGGTCTTGGGGGTAGGGGCAGTTCATCTTCTCCTGGCGTTCGCTGCCTTCGCGGTCGCCGACGCGGTGGTGCGGCGCGTCCGGCACGTTTGGCGGCTCCGCATGACGGTTCGCGAGGTTCGAGACGAGGAGCGCCAAACCATGGGAGACCCTACCTCGCGAACCCGTCGTCGTCGGCGCCATCGCGAGCTCCTCCAGGAAGTGCCGCTCGAATCCCAGGTGGGTCTCGACACGATCTTCCTCCTCGGCGCGTCCGGCCGACTCGCCGTCCTTCGCTACGTTCCCGAGAAGGTGCCGGTGTTGTTGGGCGTGGTCGTGGGGGATGAGGCACGGCGAATCCTGCGCGTCGCCGACCGAATCGACGCAAGTCCCGTCGCCGCCCCGTCGCTCGTCGCTTCACTTCAAGGGCTTCCCGTGCAACGAGAGCTTCCGAGGCGCCTCTGGGAGCCTGCCGGTCGTGCGATCCTTGCGGTTGAAGGGCCACGACCAGCCCGCACCGAGCCCCGTCATGGCTGAGGTGCAGATCGACTCCGGCACGGCTCATCCCTTCGTGCAAGTGGCGATCCCGGTGCCCCTTCGGCAGGTGTTCACCTATCGGGTGCCGCCGTCGCTTCAGGGCGTGCTTCGTCCAGGAAGCCGAGTGGCGGTGGCGTTCAACCGGCGGACGGTTGCGGGAATCGTCACCGCAACCGTTCCTTCGGCGCCGCCCGGCTTCAAGATTCTTTCGGTGTCGGGGTTGATCGATCGCACGCCCCTCTTCCCCGAAGAGCTCCTTTCGTTTCTGGGCGAGGCGGCGGCGTACTACATGCACCCGATCGGCGAGGTCCTTCGAGCGGCGGCTCCCGCCCTGCCGAGCGGGGCGCTTCGTCGGCTGCGAAAGGATGGAGCGATCGACGAGGACGTGACGATCAAAGGCCAGACGGTGGCGACGCGGGTAGAAGAGGTGGTCCAACGCCTCAACGGCGTGTCCGAGCGACGGCTCGGAAAGAAGCAGCAAGCCATCCTTGATGCGCTTGCCGACGGGGAGCAAACGATGAAGGCCCTCAAGGAGAAGCTGGGCGTCGTGCGGCCGTCGGTCAAGAAGCTTCGCGAAGCACAGCTCGTGTCGGTCGACGAGCGGGAGGTGATCGCGGACCCGTTCTTTTCAGAGAAGCTATCGCCCGGGGCGCCGATCGCGCTGAACGCGGCGCAGGAGGCGGCCGTCGCTCGCATTGGCGCCGCCGTCGGCGAAGGGCGCGGAGCCAACTTCCTGCTGCAGGGAGTGACCGGATCGGGGAAGACCGAGGTGTATCTGCGAGTGATGAAGCGGGCGCTTGACCGAGGGAGCGGAGGGCTCCTCTTGGTGCCGGAGATCGCGCTCACCCCGCAGCTCGTATCGCGATTTCGACGTGGGCTGGGGGACGGCATCGCGGTCCTTCACAGCGGGCTTACCGATCGGCAGCGCGCTGATGCCTGGCGCGCGATTCGGAGCGGGCTGGTTCGGCTCGCGATCGGTGCGCGCTCGGCTCTCTTTGCTCCGGTGCCAGACCTCGGGGTGATCGTGGTGGATGAGGAACACGACCCGTCATTTAAACAGGAGGAAGGGTTCCATTACCACGCGCGAGACCTCGCGCTTCTTCGAGCAAACCGCGCGAACGCGGTGTGCGTCCTCGGTTCCGCGACGCCTTCCCTCGAGACTCGCCACGGGGCGGACGCGGGACGGCTTGCCCGACTCGTGCTCCCGGAGCGCGCGACCGCGCAGTCGTTGCCCACGGTTGAAGTGGTGGATCTTTTGCGGCACCGGGGCACTCCGTCTGGCCATCCGCTCATTTCGGCGCCGCTCCATGCCGCGCTGGATCGGTGCCTCGGCGAAGGAGGGCAAGCGATTCTCTTCCTCAACCGGAGAGGCTTTGCGCCGAGCGTACGCTGCCAGGAGTGCGGCGCCGCGGTGAGCTGTCCGGCATGCTCGGTGTCCCTCACCGAGCACCGACGGCAGGGGCGAATGCGGTGCCACTATTGCGACTATTCGATGCCGGTGGGCCGCCCTTGCGCCGAGTGCGGAAGCGACGACCTCGCACCGCTCGGTCTTGGCACCGAGCAGCTGGAAGATACGCTGCGAACGCATTTTGCCCCTGCCCGCGTTGGACGGCTTGACCGCGACACCGGCGCCGGAGCGAAGGCGGAGGGAATCCTCCGAGCGCTCCGAGAGAAGAAGATCGACATCTTGGTCGGCACTCAGATGGTCACCAAAGGCCACGACGTCCCCGGGGTTACTCTTGTCGGCGTCATCCTTGCCGATCAGTCGCTGTCCTTTCCCGACTTTCGTGCGTCCGAGCGGACGTTCCAGCTCCTGTCGCAGGTCGCGGGTCGGGCTGGCCGCGGTCACCAGCAAGGGCGCGTGGTGTTTCAGACCTTTCTTTCCGATCACCCCTCGGTCGTTCACGCGGCGGCCCACGATTACGAAGCGTTCTACCAGAGCGAGCTCACCGCGCGGCGGGAGCTCGGCTACGCACCTTATGCGCGACTGGTCGCGGTGCGGGTCAATGCGGGTGACGAAACGGTGGCGCGAGATACCGCATCGCTTCTCGCGGAGACCGCGCGCCGGGAGATCGAGCGCCAGGCGGCCGCGGTCCGGATTCTCGGCCCTGCGCCGGCGCCGATCGGTCGACTTCGGGGGCGCTATCGGTACCGGCTCTTGCTCCGCTCGTCCGACCGGCGGGCGCTCCGGGCCGCCGCCCGAGCGGTTGCCGGCCGAATCGAGGAGGGCATCGGGCCGGCCCGGGCATCGGTCGACATCGATCCGGTGTCAATGCTCTGACCGACGCGTCATTGCCAAAGAGGCGGGTCATCGTTCAGAGTTTCGTTATGACTTCGGTCGTCGCCGTCGGTTCGGTTCCCGAGCCGATCCTCCAACTGCTCGAAGGTCGCGGCTTCCGAGTATTGCGACGAACGATCGACGCGAAGGACCTGACCCAGGATGCCGCGCTGCTCCTCGTTCGAGCGGAGGGGCCGGCTGCCTTCGCCGCGCTTCGGGCCCGGGGGCCCGAGCTACAACAGTTCGTGGTCGTACTCGGAGACGAGCCGGACACGCCAGGGGTGGAGGGGCTGGTCGACTCGTTCTGTTCTCCCGCCGTGCCGCCGGAGCGAGTGGTCCGCCGGATCGAAACGTATCTTGCACCGTCATCCACCCGGCTTCCGGCTCCGACCGGGGACCGAAGGCCCGACGAAGGAGCGGGGAGCATCCTCTCATCGTCGTTGGCCGCATCTTCCGTGGTCACGACCGAGCGGAGACCCGACTACCCGGAGCATGAACGCCTGGCCGAGTTTGCCGAGCCGACTGCGCCGACCGATGGCGTCCCGGAGACCGATGCGGCGGCAGACGCGGCGGCCGACGGCGGCGAGTCTCCAACGGCGGAGTTCGGGGTCGAAGCGCGCAGCTCCACTCGAAGCGAACCCGCGGGACCCGAGTCGGATCCCCCACCGCGATTCGCCCCTCGAGAAACCCCTTCGAGGGGCGATTCACCTTCGACCACCCAGGCTCCAACCGATCCACACGTCTCCGGCAAGACCAACCCTCGGAGCCCGGGAGCTCGGACCGACCGATCGGACGTCGAACCACGATCGGTGGAGCTCCAACGGGAAGGCCAGGCGTCGGAAGCTGCGCTCGGGGCCGAACGTCACCCTCCGCCAGCTGACCCGAAGCGGGCAGCTTCCGCACCGAGCGAAACCCTTGCCGCGGCCACATCGCATCAAGGCCCTGCCGGGAGCGGAGGGTTTTCTCCTCGTCTCGAGGGCCTATTGGTGAGCGCCGACCGAGAGCTCTTTCCAGACGCTGAGCCGCTGGATTTTCAGTTTGACCTCGGCCCCGAAGATGCCCGCGCGCTGGTGCCGGACGAGATTTTGGAGCCGATGTCGATTCCTCTCGATCCGGTGGCGGATCCGCTCGACGCCTTTACTTACCTCGGTGCTCCTCCCGACGTTCTGACCAGCGCCCGCCGTGATCCCTCGGCAAACTTTGACCCGGAAAAGGAACGGTCCGGGGAGCTTTGGGCTGGACTGAAGACCCCGTCCTCGGAGGTCATTGCATCTCCGTTCCCCCAGCCCCGCCGCTCCCCCGGTACCGCTCAGATGCCGTCGACCGGCGTGGGCATTCGCGAGCGGACCGTGCCTGCGGATACCGGAGGCGAGGGAATGGTAAGTTCGGTTTCGACGGCGTCGAGGCGCTCCGACGAGGCTCGCGAGTTCACCGGGGAGCATGAAGAGCAGGCCGAGGCACTTACGCTTCCCCACACCGGGGCCGTCGATGACGAGGAACTAGCCGCCGCGCTCTGGGCGATCGGACACAGTCCGGGCATCCATACCCTCACCGTCACGCTCCACGACGCGGTCATCGCGGTGACGGTCGCCAACGGCTTCTTGGTCCACGTCGATGCGGGGATCGAAGACGTGGCGATCGGCGCCCTTCGGCGCCGGCACCGGTGGGCGCCTTCGGCATTCCGCGGAGATGACGCACTCGAACGGTTGGTGGCGGACAAGCGGGTGAGCCGCTACGAAGTCGAGCGCGAGCTTCGTCGTGCGCGTCTCGAAGCGCTGTATCGCATCGGGGCAGCCAAAGATGCTGAGATCGGCTATCGGTTCTCGACCGAGGACCGGGGACGCCGGCCGATCCTCCAGGACCCGTTTCTGAGAATTCTCGTCGAGGGCTTCCGACGGCGTTTTGTAGAACCGCGGCTCTCCGCCCATGTGCTCGAAGGAGAGCTCGAGCTCCGCCCGAGCGCGGACAAGCTGGTTGAGCTTGGCGGGGTAGAGCCGGAGCTCATCGAAGCGCTCGTGAGCGAAAAGCCGGTGGGACGTGTGCTCGCCGGCCTCCCGCCGGAAGCGGGGGCGGCGGGAGTGGTCCATTTACTCGTGGCCCTTGGCCACGCCGAGGTGCTGCCGCTCACTGGCGAACCGCAAGGAGATCCAGGGACCGATGCGGTCGGCCGACTGCGCGATGCCGTTCGGTTGGCGCGGGAAGGCGATTACTTTTCGATCCTCGGCGTAGGACTGCGAGCGGGCCCGCGGGAGATCCAGGAGGCCTATGAGACGAAGGTTCGGGCCCTTACGTCACTTCCGCTTCGGGATCTCTCGCTCGGTCATCTCGATGGAGCTCGGGGTATGGCCCTTCGGAGCATCGAGGACGCCTATTTTATTCTTCGGAGTGACCGATGGCGGCACCGTTACCGAGCGACGATCGTTGAAGAGAAGCCCCCACCGTGAGCAAAGCCTTGGATGTTCCCCAGGCTTTCGTCATCGCCCGGGTGGGCGAACGCCTTGCGATCGTATTTGCCCGGTGTTAACAGTGACTTGAGATTCTCATGGCCATTCGCACCATCCTTCACTACCCCGACAAGCGCCTTCGCAATCCCGGCAAGCCGGTGGATGACTTTGGCGACGACTTTCAAACCCTCGTCGACGACATGGCGGAGACGATGTACGCGGCTCCCGGGGTGGGACTCGCGGCTCCCCAGATCGGGGTGTCGAAGCGCTTGTTTATCATCGATGTGGCGACGGGCGACGAGGAGCCAAGCGACCTCCGGGTGTTCGTAAATCCCGAGTTCATCGAGAAAGAGGGAAAGGTCGCGTGGGAAGAGGGCTGCCTTTCGTTCCCTGGCATTCATGAAGACATCGACCGGGCGGAGCGAGTTCGCGTGCGCGCTCAGGACCGGCATGGAAAGACCTTCGAGCTCGAAGCGGACGGACTTTTGGCGATCGCCATCCAGCACGAATACGACCATCTCGAGGGCCAGCTGATGATCGATCGGCTCAGTCTTCTCAAGCGGCGGCTCGTCCATCGCGCCATGATGAAGCGCCGGCCGCCAGACGCCGCCGAATAACGCACGGTTTCTGCTCGGTCTCCCCTCGGTCACCCTTGGCCTTGGGTGACGGGCCGTGATAACTGCCCTGGGTAATGTCGCGGCCTCGAGCAATCTTCTTTGGAACGCCAGCCTTCGCCGTTCCGTGCCTTGCGTCACTCCTTGAGGTCGCTGAGGTCGTGGCGGTGGTAAGCCAACCGGATCGCCGGTCCGGGCGAGGCATGAAAGAACGACCGCCGCCGGTCAAAGAGCTCGCACTTCGTGAGGGAGTTCCGCACATTCTTCAGCCCACGAAGGTGCGAACCGCGGCCTTTGCCGAAACGCTCCGAGGGTTTGAGGCCGACGTTTCGGTCGTGGTGGCCTACGGGCGAATACTTCCGCTTCGCGTGTTGAACGCAGCACGGCTGGGCGCGCTCAATGTGCACGCCTCCCTATTGCCGAAGCTTCGGGGGGCCGCGCCGATCCAGTGGTCGATCGTTCGAGGTCATCGCGAGACCGGAGTGTGTTTGATGCAGATGGATGAGGGCATGGACACCGGACCGGTGCTTGCGGTTCGACGGACACCGATCGGGCCGGAGGAGACCGCCGGCGAACTTGCGGAGAGACTCTCGGGCCTCGGGGGCGTGATCATCCGAGACGAGCTGCCCCGGTTTCTTGCGGGGGAGCTGACCGCGGAGGCGCAGGACCATTCCGCGGCGACCATGGCGCCGCTGCTTTCCAAATCCGATGGCCGCATCGACTGGCGGGCGCCGGCGAGCGACGTTCACAACCGAGTGCGTGGCCTCGCGCCGTGGCCGGGCGCGTTTGCCGAGGTCCCGGAGGGACGGGTCAAGGTCCATCGGGTCGCGGTCGCCGAGGGCCGAAGCGATCGCCCTCCGGGCACCGTCCTTCGCGCGGATCGGCACGGAGTCGAGATCGGCTGCGGACAGGGCACGATTTTGAGTCTCCTCGAGCTTCAAGCGAGCGGCAGCCGTCGGATGGCGGCGGGAGACTACATCGCCGGCCACCCCCTTCAGGTGGGCACATCCCTAGAGGGCACAACCCCAGAGGACACGGAATGAAGATCTATACAAGAACTGGAGATGCGGGCGAGACCGGTCTCTTCGGTGGGGCTCGAGTGTCGAAGGCGCACGTTCGGGTGTCGAGCTATGGGGATGTCGACGAACTCAACAGTCAGCTGGGGGTCGCGCGGGCTGCGCTCGGGGAGGGCAACGACGACCTTCGAAAGTCGTTCCTTCGAGTCCAGAGTGAGCTGTTCGATCTTGGTGCGGAGCTCGCGACCGCACCCGAGAAGGCGGGCCAAGCGCCCGCGCCCCGGATCGATGCCGAGGCGATTGCCGAGCTCGAAGGAGAAATCGATCGTGCCGATGAGGAGTTGCCGGCACTCACCTCCTTCATCCTTCCCGGCGGCACGAGCCTTGCGGCGCATCTGCATGTTGCCCGCACGGTTTGTCGTCGTGCCGAACGAAGTGTGATCGCGCTTCGCGAAGAACAGGAAGTCCGAGATGCGTTGGTGCACTATTTGAACCGACTCTCGGACGCGCTCTTCACGTGGGCGCGCCTCGCCAATCATCGTGCCGGAGTTGCCGACCCGGAATGGGTCGGGCGCGAACGCGTCGCCGCGAAATAGCCGAGCGACCTATTGACCTCCTGAGGGCTGGTTCCTACGATGATTTGGTCCCTCTGTTGGGCACGTTTCGAAGGAGCAGTAATAAAGAGAATCCCTTACTCGGACCTACCAGGGAGTTAATCTCGGTCGTGGTGAGCCGGCCCGGCAAGCTTCATCGGGAAGCCTTAAGCGGCCGATACCGACTCCCACCTTAACGGGTGGTAGGGATTCCGACGCCGCTCCCGACGTCTCAAACGGTACGGACAAATGATGAGCCGGCTTGGCCCTAAGAAGGCAAAGCCGGCTCTATTCTTTTCTGCCCCGCGCGCTCGTTCGGCCGGTTCGCGCGCTGTCGACCGCGGGGACGGGCTCCGCGTCCGAAGCTCATCGCGTTCCGAGGTTCTCGCTGGCTCTCAACCGCGGGGACGGTGCCACCTCCGAAGCTCACCGCGTTCCGAGGTGCTCGGTCCCCGACGTCTCGTGGCTACGCCTTGACCGGCGTGGCCTTGAGCGCGGCTTTGCCCTCTTTCACGTAGACCGTGAACTTGACCGACTTCGCCCCATGCTTGCTGATGATCTGGTCGCGATTCTTTCGAAGCGTCTGACCGAACTTCTCGAAGGTGAGACCTTGGGTGGGTTCGCCGCACTGTTTTTTGGTGGCGACGAACTGCTCGAACACCTCGCGGAAGTGCCGATCGACTTCCTGTTCCGCGTCGGGCTCGGGCCCCCCCGCGGCGTCGAGTAGCTCCTGCGGCACGTTGGCGACCATCGTCGCACCGTCGTCGTCGTCGTCGTCGTCGAGGCCCGCGCCGAGCGGTGGGAGTGAGTCAAGTGCGCTCGAGGCCGCGGAAGCCTGAAGCGGTCCCGCTCCGGCGGCCGGACCATCCATTCCGACGCCCACCAGGGTGCCCTTGGCCCACGCGGGCTTCTTGGCGGGCGGGGCGGGCGGAAGCGGCGCGGCCGCGGGGTTTGGCGCGGCGGCCGGGGGCGCGGGCGCGGCCACCGGAGGCGGACCCTTCGGCACCGCGGGCGGGGGTTCGGGAAGGACAGGTTTGCCCGTGGCGGCGCCCACCGCCGCGAGGTCCGGCTGGGGGGCGTCGGGACTTGTTTTGGCGAACTCTGCGGGGACCCCCGGCGTCTTCGGAATGCCCCCGAGTGCTGGCGCCGCGGGCGCGGCGGGAATCGACGGGATCTCGGGTGGTGCGGACTCACCTTCGGCAAACCCGAAGAACGATGGCGCCTGACTCTCGCCGCTGGTGCTTCCTAGAATCTCGTCGAGGTCGGCGGGTTTGCGGGCGGCGCCGGCCCCTCCGCCGGTCTCCGCCATGCGGTCGAGTGCTTGATTGATCGCTTCGCCGATCTTGCGATAGCGGCGACTGAACCCCGCCGGCTTGAGCCGCTCCGCCTTGCCTTCGCCAAGCTCCAACGCGGCCGCGGTGAACTTGCCGAGCGGCCGATCGCGTTCGATAAACACCCACAGCATCGCGAGAAGAAAACCCAGGATCGGCAGAACGATGAGCATCGCGGTGCTCAATCCCGAAAGCGAACTCAAGTCGTCGAGGGTCACCTGGTCAATGAGATCGCCGACCGAAGTCAGTACGGTGCGCGGTCGGCCGACCGCGTAGCCCACGCGCGAATAGGCGGCGCTCCCCTGAAGCGGAACAAAGATCGCTCGTCCCCGGGCCCCTGCGATGTCCGTCGGCTCGCTCGGGTCTCCCGCCTGAAAGGCTTCGCTGGCGACGAGCTCGGCGAGCGGTGCGCCGATCTCCTCGGCGCGAAAGCCCCCCTCGGTGGGCATGTGGCTTGCGAGGATCCGGTCGCCTTCGTAAAACGCGATCGTCGCTCCGATCGCGCGAGAGATCCGCTCGGCAAAGGCGTTATTGACCTCTTTCCCGTGGACGATGGCGCCCACGTATTGGCCGCCGTCGATGACCGGTCGAGCGGCCATTCGATACACTTTTTCGTTCCACACCCAAACGTCGTCTCGCACGAAGCCGGCGAGCGCCCGTTCCACCAGGGGAAACGCTCCGAGACTCGAGTTTTCCGGGATCGGGTCGACACCGATGGCAGCGACGATCGTTCCCGCTCGGTCGACCGCGAAGACGAGTTCTCCGGCCCCAGCCTCCAGCTGAGCGTTGAGCCGAGTGAGGGTCTGGGTGAGCGGCTCTCTGAGCTCTTCGTTGATTTCCGTGCCGGCATTTCGTCCGCTCGCCGCCCGAAGCTTTTGACGCACATCCCCGTGCGCGGCGAAACCGGAGATCGAGTCGAGCTGCATCCGCGCGTCCACCCGGAGGATGAGTCCGAGCTCGTCCCGGTCGCGACTGAGCTGATCTTGGAGGGACTTATCGTACTGCCGATTGAACGAAGCCTGAATGAGAAGAAAGAACATGGCCGCAATGGCGGCGATGGCCACGAGAAGCGCATACCAAAATCGAGAAAGCAACATGGCTAGTCCGCCTCGGGTAGCGAGAGGGCGACCGGTTCTTCCAGCGCGAACTCCCGCCCATCCTCGACGGTGATCTCCCGGGAGGCGACTTCGTGGGCGCGGTAGAACGCTTTCAGGGTGTAGGTCCCCGGAGGCACATCCGCGAAGCGAAATCGACCGTCGGCCCCGACGGTGGCGCGTGCGACCAAGTTGGACACCACGTGGAGGTGGCCCTGGACGTGTCCATAGAGCCGATCGGTGACCTCGAAGCTTCCCGTTTCAGGAATCGGAACCGTTCGCGCATTGCCAGGGGCGGTCGTCAGCGGGGCGAAGCCTTCGATCGCCTCCGACTGAAGCTCGTGCGAGCACGCATCGGTGTTTTCGATTCGAAGGGTGGTGCCCTGCTGCGCCACCATCGTCGAAGGCTGAAGCGCGCCTCCATGAAGTTGGAAGTTCGAGGCGGGTCGCTCCCCCGCCGTCAGGTCGCCGACGAGAACTACCGCCATTTCTCGCCGGACATCGATCCGAGGGGGCCGCGTGTCGACGACTCCGTTCGGCCGCTCCCAGTTTGGCGATGTGGGTGCGTCTCGAGGAGGGGTCTCGGGGGCGAGGTTGGAAGGGACCCGAAGGCTTCCAGTAATCGGCACCGCGGCGGCGGTAGAGGCGAATACCAAGGAGAGCACGATCGCGAGCCCCGAGCGGGAATGTAGACACGCACGGAGGGATGATTGGCGAGATGACATCGGAATTCCTCAGTCTTTCTGCGAGCCCGATGGTATCCAACGGAATTGCCGGTGGTCAATCGACTTCGGCGTTTCCTCACGGCGCGAAACGTAAGCCAGCCGTCGAACGTTCAGCTCAGTTCCGGGGGCGAGTAATAGTCCACGACTCGGATCGGCCGTTCCGCGATCGACGCGTGGGTGACCTTCTTGGCTCCGAGCGGGTCGCCGCCGATCTGCAGCGGCATGGGCCGTTCGTACTCGACCCGTACCGACTGGACGAGAAAGTCGTGAACCCGATCGCTTCGGTAGGTGCCCCGCCAGATGGAGCGAATATTCAGGACCACGTCGACGGGTCCGATATCGACGACCCGAAGGCTGAACAAACCATCCCGTTCGTTGGCGTACGGGAAGATTCGCGCGCCAAACCCCCAGTACGGGATCGTCGACATCGCGACCATCTGCGAGGGCCCTTCGTACATGGTCTCCCCCGCGCGAATCTCCCGACCGAGCGGACGACCGTCCACGCCGAGGCGGAGGGCGGGAGCACCGTGATTGACGAGGCGCACTTTCGGATGCGACCGGACGAGGTACTCGGGAATCGAGCGTGTCGTCACCGAGGCCAGGTACGCGAGTCCTCCCGACGCAAAGCGACGCGCCACCGGGATCTTGCTCATCTGATCCTTCATGTCGTTGTAGTGCTGAAGCGCGACCGCATCGACGCCCAGCCCTGCAAAGGGAGTGAGAAGTCCTTCGACGTCGAGAAGACGGAGGGGCCGACTCCCCGCCTCGCGCCGTAGCCGCGCAAGGTCGGTAGCGACGCCTCGACCTTTTGGATTTTGCGCTCCGAGCACCCAGGCGAGCGCATTGCCCGTTCCCAGCCGCAGCATTCCAAAGCGGGGCTCCGGTTGACCCGTGCGTTCCGCTTCGGCGCGGATCCAGGTCACCACCTGGACGAAGGTGCCGTCGCCGCCGCCGGTCAGCACCGTCGGATACCCTTTTTCGACGATCGTCCGTGCGATTTCGTGACCTTCGTCGAGGTCGCGGGACACGAACAGATCTCCGCTCGCCACGATCTGATCGAGCATGGACACGAGGTCGTTGTTGACCCGCTTGGCGTTGCCGTTGACCACCACGGCGACCCGGTCCCGCGTGCCGGGCGACCCCGAGGTGTCAGAGGGCATCAAACACTTCGTCGACCAACGCCGCGATGCGGAAGTCGAGCGAGGTCAATCCGCCGGCGTCGTGGGTCGTGAATCCCACGGTCACGCGAGTGTAGGTCCACTCGAGTTCGGGGTGATGATTGGCTCCTTCGGCCAGATCGCAAATACGATTCACAAAGCGCTGCGCGGCACGGAACGACGAGGCGGTGTACGTCCGCGAGATCGTCTCCCCCGCGCGGCCCCACTCGCTAAGCTCCGCGAGCGCGGCCGCGATCTGTGCCTCTTCGAATTTCTTTCGTGCCATGGGCGCGTGCCGGCGCCGTTCGCTAGAAGAGATCCGCGAGGTTCACTTCGCTCTTCTTCTTGTCGGCGAGGAGTTTGTTGACCGCGCGGAGGACGCGGGTTCGCGCGGCACCAGAAATCGTCTCGCCCTCGAGGGCGCGGTGGATCGTCGGCATGCTCACTGGGCGGCCCGACCGCGGCTTCTTCTCGGCGAGCTCCTTCTCCTGGTCCGTGGGCTTGCCCTGTCGGACCCGAGTCTTCGCCAGACGCACGGCCCGGTCTTCCGGACGCAAGCCTTCGAGCTTTTTCGACACTGCGACCACTCGGCGGGGATCCAGCTTCTGGGCCTCGAGGAAATCCTTGAACTTGCTCATTCTCATCAACTCGTGGGTTTGGCAGCGGCGTGGCTGCAGTTTCCGATCGTACGGTTTGGAATCGTTCCGTTTCAGGTCACTCGGTAGCCGAGGTCGGGCTCGAACCGACACAGTGTTGCCACTACCGGATTTTGAATCCGGCGCGTCTGCCAATTCCGCCACTCGGCCGTGGAAGGCCGGCGAATATAGCAGGAAGCTCGGGCGCGACCAGCGCTAGCTTCGGACGACCCAGGAGTCGCGAGTGGATGGCGTGTGCGACTGGCCGGCGTGCGGGTCCTGCTGGAGCTCGTCCTGGATCTCCTCCAGAAGCTCCCGGCACTCGGGGCGGTCCTTCAGGTGTTGGATGAGCGTCCCCGATGCATTGCTGAAGTCTTTCTCGTAGCCGAGTGCTTCCCGCACTCGGGTCGCGATCCGCTCCCGACCCTGGCTGAGATCGGTCTCGAGGGCGTCGCCATAGCGCTGGAGCTGGCCGCGGAGCTGCGTGATCTGTTGGCGAAGCCCCTCGGCATGGGACTCACGCTCATTGGCGCGATTGATGTAGTCACCGGCGACGCCCTTGAGGGTTTCGATTCGCGCGCGCGCGGCACCAGACTCTTCGAAGATCTGGCGTAGCTGTCGCGCGTCGCCTCCGACCCGTTCGGCTTGGGTGGCTCGCTGGTCGCTCTGGCCCGCGGTCTGCTCGGCCACGCGAATCTGCGAGAGGATATGTTCCGCGTGCTGTCGCTCCCGGGCACCGTCCCGCGCCACCCGCGACTCCTCGTGTGAAAGTTCTTCCACCTTCCGGCCGATTTCTGCGCGAAGCGCTCGGCCCCGGCGTTCGATCGCTTCCAGTCGCTTGGCGTGGCTCGCGAGCTCGCCTTCGAGGCGCGATGCCCGGGCCGCCAGTTCCCACATTCGGTCCGCCGCGAGTTGGACTTCTTCGGGGGCGCGGCCGTTGGGATAGGCCCGTGCCGTCATCCGAAGGAAATTGGCGGCCCGCTTGCTCCATTCGACGACGCCTGGAGTCGGTGCGGGTGGCGGCGGCGGCGGTGCGGCGGGGAGATCGTTTTGCGCGCGGTCCCACGCGGTCGAGGGCAGCGATCGCTGTAGCGCCTTGAGCTCGTCCTGCAGATGGTGCCCGTCGCGGAATCGCTTCGGCGCCTCTTTTTCGAGGAGCTGCTGAATGATCGTCGCCGCGGCCGGAGGCAGGTCCTTTCGGAGCGCCCCGGGGTTCGGCGGTGGGGCGCTTCGCTGCATCTCGAGAAGCGTCTCCCGGTCGCTGCTTCGGAACGGAAGCTGCCCGGTGGTCATCTCGAAGAACAGGATGCCGAGCGCGTAGAGATCGCTCGCCGCGATCGCGTCTTCGCCCCGGGCCTGCTCGGGCGACATGTACTCCGGGGTTCCAAACACCGCGCCCTTCGGAGCGAGACGCGGGTCCCGGGCGAGGGCCGCGAGGCCGAAGTCGAGGATTTTGACGTAGTCATGCCGCCCGCCTCGAGCGGTGAGCATGATGTTGTCGCTCTTGAGATCGCGATGGATAACACCGAGGTCGTGGGCGCGGGCAAGGGCGGCGCACATCTGCTCCAGAATGTCGACGGCCCGTGGAATCGGCATCGGGCCTTTTGCGATCTGAGATGATAGCGAGGTGCCGGTGAGGTACTCCATCACCAGGTAGAGCTCGCCCTCGTCGGTTTCTCCCACATCGTGAATGTCTACAATGTGCGCGTGGTCGACGCGGTTGGCGGCCCGGGCTTCGCGAAGCATCCACGCCCGAAGGTGGGTCTCGCCACGGAGGTCCGGCCGAATGAGCTTGAGAGCCACGACCCGGTCGATGAGCACGTGCCGCGCCCGATAGACGACCCCCATCCCGCCCTCGCCAAGGCGGGCTTCCAGCCGGTATCGCCCCGCGATCACTCGGCCGAGGAGCTTGTCTTTCTGGCGGCTTTTTCGCTGGGCGCTAGCGTTCGGTGCCATCGCGAAATGGTTCCTTTTCTTGGCGCCCATCATACACATGGGCTACGGCGGTACGAACAGTTTCTGTTGCCGCGATCGGTAAGTGTCTCGCGTTTTCTTTCGCGTCATCCCACAACGTGTGATAGCCGCGCCAGCGCTGGCTATTCGCTCAGGCCGCACTCGTCAGGTATTCTTGTAAGCCAGGGGACCTTGCCCATG
>JBCCZL010000030.1:0-29830 GCA_039187775.1 Myxococcota bacterium
CCCTCGGACCCGATGGGCGTCTGCGCCCCGAACGAGCTCTGCGACGCAGTTCGCGGCTGCGAAGAGGCGTGCGGGACCGTCGTGTGTGCGGGCGACCAGACGTGCGACGATGGCCGCTGCGTGACCCGATGCGGAGCGGCGACCTGCAGTGCGGGGCAGGTCTGCTCCGACGGGGCCTGCGTCTGTAGTTCCTGCGACTGCACGGTGGCGCCGACCGCGGTTCCCGAGAGCGAGCGGATCTATCGGGAAGAGGCCCTGTCGGGCGGGGACTCGACTCCGGTCCTCGAAATCACTGGGGGCAGCGCCGGCGAACCGATCGTGCTCGACCGGCTCACCATCCAGCACCGAAATCGGACCGGTCTCCGGATCGTCAACGCGAGCGATGTGACGATCACCAACCTCGACGTGATTCGACTCATCGAGGACGATCCGTGCCCGGATGCGCTTGAACGTCAGCGAGTCGGGATCATGGCGGAGTGTCTTTCGGATGGCGGGGAGGACTGCCCAGACAACCTGCATCCGGACACCAAGGCTACTGTCTTTGTCGCTGAGGCCGCGTGCGCCGACCAAGCGCCCGTGGCGAACGTGATCATCGAGAACAGCACGAACGTCACCATTCAAAATGCTCGAGTGAGCGGAGGGAGTGTCGGCTTTCTCGTGCTCGATAGCGAGGGAGTCCGGATTGAACAGGCCGAGGGCTCCGGGTTTCGGAGCCTTGCAACCGACGCGGCCCGGCCCGACGTGGCGTCGTTGCCGGGCGTCGGCCGTGGAGAGTGTTCGGGCTCGCTCGAGACGCTGGAGGCGTCGCTTGGCGGCTTCGTTCGCGTGTGGGGCGGAAACGACTTTACCCTCCGCAACTTTGCGACGATCAACCCGCAGAGCACGACCTACGTCGACTTTGTGGTGAGCCTCTACGGGGTTCCTGACTTCGATATCTCCGGAGGATACATCGAGGGTGCGAATGGTCCTCACGGGATCGGCGTCCACGTGGACGAACCGGCCTGTGGCAGTGGGCGTTTTGCGGTGGCTCCTCGGGACCGAACGGCCCGAATCGCCGATATCGACATCGTCCGGACAAACGGTCCCTGCATTTCGCTCTGGCGAACCTACGGGATCGAGCTCGAGGACATCGACTGCGCGTCGATGACGTGTGACCCTCTTGGCTATCGAGAACCGAGCACCAGCAGCAGGCTCCCGATGTCCGCATCCGGCTTTCCGGGCCGACCGAGCTACTTCATTGGCAATGGCCTTCGAGTGTTCGACAACCTCGAATGTTCGAGCTTTTACGAGGACGAGTCGGTCGAGATTCGGGACGCCACGGCGCCCACCGAAATTCGAGACTGTCCCGGGGTCCCGAAGTGCCCGCTGGTCGACACCACGTTTATCGCCGAGAGCCTTGGTTCGCGGCCCGCGGCGGAGCGACGCGCTTCGACGGTTGTCGATCTCGCGTCCCTGTGTCTCGCGTCCCCGATGTAGCCCTTCGGTGGTGGCTACTCGCCCGCCCCGAGGGCGACGAGCCGCGGCAGAGTCGGTGACTGAAACGTCGTGTCTTCGATGACGTAGTGCACGCGACGACCGAGCTTTTCTGGGCTGCAGCTCCCGTCGTCGACCATGCGTCGGAGGGTCGCCTGAACGGTCCGGACCGGAATGCCGAGGGCGGCCGCGGTGTCGCGGGCGGTACAGCCGTCGGGGCTCGTCGTCAGCTGGCGCAGAATGCGCTCTTCGAGATCCTCGGGTTCCTCCGACTGGGGCCAGAGGAACGGCGAGCGAACTCGAACCCGCCACTGTCCGCCCAACGACTCGATCTCGGCATGTTCACCGAGCGCGGCGCGGGTGCGGTAGATCGCGGTGCGAAGCACATTTCCGTGGCGCGACTCCTCGAACGCGAACCCGTAGACCGATTCGAAGAGCGTGGCCGAGCTCAGGCCTTCTTGACCGGCGATCACCAACCGCGCGGCGATCTCTCGCGCGCGGGGGCCCGCCGTGCCGTCCTCGAAGATGAATGGCGGCGCTTCCGGGTCGAGCGCCTGCACGAATCGCAGATACCGCTCGGGAGGTCGGTCGGGAAACGCGGCAATCAGCACCGGCGGGCCATCGAGGAGGCTTCGGCTGAGGGCCCGAAGTCCCGGGCGAATGGGGTCGAAAATCCTCACCCCACCGCGCGAAGAGCCGTCGAGAGCACCACGCACCGACGAGATGATCGCTTGCACTTCTTCCGCGTAGAGCGGACTCGGTGGCGCTGCCTCATCCAGGCGCAAGAGCGCGGTGTCCACCTGCTCTCGGCCGTGCCCTCGGCCGTGCTCTCGGCCCTGCTCCCGGCCGTGCTCTCGGCGGCCCTGCGCGCGAAGCGCGTCGAATAGCCCGAGCAGTGGAAATGCAGGATGCGTCGATGACACCGTCTTTCCAACGAACACTCCCGACCACTCTCTTCGGTGGTCCCACCGGGATGGGATCACTGTCGAAAGAGAATCGAGGATACGGGACGCACGATAGGGTGAATCGGTCTGCCGACGAGCCTCCGCGAGCGTGATGTACGCGAGATACTCCCAGACCTGCATCTCCTCGGTGCGCGCCATCCGCGCGACGCGCCGCGCCCGCTCCAACCCGTCGGCGGCCCGCCCTGCCTTGAGCGCCGCCCATGCCTCGAATGCGCTCAGCGCGATCCGCGCTTCGGGCTCGGCGACTCGCTCCGAGTCGTACGACACGGGCTCGCCGGAAATGAGATGGCGGACGGTGGAGACCACGGCCCGGGTGGCGGTTGTCGTGGAGGTCCTCTCGGAAGCGTCCTCCGCGGCGCGTGCGAGGGTCGCGTTCTCGTCGAGAAAAGCGTTGAGAGCGATCAGTCGGAGTGCGCGCTCGCTCCAGACGTCCGCCTCTCCGGGAGGAAGTTCGGGTACTGGAACGTTGGGCGACACCGCCGCGAGAAGGGCCCGAAGGGCGCACGCCTCGGCCTCGGACGCGTTCTCGAGGGCACCCGAGATGTTCCGATAGTCGCCCTCAAGGCCGGCAGCATAGGCCTCTTCCGGACTCATGCCCGGGGCTCCGTGGCGTCGTCGCGGGGCACCGCTCCGATCGACTGATAGTGTGCGATCAGCGACGCGATGGACGTGGGCTCTTCGTCGTGAACGACTTCGTCGGCGATCAGCATGAGCCGCCGGGCGACGATCGCTGCGTCGGCGGGCCGGTCGGCGGGTGACTTCGCAAGCAGCTCGAACAGCAGCTCGATGAACTCCCGCGGCGCATCTCCGCGGTAGAGGCCAAGATCCGGTGGAGGAGCGTGGAGAATCTCCTGTGCTCCGAGTCGGTTGTTTCGAGTCGGATAGAGTCGAGCGGAGATACTTAGCTCGAAAACGAGAACCCCAAGGGCAAACAGGTCCGCCCGCCGGTCTGCGCTCTCGTACCGAAGTTGTTCGGGGGCCATGTAGCCGGGCTTGCCTTTGACGACGCCGGTGGCGGTGCGAGCGCTGTTGTGGGGGCTCTTGGCGATACCGAAGTCGGTGACGCGGACGATGCCGTCTCGCCCGATCAGCACGTTTGGGGGGGAGATGTCCCGATGAATCACGTCGACGGTCGCTCCCTCCGATCGAAGGAGCTCGTGGAGTGCGTGGGCACCGAGGGCGATTTGGGCCCCGATGCGACAGACCGCATCCAAGGGCAGTAGGTCACCGCCGAGTGACCGGAGAAGCCCCGAGCCACTCAGGCCGTCGATCAACGGCATGACGATAAACGGGCTCTCGAGGTCTTCGCCGTAGTCGAGGATGGGCACGACCTGAGGCGATTGGATGCGGCGGCCGATCCGTGCCTCGTCGGAGAGCATCGCGAGAACGTCGAGGTCGCTCCGGTACTTCGGAAGCGGGCGTTTGACGGCGACGGTCCGGCCAAGGAGCCGGTCCCACGCTTCGATCACTTCGCCCATGCCACCCCCACCGAGGCGTCGGCGGACGTCGAACCGAGGAGGGAGAGGCATCCCCGAGAGGGTACCCGGGGGCCGGGGATAGCGTCCACGAGGCGCCGGCTTGCGAACGCTGCAACCCAAAGGTCGAGAGGATCGGATCGTCAACGTGCTGCCGCGACGCCCTTGCGGCGAACGTCCGGCTCACTCCGATGCAGGTGCGGTGGCCGGCCTTCGGGCTCAGGGAAGCGCGGGGAGAACTTCGATCACCAAGTGATCTTCTCCGGGGATGAGCTCGAGGAGCTTTGGCGCTTCCCGATAGCTTTGCTGCGTGGCGCCGGGCATCGCTTCCCCCGTGGCTCGAACGAGGCCGGTCACACTCACCCGCGCGCTCTGAGGGACGACCTGCACCCGGCACCTCACGTCGCTGATCCAGGAGTCGAGGCCGCGCTTTTCAAGCTCGAAGAGACCCGCGTGATGCATGAACCGAGCTCGGAACTGCTCGAGGTTTTCTTCGTGGCCGGGGCGCGGAGCGAAGGTGGGGGCGATGAGCCGCGACCAGCCCATCCGATCGATCCGAACCATGCCGGTATCGTCCCGCACCATGAACTTCTGGCCGAAGTCAATATCCGCGACTCGATTCCACTGCGGCCGATTCTGGTGCCTCCGCTCACCGCTGAGCGCATCCTGCACCAACGTGAGGGACGCGCACGGGATGCCGGAGAACGGGCCGGGCACGGGGTCGTGCAGGGCAAGGGCTTCGCCCTCGACTCGATAGAGCGATCCCGGTTCGAGGTCGCGGATGTTCGTGACGGGCCGCCGTTTGGGGATCCAGCGATCCAGAAGTCTGCGGATCCACTTCATCCCGAGCGCTCCACGAGGCTCACGGAACGACCGCGTCGATCGATGCGAGATACGCGAGGAGAGCTTCGAGGTCGCGGGGGTTCAGTTCGGTTTCTGGGATCGGCGCCATGGTGCCGGAGCCTTCCCGAATCACCTGACGCATCCGGCCCACGTTCCAACGCACTCCGACGAGGGCCTCCGCGTGACACGGAACGCAGACCTCGCGGTAGGCGGTCTCGCCGGTCGTCCGATCGGCGGACTGGATCGGTCCGGCGAAGCGCGCGGGAACCGATGGCGCGGATCCGCACCCAAGTAGAATGGCCCCGAGTAGAATGGCCCCGACAACGAACGGAGCAAGGGTGCGGCTGCCCAGCCGGCGGTGCTCATTCGCTCCCCCCATGCACCGAGTCGGACGAATCGGCGGAGCCCACGTTTCGACGCCACTACGCGGCATTCGGAGACAACGAGTCGTGCAAGAACCCAAGGATCCGGCGCGAGAGTTCGCCGGGATGATCGAGGTATGGGCTATGGCCAAACCCGTAGGGCTCCTCGATCACCGCGTGCTCGGGAAGGTGGGCCTTGTAGAACTCGCGATGCGACGACGGGAGCACCGTATCGGAGCGGCCCCAAAACAGATAAACGGGGACGTTCATCGACCGAAGTCGCTCCGGCGAGAGGAGCCCGTCGGGCCGGACCGAGTCGAGGAGTTCGCGAAGCTCGGGGTCGCGGAAGCGCCGTCGCACCCCCCAGGCCATCGGGAGTCGGCGAAAGCCCGGGCGATGGATGAGGCGGTCCACGAACTCGAGCGCCTGTCGATGAGAATCGATCCGAAAGCGCTCGAGAAAGTCAGAGAGCGCTGCTTCGGCCATCGGCGTTCCCGCCGGAGAACACAGGACGAGCGCCCGCACGCGCTCCGGTTCGAGCCCGTAGAACTGCACTGCGGCGTAACCGCCCATCGAGTTTCCGATGAACACCGCCGGACCGGGAAGGACCTGCTCGATCACCGATCGGAAGCCGATCTCCATCGCTTCGCCATCCATGGTTTCCGGAATGTCCGAAAATCCATGGCCTGGAAGGTCCACCGCAATGACCCGCTGAACCTCGGGGATGAGGCGCCGAATCAGCGGCCCATAGTGAACCGCGGCTGACGCGAAGCCGTGAATGCAGACGACCGGAGGCAGCGGCCCTCGGCCCGGCGCGTCGAGGACGTGAAGCCGCCCGATCGGCGTTGAAATGAGGCGGCTTTCAAAGCCTTGCCAACGAAGAGACGCCCGAATGGCGCGTTCGACTGGACCGGAACCGGGCATTTGGAAAGCTCTTAGCGCGAAGCTGGCCCTATTTCATCTGAAGAGCGCAGCTTGGCACTCCCGCTTTTTTGGTGACGAATCGCCGACTTGGAGACCCACTTGCTGCGCCGGATCGCTTATTGCTCTAGATCCCGTCAACAAGGAGATATTCCCCGATGACTCGTTTCGCTTCGACTGCCCTCGTTCTCTTCGGATCCTTTGCATTTACCGGCTGTGTTGTGGAGAATCGGGTGTACGAAAACTGCTTCGATGGGTCCGACTGCGCGGCTCCGGCCGACGGGTGTTACTCGATCCCGGGTGTGAACACTGGGATTCTAGAGAACATCTGTTCACTTCAGTGCACCAGCGATTTTCAGTGCCCGGATAGTTTCTTCAGCGGACAGCCTGGGGCCTGTCTCTCCGTGGACGGCACCCCATTGTTCTTCTGCAACGAGCGATGCGACTTTGATTCGGACTGCCGATTCGGGTTCCTATGTGCGCCGACAACGACGGGAGACCGCATCTGTTTTCCTGACTGATGTCGAGTCGATTCGCCCTGTCCGCGATTCGCCGGCGTTCGAAAGCGGAGACAGGGCGAGTGGAGACAGGGCGAGTGGAGACAGGGCAGAGCGGATCGGGGCGGAGTAAGGGGCAGAGTCGATCAGGAGCGGAGTAAGGGGCAGGCGCGCGGTCTAGGCGAGCGCCCCGCGGATGCGATTGACGATCGTCTGCTCGGAGCCATCCCCATCGATGGCAGCGGCCTTTTCGACTTCGACCATGAGTTGGGCCCGGGCGGGCGCGCTCAGCTGACGGACCCGATCCTCTACCGGGCTGTCGACGCTGATTCCTTTGAGCGCTTCCTTTTTTGCGTCTCCGCTCATCCCGAGCCGCATCACCAACTCATCGAGAAACTCGCGCTCGTTGTCGGCGAGGATGCCGTCGCCGATCAATACCTGCCCAACGATCTGCACTACGAGCTTTCGGTCGTTGTCGTTCATCGCCACAAGACTGCCGAGATCCGGTGAACCCGTCCAGCAGCAGGTTGCTGGTCGTCAATCGAACGTCGCCTTCAACCCAAAACGTCCGCGCTTTGGCGGCGTTTCTGGGGCTACCGGGCCTCTCTTTCGAGATGCGCCCGATCGCTTCGGTTGGGGTCGTTGCCCGTGGCCACCGTCCTCAGTCGCTCGGGATGAGAGCGAACACGATGTCGCTAGGAACCGACCAGCGCGAGAGCGAACGTGAGACGCTGTTCACCGCATCTCGGGCCTCCGAATCTTGCGTCGGGCGTGTGGGCGAACAATCGTGACGACCTTGCAACACAGCACATGCCGGAGTGTGTAGGAATCACACCCACATCGCAGCTTTCTGCCCCGACGAGAACCGTCATGTAGAGCCCGGGCGACTGAAATTCTGCTGAATTTACCGCGCGTTTCACGGCAATTTTGGAGTGCTACTTGGACCCGCAGAGCGCGCGATCGCGCCTTAGATCGGGGACGTCGGGGCCTTGTCGCGATTTCGTCTAGAAACGCTACAGCTTGTGTCTTTTTTGGAGCGATCCCCTACCTATTGTAGTGTCTGTGACGTGACGATACGTGACATCTCATGTTGTTTCGAGGTTCCTCCAACCCGAGGAGTGCGAGGGTTTCGGTGCGATCTACTACATCGCGAAGTCATTGATAATATTGGAGAGTTCCAAAAAGTGCGTCGGGGCTCGCATTCTCGCTTGACGCACCTGCAGTCTCTCCGTCATACCGAGGCCTCCACAACCAATTGTGGTGGCACCGGCGTCGCCATCCCCATCGGTTGTGGATCATCAGTGAATATCGAGGGGAAACCCTGGGGACAATATGTTGAGTCCCTCCGGGTGGTGTGTCTTTCCGTCAAGACGATACTTCTGTTTCCAATTCAGGGCCGGGCTCAGTTTTCGAGCCGTGCCGTTTGTTGTTCCGGTTCAGTGTGGGGCTGGACCTCATCGCTTAGATTCCTATCTACAATATCTGAACGTATGTTCCTAGTCGTTGGGCTCACTTGGATTCGTTCCCACTTTTCGGGACGCGTCTCTCTACCTGCGGAGTCCCTTTCCCTTGAACGTTGCCGCCCGTGGCGCGGCCATCACGCAGTAGCGGAGGTTTGAAGTGGCGTTAGGTTTTAGCCGAACGGAGAAGTCGGTGAGCACTCGAACAGGCGCAGCCGCGAAGGCGGAGCAATCCAAGAAGTCAGGCGGCCTGAGTATTGATAGGCATTTCAGTCAGGTGGGATCGAATCCGCTCGATGAGGCGACCTACGAGCTTCGCGACAGCGTGATCACCAATCCCGATGGCTCGGCGGTGTTTGAGATGCGCGGCGGTGAAGTGCCTTCGAGCTGGTCGCAGCTCGCGAGCGACATCGCCATGTCGAAGTACTTCCGAAAGGCCGGCATCAACGGCGACCCGAAGCGCGGCGAGCGTTCGGTCCGAGAGTTGGTGTATCGGGTGTCGCACAGCATCCGGGAAGCCGGCGAGCGCCTCGGCGGCTATTTCGCCACCGCCGAGGATGCGGACACCTTCGAAGCCGAACTCGCGCACTTGCTGGTGCACCAGAAGGCCGCGTTCAACTCCCCGGTGTGGTTCAACTGCGGTCTCTTTCAGCGCTACGGCATCGAAGGAACCGGTGGAAACTACCGATGGGATGCGCTGAGTGACAGCATCGTCCCGACTGCCAACGCTTACGAGAACCCTCAGTGTTCGGCCTGCTTCATTCAGTCCGTCGACGACGACCTGATGGCGATCTACGACCTCGTTCGGTCCGAAGCTCGCCTGTTTAAGTATGGCTCGGGCACCGGAACCAACTTCTCGCGGATTCGGGGTCGGCAGGAAAAGCTCTCCGGCGGCGGGACGAGTTCGGGACTGATGAGCTTCCTCGAGGTGCTCGACCGAGCCGCCGGCGCGACGAAGAGTGGCGGCACCACTCGGCGCGCTGCGAAGATGGTGTGCCTCGACCTCGACCATCCAGAGATCGTCGATTTC
Organism: Myxococcota bacterium; assembly: GCA_039187775.1. GTDB lineage: Bacteria > Myxococcota_A > Polyangia > Polyangiales > JBCCZL01 > JBCCZL01. The sequence continues at coordinate 9,027 of JBCCZL010000030.1, forward strand.
ATCGAATGGAAGGTCCGAGAGGAAGAGAAGGCGCGGGCGCTCATCGCGGCCGGCTACGCGTCGGACTTCAACGGCGAGGCCTACCACACCGTGAGTGGCCAGAACTCGAACAACTCGATTCGAGTGACCGATGCGTTCATGAAAGCCCTCGAAACCGACGGGGAATGGCGCACCTACATGCGGACCACGAAGCAGGTCTGCGACACCTACCAGGCGAAGGAGCTCTGGCGGAAGATCGCTCACGCGGCCTGGTCCTGTGCGGACCCGGGCCTTCAGTTCGACAGCACGATCAATGACTGGCACACCTGCCCGAACTCCGACCGGATCAACGCATCGAACCCGTGTTCGGAGTACATGTTTCTCGATAACTCGGCGTGCAATCTGTCGTCGATCAACCTCACCAAGTTCCTCAGCGAAGACAATGTCTTCGACGTGGCGGGGTATCGGCAGGCGATCCGGGTGCTCATCCTCGCGATGGAGATCCTCGTCGATTACTCGAGCTATCCCACCGAGCAGATCGCAAAGAACAGCCACGATTACCGCCCCCTCGGTCTCGGCTACGCCAACCTTGGCACCCTGCTGATGCGTCAGGGCATCTCCTACGACAGCGACAAGGGGCGGGCGATCTGCGGCGGACTCACCGCGATTCTCTGCGGTGACGCCTACGCGACGTCGGCGCAGATCGCGGCGTCCAAGGGCACCTTCCCGGGCTACGACCGGAACCGCGAGCCCTTTCTCAACGTCATGCGGAAGCACCGAGACCTTGCCTACAAGGTCGATGAGACGGATCTCCCGGGCATGGTGGAGGACACCGCGCCGGGCTGTCCCGACTATCTGGTTCGCGCCGCGCGCGACGCCTGGGATGACGCGGTCACCCTCGGAGAGCGCTACGGCTATCGAAATGCGCAGGCGACGGTGCTCGCCCCGACAGGAACGATCGGTCTTCTCATGGACTGCGACACCACCGGGATCGAGCCGGACTTTGCGCTGGTGAAGTTCAAGAAGCTCGCCGGGGGCGGCTACTTCAAGATCGTCAATCAGAGTGTGCCGCAGGCCCTCAAGACCCTTGGCTACACCGAGGCACAGTCCGCCGACATCATCGCCTACATTCAGGGCACGAACACCTTTACGGGAGCGCCGGTGGTCAACCGGACCTATCTCCTCGAGAAGGGGCTGACCGAAGCAGAGATCGCGAAAGCGGAAGGTGCGCTCGGCGGCGTGTTCGACGTGGCCCAGGCCCTCGCGCCGTGGGTCGTCGGCAACGAGTGCATGGAGCGGATGGGGATCGCTGCCGACGTGTATTCGGCTCCGACCTTCAACTTGCTTCGACACTGGGAGCTGACGGTGGCCGAGATCGACGCCCTCAACGACGAGGTCATCGGCCGGATGACCATCGAAGGCGCGCCTCATCTTCGCAAGGAGCACCTGCCGGTGTTCGACTGCGCGAATCGCTGCGGTAAGACCGGCGAGCGCTACCTCGCACCGATGGCCCACGTTCGGATGATGGCGGCGGCGCAGCCGTTTCTCTCCGGCGCGATCAGCAAGACCGTGAACCTGCCGAACGATGCGACGGTGGAAGATGTCGCGGAGATTTACGAAGAGTCTTGGCGCATGGGACTCAAGGCGGTGGCGCTCTACCGGGACGGGTGCAAAGCAAGCCAGCCGCTCTCGTCGGCCGACGATTCCGAGGAAGTGGAAGCAGAGGCAGAGGCCGAAGCGCCGGTGGCCGCCGCACCGGTGGGCCCGTCGATTGTCGCGGAGGCAAGCAGTGCCCCGACCACCGTTCGACATCGTCTTCCGAAGAAGCGAAGCGGATTCACGCAGGAAGCGCGGATCGGAGGCCACAAGGTGTTCCTCCGGACCGGTCAGTATACCAACGGCCAGCTTGGTGAGATCTTCGTGGACATGCACAAGGAGGGCGCCGCATTTCGTTCTCTGATGAACTGCTTCGCCATCAGCGTGTCGATGGGACTTCAGCACGGGGTTCCGCTTCAGAGCTACGTGGATCAGTTCACGTTCACGCGCTTCGAACCACAGGGCATCGTCGAGGGTCATCCGAACATCAAGTTCGCCACGTCGATCATCGACTACATGTTTCGAGTGCTCGGAGTGGAGTATCTTCAGCGCTACGAGTTCGCGCAGGTTCCACCCAAGGAGGAACAGCTCGAGCTCGAGAATCCAACCGACGTTGCCGCGGTGGCGCGCAACGAAGGACTACGGGTCAGCGATCCCCCGCCGGATCTGGTGTCTTCTGAGCAAACCCAGTTTGGCTTCGGCGAGAACCACTCGTCGAGCGCACTCGATCAGCAGCTGGGTGAGATGATGGGCGACGCACCGATGTGCGACTCGTGTGGTCACATCACCGTCCGCAATGGGGCCTGTTACAAGTGCCTCAACTGCGGCAACTCGATGGGCTGCAGCTGACGTTCGCCCGAAAGCGCCTCCTATCCCTTCCCGGATAGGCGCGCGTCCTTGAGTCGTTCCGGGCAAAAGGTCTGACTCAAGGCGCGCGGGGGCGTCGATCGAAACGAAAAGAAGAAGCAGTACGAAAGAGTGAAACGGGGTGCGGTTCAGCGGCCGCACTCCGTTTCCATTTAACCCGTGGTTTCCGTCCAATGGGTTGGGTGGCTTCAACCTATCGCGTGGTTGTCGCCGGTCTCCCTCTCACCACCATCCTCACTTCAATCGTGCACCTACGTATCATGATAGGTCCTCTTCGGCCAAAAGCCGAGTCCTCGACGATGGAAGGCCACTTTTCCTACCTCTGGGTACATCAAGGTCAGAGGAGTGCGAAGCCCACCGAGAGGTCCGCGCCCCAGCGAATGTCGCCAAGGAAGCCCACCTCTCCACTCGCGGCAACAAAGAACCATCGCCGGACGTGGAGTCGAAGGCCGCCCCGAGCGCTGAATGCAAACCCCGTGGCGTCGTAGTCGGCGGGTTGGCCGTCGATCGTGACGGTGGCGTCGATCCAATGCACTCCGCCTTGCAGATCGAGGTAGGGAACGAGCGGGCCGATCGGGATCTCCGCGCCGATGCCGAAGCGAAGTTCGATGGGCTGGATCGACTGGACGGCGACTTGGCGGACCGCACCGCTCGGCGTGACGACGGGAAAGTCCTGGGGCGGAGAGGGAAAGGGAAAGTCGAGGCCGACGGTCATCCGCACGTAGGACACCACGAGCCGTGCGTCGTAGCGAAGGCCCCCGAAGACCGGCAAGTCTCGAAACGGTTCCGCCGTAAACGGATCGATGGCTTCACCATCCGGTGCTGCGCCGTCGAGGACAAATGCCTGCTCGTCGTACCGCCGCGCCCCCGCCATGAACCCCATCGTGAACTCGATGTGATCCCACGCTTGAAGGGCGCAATCGGAGAGAGGCGCCCCGTCTAGGCCGTCTTCGCATTGCGCGTGGGCCGGGGCGACGAGAAGAGCCCAAACCAGGGCCGAAGAAGCCGTGACCCACGCAGTGCGGCCGAGGACAGTACGACAGAGAACAGTACGACAGAGAGCAGTACGACAGAGAGCAGTGCGACCGAGAGCAGTGCGACCGAGGGCAGTGCGAGAAGCGGCGCTGCGGGAAACAACATTGCGAGTACGAACCAAAGAAAAGCGAAGACTCATAGGCAACTCCAAACTGAGATGAAGCTTGAGCAGAGTTCATGCCCGTCGACCGAAGGAGCCGTTGCGGTCGCCCAAGTAGTGGCAACCACACAAGAAGCGCTATGTCGGTGTCTTTGGTCGCGAGCGAAGGCCGTCCCGGGTGAAGTGCACGCAGAGTTCAGGGGCTGTCCACCGCACGTACGGTGTTCTGAATTCTGTCTTTCCCGTCCTTCCCTTCGAAAACCGGCGTAGAGTGAAAGAGCGCTCCGTATGCATTCCTTGTCGGCCGTGCCTTCGCGATTTGCGGTGTACTTTGGTGTGCACCTCCTCGCGTTGGCGAGCGCCCTCGGGGTGATGTTGCTCTTGGATGCCCTTCTGCCGTTGGGGCCTAGAGACCGCTGGGTGCTCCTCGGCTCCGGAGGTGCAACCACCGCATCGCTCGTCGGCGTGGCGCTCGTGGGCGCGCTGCGGGCCAGCGACCGGGAAGGACAAGCGGTCATCAACTTCATGCTTGGCGGGTGGCTCGGGTGCCCACTGGCGCTGTCCATGGTGTCGGTGGCGCTCTCCGACGATCCCCTGGAGCTTCCTGGCCATCTGGTCTCCGCGATTTTCAGCGGACTTTGCCTCAGTATCTTCGTCGCCGTTCCGATCTGTGGCCTTCTCGTGATCCTATTTCTCGGAGTGATTCGAAGGCTTGGACCGATCCTCGACGGGACGATTGTCGCGGTTCGGCCGGCGGTCGAGCGCGCGGTGGGGCAGGCGCTGCTTAGACCGTCGCTAGTGGTGCTTGTGGTGGGGTGCCTTGGGCCCGCGGACGCGGCGTTGCCGTGGTGGTGTGCGGTGGTGTTCGCTGGAGTGCCGGTGTTCCTTCTCCTCCATGCCGAGCTCGGCCTTCGCCACCTCCGGGCCATCGCGCGCGATCCCCGGAAATTCGGCTACGCACGCTTGCCGGGTTCACGATTCAGCGATCTGTCGCGATTGCCGCGGCTGACCGAAGAGGTTTCTCTCCACGCAGCGGCGGTGCTCGTTGAAACGCGCGAATATGCCGGCGAGGGTCCGTTTCGCCAAACTTGGAACGTTCGGCCGCTCGCGCGGATCGATTAGTCCTTCACCCGCGTGACATGGATCGCCCTCGCGACGGATCCACCCGCGTCCGCCGCACCGACCGCTTCGCTGCCTCCTCGAAATACCTCGGGTATTCCTCGTCGGCTCGGCACGACGGCCGGCGGCGCCTCCACCCCGATCATCGACCAAGCTCACGCGGGTGAAGGACTAGAGCGAGTGCACGCTCATGAGCACCGCCGCGGAGGAGACGAGGAGGTCGGCGAGTTCGTCTTTGCTCATCTCCGGTTCGCTGAGCCAATCCAAGCTCGCCCGTTCTGCGAAGGCAACAAAGCCATTCAGGGTTGCCCGGAGCGGGGGCGCGCTGTCCTCGTAAGTGCGACCAAGTCCTTCGAGGAGTCGGGACGCGAAGACGCGGCGAACGTGCTCCACGATCGCTTGAACATCGGGATCCCCGGCCATCGTGCCCCGAAGGAGAAAGGTGAAGCCGGGGCCGCGTTCGCTGACGAAGGTCAGGTAGCTCAACACGGCTTGCCGAAGCAGCTCCGGGTGCGGTCCTGGAGGATCGGGTTGCGGAAGATCGGTGGCGGCGAGGAGCTGTTCGGCCTGGTGTCGAAGCGAAGCGAGGTAGAAGGCTCGCTTCCCCTTGAAGTAGTGATACAACAACCCCTTCGAGATACCCGCGGCCTGCGCGATGTCTTCGATGGACACTTCGTCGTACGGACGATGTGAAAATGCGTCGACGGCGAGCTCCAGAAGTTGATGACGGCGTTCGTCGACGGACAGTCGGGTGCGCGGCGCAACCACGCATAACGGTACCGCTGCGTTGGACCGACCGCTACGTCGACGGCCCTCCCCAGATGGCAACCACGCGGAATTCGGCGAATGCCCCTATTGACTTTGGTTCAATAGAGCCTAAGGTTCCTATTGAACTGAGGTCAACAACGATCCACCATACAAGAGTATGGGAAACGGGAGGGTTCGGTGGAAGCAACCCCAACGGTAACGAAACCGCAAATCCGGCCGCGCAATACGCGGATCGGGTTCAGCGACGCCATCGCAAAGCACTGGTTCGGCGGAAGTGCGGTCGCCACGCATTTGATCAATGGCGTGAACCTGCTGTTCCCGGAAGGCGAGCGGTTCTTTGTGCGCTCGGTCCGCGCATACCTCGACGAGGTGACGCCCGAGCGTCGAGATGAAGTGGTCGCGTTCTTTCGGCAAGAAGGAAGTCACGCGCGAGAGCACGAGCGCTACTTCGCGATCCTCGAAGCTCAAGGCTACGAGATCCGGCCGTTCCTCGAAGACTTCAAGCGAATCCTGCGACGCGTCGAACGAATGTCTCCGCCGCAGCTTCGGCTCGCGGTCACCGCTGCGACCGAGCACTTCACCGCGGTGATGGCCGAGAATGCATTCATCGATCGGCGCATGTTCGATGAGTCAGACCCCGTGATGCGCGATCTCCTCCTGTGGCACGCGGCGGAGGAGATCGAGCACAAAGCGGTGGCGTACGATGTGCTCCAAGAAGTGGCGCCCGCCTATTTGTGGCGTCTTTTGGGTCTGCTCGTGGCCGCGGGAATGCTGAGCTACTTCTGGTCGCGGGCCACCCAGATGCTGCTTCGCCAAGATGGACTTCGAAAAGAGGATGCCGATCGCGACATCGAAGCGTTTCAGCGCTGGCGGGGAACGCTCGGAATTCAGGAACGAGACATCGGCCGCGACGTCTTCTGGCGGGGGATCAAAGAGTACCTACGGCCGAGCTTTCATCCTTGGCAGAACAACAATGCCCACCTGATCGCCGACTTCCTCGCGGCGCTCGATGGCAGCTCCGCGGAGCCGGGTTAGCCTGCATCGGTCACCAGAGGCGATGGATCACGTTCGAAAGTGCTGGATTCCCGCGGACCTCGGACGGGAAGACGCTGCAGCTGTACTCGACGTACCGCGAGGACGGCTGGAGGGAGAACGAAAGAAGCAACGCGAGGAAGGGTCCGACGAGCGTGCGGCGGCAACCGGAAGTCGCCGCGGAGTTGGACGGATGCGTCGCGTGCAGATTTCTTGGAGTCACAGCACCGGCGACGTGGAATAGACCGCGCCGTTCGACCGGGGTCGGGCTCGGGGTCGGAGGTGAAAATGAGAGAGCCGACCCAACGCTAAGGGACAGGTCTTCGCCACTTTTTCCTCGACATCGCCCGGTTCTCTGGTATTAACTAATCAGTTATATAACTGATTGGTTTGTGAGGTTTTTGTGGGTTCGACGCGCCCCAACACGCGCTTGGACGCGATCTTTTCAGCCCTTTCCGATCCGACCCGTCGTCAGATTCTCGAGCGGCTGACGATAGGGGAGGCCACCGTGGGTGAACTCGCCGCGCCCTTCGCGATGAGCCAGCCCGCCGTGTCCAAGCACCTCAAGGTGCTCGAGCAAGCGGGCCTCATTGCGAGAACCAAGGATGCCCAACGGCGACCATGCCGGTTGGTGGGTGCCCCGCTTCAAGAAGCGGCGGAGTGGTTGGAGACCTATCGGCGCTTCTGGGAGGAACGCTTCGAGCGCCTGGACGCCTTGCTCGGAGAGATGACGACTGAAGATTCGGGAAGCGCAGATGGCGCTGAGGAGGGAACGCGATGAAGAAAGAGATGAAACTCGAGGTGTCGACGCCGAGCGATCGAGAGATCCGCATGGTTCGTGGGTTCGCCGCTTCGCGGGAGCGGGTGTACCGGGCGTTTACCGATCCGAAGCTCGTGCCTCGATGGATGGGTGCGGACGCATGGCCGATGACCGCATGCAGTATCGATCTCAAGGTGGGCGGGCGGTTTCGCTACGTTTGGAAACCGAAGGAAGGCGCAGAGATCGCGGTCACCGGCACATACGTCGAGCTCGAAGCAACGACCCGAATCGTGCACACAGAGATCTTCGATGAAGATTGGACTGGAGGTGAGACTCGAGTCGAGACACGGTTTGACGAACAGGAGGGGACGACCATCGTCACGATGACCATTGTCTACTCGTCGATGGACGCGCGGGACGGTGCCCTCAAGACGGGCATGGCGGAAGGGATGGAGCAGGGATACGGCAACCTCGATCGGGTCTTCGCGGAAGAATCGGCCAAAGCACCTCAGGCGCCGGCTTCCGGACCCTCCTAGGCGCGCATGCGGAGGCCCATCTGTTCCGTGAACGCGTTGTCGAAGAACCCCTTTGGATTGAGGACCCGATAGCTTTCTAGAAATGCATCGAGGTTTGGGTACAGCGAGGCGAGCCGGTCCCCGGGAGTGTCGTTCACTTGACCCCAGTGGGGCCGGCCCTGATGCTTCGTGAACAGGAAGTCAAGGTAGGCATTGAGCGTCTCCCGGGCTTTCGGTGTTCCCTCGAGGGTGGGCACTTCGATCATGCACGTATCGCGTCCGAACGACGGCGACATATGCGCGTCGGCCGCTTTGACAAAGCGAAGTCCAATGGGGCTAGAGATGTAGGCGTGATCACTGGCTCGACGTTGCTGAAAGAACTGAAGCAGGTCGTCGACCACGGTGGTGATGGATGCGGTAGGCACTCCGCAGCTCGTCGCAAGCACCGGGGCGGAGTTGGTGGCGCCGAAGTTGAGTCCTTCGGGGGCGTGCATCACGACGTCGCTGGACGTGGTGAGCCCAAGGGCGGCATTCATCATCGCCGGCACAGTGCTCGGGAAGTTCCTGAGAAACCATGAGGTCGCGTGGAGCACGAACTCGGGGGTGCCGTGGGCGATCGCATCGGAGCGCTCGTTCCGGGGAGGATCGTCGGTTTCTTCCCGCTCGCCGAGCACGCAGCGGATCTCGCCGTCGCAGCGATAGGGATTCACCCAGACTTCGATGCTGTGGAGTCGCGTTCCTGGACCCTGATCGGCGATCAGCTGAGGGAGGCGAGGCTTGAGCTCGTCCCAGGTGGTAAGGCTTCGGTTCTCGAGCACGTTGTAGCCCGGCCGGGTCTCGATGATCGCGCCGGAGACGATGCCAAGGCAGCCCATCGCGACGGTGCACGCGTGAAACATGCGGTCGTCCTGAAGCAGCTCAACCTTTGGATTTGCGGCGGTGAACTTGGACCGGTCCGAAATCCCGTCTTGAGGTTCGACTTGGAGCTGGGTTACGCGGTTGGTTCGATCGAGGGTGACCAGCCGAAGGGCCCGAACCTGAGACGACAGCGGCCCGAGCCACGATCCGGACCCATGGCCTCCAGAACTCATGGTTCCGGTGAAGGTGAGTTTCTCGAAGCCAGGCTGATTTAGGAGCGCCCGGCTGCGCGGGAACAAGTGTTGGTTGAGGTCTTCGATCGAGGCACCCCCTTCAAAAAACAGAAGGGAGTCCCGATCCACACCCTGACGAAGCACTCCCCGTTGAAGCGGGAGCACCTCGCGCAGCTTGCTTGCCATCGGAAGCATGAAGCCTTTGGTAAACCCGGTGTTGCTGAAACCCCAGCCGTCGCCAATGGCCCGGACCTGGACGAACTGGTCGGCGGCGCTTTGCACCAGGGTGAGGAGCTCGTCGAGGGTGTCGGGGACCTCCACGAGCTTTGGCCGCTCCGGCATTTTCAGGTTGTTGCGCTCATAGCCCTCGGCGGCGAGGTCGAGCTCGAGGAGGCGGGGCGCGGGCCGTAGAGCGCTTCGGGCCGCATTTGCGATCGTGGGTTCGGCTTTGGCCAGTCGAAGGACTTCGCTCGCCTTGCTTTCGTTTTCTGGGTCGTCGATGAGGGCCTGAATTGCTCGGCGGTGATCTCGGAATGCCATCGTTGTCTCCTCCTCGTTAGGGCGCGTCCAGGCAGAGGTTGGCTTCCGCTGCGGTGGTTGCCGCGGCAATGCAGGCGACGAAGGCTGCGGTCTCGCAGCGTTGTTCGCACCGGTCTTGGGCGAGGGCCTGGGCGGTGGTCCCGTCGGCGATGAGCGGGGCAATTCGGGCACAGTCGGAGCTGCAGCTCGATGGCGACGGCCCGACGGTGTCGCGACCCGGCACCAGTCGCGGCGAGGTCGGTTCCGACGTCTGGACTCCTGGGGGGTTCGGGTCGGTGCCGTAGCGGAAGGGGTAGCCGGTGATCCGAGCGCAGCGCTCGTTGTCCTCGCCCTCGGCTTCGACCACGACTTCGAGGAACCCATCGACGGGGGCGACGCGTTTGAGATCGCGAATTGCGCCCGCCACGGCGTCTCTTCCGCAGGCTTCGCCGCGGACCTGGGGAAACACCACGCGGGGTCGGGCCGAGTCGACCGGCTGGAGGGAGGGGACGATGGCGAGCTGCTGCGCGGGACCACCACAGCCCAAGGCAACCAGGCCAACCACGGCAACGTAGTGCGAGTACATGACGTTATCTCCTTTGAGCGCGCTCGAGCGCCGACCTCGCTCGCGCGGCGGTCCAGGTGCAGTCTTTGGTGTTCATCGGACCCGCCATAAAGAGCCCCGCCTGAGCCAGGTTGGAACAGACCTTGAGCGGCACCTGGGGCCGCGACATGAGGACTGCGGTGCTGAGAAAGGCGCGAACCGCGCTCGCCGCAAGGCCTTCCATGAGGATGCAGTGAGTGGTGACGAGGTCTAGTTCATCGTCCGCGACGCTCATCGCTTTCACCTTCGCGAGCAGCTCGGAGTCGAATCGCGGGAGCCCCCCTCCCACGATGACGTTGGCGAACCCGAGGCCCGACGGGAAACGTTTTTTCTGACGGCGCTCGATGTCTTCGAGATGCTCGAGGAGCGCGACCGAAGGAACATCAAACCATGTCGCGATGAACAGGTTGTCGAGGCTGCGGATGATGAGCGCCTCCTCGCGAAGGTGTTCCTCCAATGGCCCCACGGGCCGGAGAGTAGCCGACTCCGGCCCGTCCGTGAGTACCAAAATGGGAGTCCACCCACCTAGCGGTTCAGGTCTTCTTCCTCCAGCACCTCACTCAACTGCGCCGCGTGGACAAAGCGGCGGAGCCACTGTTCAAGCTCCGCGGGTCTAGCCTCCGAGATTCTACGCGCACTGGGTCCATCCAAGTCGCCAAAGCGCTCCTCGAGAAGGGTCGTCAGAGTTTGCCGGAGTGCGGATACGCGCCCCTCCTTCACCCCCTGTTCGAGTCCTTGCTTGACGCCCTGTTCGAGTCCTTGCTTGACGCCCTGTTCGAGTCCTCTCTTCACGCCTTGCTGGATCAGGTCTTCGGCTGGTGTTCCCATGGCTGCCTCGAGATCGGGGGCTACTTCGATAATGCGGGTCCGAAACTCCCGAAAGGTCGTGTCCCCGGTGACCCTCAGAAGATAGCGAAGGATGAGGTGCAAGTCCTCTCGGTCCGTGCGCAGAAGCGCGCGGAGTTCGGCGACCCAGAAAGGCAGGTGTTCGGTGAGCGCCTCCACCCGGCGCCCATCGCGAAGCACCCAAAGCGCGATCCTCGGCAAGGTTGGGAGGGGGCGCTTCTTGAGCTCAGGATCGCTGACTGCACATAAATCGTCGATGAGAAGACTGAACTGCGGCACGAGTGGGGCGAGTTCGGGAAAAGTTGCCAACCCATCGACCATCTCATGCAGCGAACGAGGCGCCCGCCAGCCCTGCGGTCCGTGGTGGAGGATCACCGGCACGACCGGAGGAAGCGTTGCTCGTTCCGGCTCTTGGCGAAGCACCGCGTCCCAGATCCGATCCACATAGCGGTAGATGCGCCGAGGCATCGTAGGGTCGGGCTCGCTCTGATGCTCGAGAAGGAAGTATACGTACACCTCGGTGTCGTCGGCGTGGGTCCGAAACAAGAGATCGGTATGGCGCTGCCCCATCTCCCCATCGACGAAGCTACCGGGCAGCAACTCAAGGCCATCGAGGTCGAGCCGGTCCACCACCCCCGACGGAAGCACGCTCTGGAGTTCTCCTGCCGCGTGTGCCGGCACCCCGAAGACCCGTTTGAATAGCGCGTCGTGCTCACCCACCGGCGGTCCGAGCGTGGAGGATGCTTTGTTGCATGCCGCCTTATCGGCGGAGCTCGGGTTCAGTTGCGGATTGGTTGCGTGAACCGCTATTGGGGAAAGCCGACCATTCGACCAGCATCCGGATCCCAGAGCTTCAGCCGAAAGCAGCGCAGGACTTCCCGCGGATGAAGCGAGGTCTTGCCTGGGTTTTGAAGCTCTGGGATCTCCGCCATCGCTTCCGGGAGTCGATAAAACGGAATCGTCGGATTCAGATGATGCACGTGGTGAAAGCCAATATTGCCCGTGAACCAGCGCATCACGGGACCGAGCTCCAGATAACTCGACGACTCGAGGGCGGCCCGAGTGTAGCTCCACTCGTGCCTCGGCTGGATGTGCATCTCTTCGAAGTTGTGCTGGGCATAGAACAGGTACGCGCCGAGGGCGCAGGCAACGAACAGCGGAAGCACGATCGTCAAGAGCGCAACATCCCATCCGAACACAAGCGTCACCCCGATCACGAGCCCGACATGGACCAGGAGCGCGACCAGCGAATCCCAGTTCTTCCGAGGGTTCCGGAGGAAAGACGCCGCACACATCCCGTACAGAAAGATCGTCGCGTAACCGAACAGTACGGTCATCGGGTGGCGCGCAATCCGATAGAGAACTCGTTGCCCCTTCGTGGTTTTGGTCCGCCACATCTCGACGGTGAGCATCATGTACGAGCCAACATGGGAGCCCACGATCTTTGCGGTATGGGCGTGATGGTAGTTGTGCGTTTGACGCCATACGCGGGGCGGGGTGAGGACCAGCACCCCGTAGCTGTGCATGATCGCTTTGGCGAGCTTCGACCGCCGCAGAATCGCTCCGTGCATGTAGTCGTGGTAGAGAATGAACCCGCGCACGATCACCAACCCGGCCACAAGAGAGCTCGCGATGCGCAGCGGCCACCACGGCGAAGCGGCGGCGACCGCAATGAGTCCGGCGAGGACTCCGAGCGTGGTGAGGAGGTGAAACCAGCTCTTGCCGCGCTGCTCCTTGGCGAACGGGCGCGTTGCCGCGATCAGCTCTTTTCCACTTCGCATGGCGCCTTCGTAGCGCAGCCTTCGGTCGGCGCAAGGACGGCTATAAGCTTTCTCTCGACTCGCGTCGAAGGGCGCAAATGCTTCGTCGCGACCGCCCGATCGCTCGCAGAATCTGCGCCTCACGTTCGCTGTTCGAGGTCGGCGACGCGATGGTTGGCGAGTTGATGGGGTGACCGGAGCGCCTGTCGAACAAATCCCATCGCGATGTCGCACGCGGTTTCGAGGTCCCTTCCGTGCGCCAACATCGCGGTGATCGCCGCCGACAAGATGCATCCCGTTCCGTGAGTGCGCACCCCGTCGACCCGGGGATGGCGCCACCGCGTTAGCCGCCCGCGGTGCGAAAGAGTGTCGACCGGATCCCCCGAGAGATGTCCACCCTTCAGGAGAACCGGACAACCAAAGCGTTCCTCGAAGGTTCGGGCGGCATCATCAAGGTTGGCGGCGTGGATGGGCCCGGTCGTCAGGAGGAGTGCCGCTTCCTCGAGGTTCGGCGTGGCGAGGGTCGCCGCTGGAAGAAGTTGCTCCCGGTAGCCTTCAACCGCATCACGCTGGACCAGGGCGGCGCCGCTGGTGGCGACCATCACCGGATCGACCACCAGCGCTCCAAGGCGAGCTCGTCGTTCAGCAACGACCGCGATCGTCTTCGCGGACCAGAGCATTCCCGTCTTGGTGGCCTTGACGACAAACCCGTCGCACACCGTGTCGATCTGTACTCCAACGAACTCGGGGCTCGGAGCTTCCACCGCGCGAACTTCGTCGAGGTTCTGAGCAGTGAGGGCCGTCAGGACCGTGGTGCCGAAGGTGTCGAGTCGACTGAAGGTCCGGAGGTCGGCTTGAATCCCGGCGCCCCCGCCTGAATCGGATCCAGCGATGCTGAGCGCGACGGGTCTCATCGTGTTGTTGCCGAGGCGGACGGTCGGTGAGCACCCTCGACCAACGCCGCGATCGTTCGCACCGATGCCTCGGCGTGGGCCCCCAAGGGTGAGACAAAGGCGACGCCGTCGGCCCCGGCGGCGAGGGCGTCTGGAACGCGGCGCGCTCGGAGACCGCCGATGACGACCACAGGAACGTCAGGAAAGGCCGCGCGGATGGAGCGAAGCCCTTCGAGACCCGCGGGGCGAGCAATGTCGGGTTTGGTCGCGGTTCCAAAGAGCGGAGAAACGCTAAGGTAGTCTGCGCCCCCGTGCATCGCACGTTCGGCTTCGGCCACCGTAGTTACGCTTGCACCCACCCACATCGCTTTTCCAGCCCGGGCGATGTGGGTGCGAGCCTTCTCGATGGGCAGATCACTCTGTCCCAGGTGAATCCCCTCCGCGCCGAGTGCGAGGGCGACTTCGAGCCGGTCGTTGATGATCATCGGGACCTTCGCAACACGAAGCATCGGCAGAACTCGCTGAGCGAGGCGGATGAGATCGCCGAATCGTTCGCCCTTTTCGCGGAGCTGAACCATCGTGGCACCCCCCCGAACGACTTGAGCGATCAGGCCGACCGCGTCGTCGAGATGGTCGAGGGAAAGCGCCTGGAGGTCGACCACGGGATACACCGCCACCGGGGGTCGGCGATTCATGATTCGCGTTCGGCCTGGACCCGATGCGCTTTCGCGAAGGCGCCCCAGAAGGGATCGGTTTCCGGATGCTCGAGGGTGCGATCGCCAAGCCGGACGCCTCGGGTTTGCTCACAGGTTCCGACGATGCTGGCGGCGATGTTTTTCTCTTCGAGAGCCTGAAGCACGTCGTCGGCTTTGGTCGGCCGACAGGTAAGGAGCAGCGTTCCCTCGCTGATCGCGCAATACGGATCCATGCGGTAGAGGTCGCAGATCGCGCGAATGTCGTCATCGAGGGGAACCTTCGCAGGGTCGATGCGCATGCCGAGACGGGCCGCGTTGGCCATCTCGATGATACCGCCGAAGACCCCGCCCTCGGTGGCATCGTGCATCGCGGTGACGCCCTGGTCTCGAACGCCGGCCGCGATCGCGGTGAGCGAGTCTTCCACCGTCGACATCTTCCAAAACAGTCTCTCGCTCCGGCTTAAGAACGCGTCGTCGAAGTGGTCGCGGATCTGTCCCGGAAATGAAGCGGCCATCAAGGCTGCCGCTTCCACTGCCGCGCTCTTCGTCACGATCACCGCATCACCAGGCTGGCTCTGGCCGACGCTGACCCATTCGCTCTCGCTCCCTTGGGCCATCAGCGTGCAGCCGCCGATCATGGGATACGCGCAGCCCTCGTACCGACCGGTGTGGCCCGTCACCACCGTGATGCCCAGGTCCCGGCACGTTCGATCCACCGCGGTCCAAAGCGCATCAAACTCGGCTTCGGTCATCGATGGCGGGAGATTCAGGTCGATCGACATCCATCGCGGCCGAAGACCGCTCGTCGCGAGGTCCGAGGCCAGGATGTGCACCGCGAACCAGCCGGCGCGATCCCAGCCGTACTCCGGAACGACGAAGAACGGGTCGGTGGTGACGGCCAGCACTTGGCCCGCGCCGAGGGAGAGAATGCCCGAGTCGACTCCGTTCTGAGGGCCGACGAGCACCCGGGGATCGGAGGCGCCAAGCCGGGGCCGGATGCGTTCTTCGAAGAAGCCGCTGGTGATCTTTCCGAGGTTGGGGAACGTCGTGCTGGCCATGGGGTCTCCGCGGGCATGGGACAATGCGTTCGCGCGGAGATTCCGCTTCGTCGATTCGCAAGCTTCCTACGCCGGTACGATCCGGATCAGGTCCAAAGGGTGTGATCTCAGGCTGCGGTGCAGCCACCCCCGAGCGAACGCCAGTGGTGTATTCAGCGGAAGCGTGGCGCCGATCGCGGGCTTCCGCAATCGTTCGCTCGCAATTGTTTGCTCTTGACCACTCGATTCGCAGTCACTCGATTCGCAATGGTCGCTCCGGCAATCGTTGGACCGATGAGGATTCGGATTTCGCGCGGTCTTGTGTTTGCTCACAGGGACCCGCAGGAAGGGACTGCTAGACCCAACGTTGCTTCGCCGATCGGATGAAGGAGTTGAGATGAGCCTTCGCTTTCTTGTGCTGGTGGTCTTCTTGGGTGTCGGTTGCGCATCGTCCACGGAGGTCGATCCCCGCTCCCTCATGGACCTGCCGCCGGACGTGCCCCCGCCGGACATGCCTCCGCGGGACGTGCCTCCCAACATGCCGCCGGTCTTCGACGTGTCCGGCCGCGTGGTGCAGGACGTGGACGGCTCGGACCGGACGCGGCGTCGTCTCAACTTCAACGATGAGGTCGACATTCCCCAGTCGATGATTCCCGTCACGCTCCTGGGCCAGGGGACGAGCCGAACCGCGATGACCGATGCCCAGGGCTTCTTTGGCTGGGGGGACGTCGCGCCCGGCGAGTACGTGATCGACGTGACCAGCGTCGACTTCGCCGCGACCCACAATGCGCCGAATCGTGTGCCCGTGGCGATTGCGGAGGGCAGCCTTCGAATCACCACGTTTGGGGATAGCTTGCCGGTGGTGGGCGGGGGGGGCGACTTGTTTCCGGCGATCGTGCGGTCGTTCTTTGAGCGCGTGGCTCCCACCGAAAACGTGAACCTTGCGATCGAAGGCACCACCGTTTCGGACTGGCGGGTTGGCGGCAGTCTCTTCGAAGATCGACTGGGTCCGGAGATCGAAGCGACCGACTTGTTCATTGTGTCGCTCGGAGGCAACGATTTCCTCAACTACATTCAGGAGCTCTTCTTCGCGGGCGGAATGGATGCGGTGCTCGAAGCGCTCAATGGCGGCGCGGTCGAAGAGGCGGAGCGCATCGCCCGGGCGATGCTCGAGGTGGTCGGAGAGGTCCGGCGCCGCAATTCGCAGGCGGATATTGCCTATCTCATCTACCCCAACTACGCGCTGAGCGAGCAGTGGCGTGCGTTCATTACGTCCGCGCTGCCGCCCGACTTTCGCGATATCGCGGTGAGTCTCGTCGAGTCGACGCTCGCCGAGGTCATTGGAAGAATCCTGTTCATCCTCGACGACGAGGACCTTCTGTTGGTCGACCTCTACGGCCTTACGAGCACCGAGCCGATCGACCCGCTGCTCATCGATGAGCTTCACTTTACGGACCGAGGCCACGAGCGAGTCGCGGAAGAGCTCTTTCTCACCTGCGGAGGAGTGCGCTTTGACTCTGATGTTCTAAATCCTCCTTACGAAATTGCGCTTCGCTAGCTCGCGTCGAAGGAGATCGCCTACACTTTCCGGGCCCTCGGCCCGAACTGCTCTTCAACATCGCGTCGGCTCCCGACAGCTGACGACCTCGATCGCCTTCCCTAGCCGACACTGACCCCTCCCTCGAGCCGGCGCGCGGTCGCAACTGAGTTCTCTCCCCTGCGATGGCACCGCGGTCGGCCAATGACTCGAGGAACCCGCTCATTGGGTTCTTGAGATGCGAGTCGGTTCAGGGCACGGGGCAGGCGCTGGCTTCGGCGGCCGGTGCGCCGATGATCGCCTGACCGTCGATGGCGGTGCGAAGAAAGCACGTCCACTGGTACCGGATGTCCTCGACCTGCACAAAAATGACGTGGGGGTCGCTGAAGCCGTCGCCCGCGCTCTGGACCACCGCCCCGGTGTACATCTCGCCCCGTTCGTTGGTCAGGTTGTTGGTGACCGGGTACGGGGCAATGCCGTCGAGGTCGCGAAGCGCCAACGCCTCCTGCATCTCGGGCCACACCACATCGCCGGCCTGGGTGTGGCCGTATCCGAGCGCCATCGCGTCGAATACCACCGTGGGGAAGAACGAATCGCCAAGGCCCACTGGTTCGTAGATCGGTCGCACCGGAATGTCCGGGAGGGGCCGCTGCGAGAGGCGCGGAGTAAAGACCAGAGGCTCCGCCGGCTCCCATCCAAGCTCCAGGAGGCTGAGCGCGGGATGCATAAACGAAAGGTCATCCCCGTTCGTACCAAGGACCACGCCGAGCAGGCCTCGGGCCTCGAGAAGTGGCGTCTCGAGGATGAAGAATCCCCAAAACCCGCCGGCCCCGGTCGGCACCAACGCCGTGAGGCTCGGTTCGACCGCGCCGACCATGTTCGTGTACATCCCGCCCATCGACTGACCGAGTGCGACAAACGCATCGGTGTCGAAGCGGTAGGCAGTCTCGCCAACCGGAAGCTCCCCGCCGGTGCACGCGCCGAGCGTTGCGGGGTCGATGGTCAAGGTCTTCAGTGCCTCGATCATCAAGCGCTGCTCGATCACGCCCTGGGTAAACGTAAAGGGAAAGGCCGCGAGGTTATTGAGGTTCAGGTACTCGATCGAACTCGCTCCGGGCAACCGATCGGGACTCAGGGGAAGCGCCGCTCCCACCGACGCGAATCCTCGCGCGGCGATCATATGAGCAGGACCGGTACCGGGGGCCCTCGGAGGATCGACCCCACGATCTGCGACCTGTGCAGCGATGCCTCCGCTTCCGTGGAAGTAGACCATCAACGGAAACCCGTCTTCGGGCATTGGGGTCTTCGGAATCGCGATCACCACCGCCGAGTCTTCACGGAACTGTTCGACGGGAAGCCCGTCCGGCCCGATCTCGAACGTGCCCTCGGTATTGAACGGCGGCGTTCCCTGCTGGTAGTGGGGCATCGAAATGTTGCCGCGGAGCTCACAGTAGCGCTCATGGTCGCCGTCCCCGTCGAGGGTCAGGCCGTCGATCGTCACATCCTCCGCGGCGAGAATTCGATTCGAAAGATCATAAAGGTCCGCCACCACGTCGCCCGTGGTGAATACCGTGGCCGCGGCCACTTCCGAGGTGTCGATCCCCGCCGTCGTTAGGGTTTCGAAGAGCGGTGCATAAAGCGCCAGCGCATCGGCGCCCCACGCGCCGTCGGGAGTCTCTCCCGCGACGAGCTGGGTGAGCGCCTCGGGGACGCCGAGGGGCTCTCCCGCGGCGTCTCCCAGGCTTCGCATCACCACGAACGCGTAGCTTCGTTCGGGATGAAGGATGAAACCGGGGCGAGGGGCCAGCGCCAGAAGGTTCTCGCGGGCGTAGGGGTCGTTCTTTAGGTCGAGGCCCACGAGCGGAATCAGTGTGCCCCGCTGGTTCGAGTCCGGGTCGATATCGATAAGCATCGCGGGGGCGTCGTTGGTCGGAGCGATCACCGCCGACTCATCCAGGGTCGCCACCGGTGCGCTGAAACGAAAATAGGCCACGGGAACGCTCGCCCAGCCGCGCCGCGCGGCGGCGACTTTGATCAGGTCCCCCACCAACGGAAGGGCCCCAGGGTTGGGATATCCCTCGAGGTTGGGGGTGCCGCTTTCGGTCAGGCGCAAGTCTGAGGGAAACGGAAAGTCGAAAAACGTCTCCTGCGTCGACACGGATCCACCGAGATCGAAGCTTGCCGTGGCGGGCCCGCTCGGCAGCTCGCTATCCGCGTCGCGAGCGTCCGGCTCTCCGCCATCCGGGCTCGGGTTGCTGTTGTCGTCGCCGCAGCCCGCCGCAAGAAGAAGCGTAAGAATCAGTCGAAACCCCATCCCCGCGGTGTACCGCGTTGGAGCGGGAAGAGCCACGGGCCCGGGTGATTTCCTTAGCGAAGGTCAAGGCGCTAGAGCGTTGCGAGGGCAAGTTCGGTCATCCGCTCCGTGTAGCTGTGGATCTTCCAGTGGGTCGGCGCCCAGCCGGCCAAGAACCGATGAAAGTCGGCCCACGCGGCGGGATAAAGACGGCGCCACTCCGCCTCGAGTGCACCACCATCGACGTCGCGGGGAAGCGCGAGGCGAAGTTTCTCGAAGTACGCATCAAGCAGCGCGGGCGCCCGGGTCTCGCATTCCGCGTCGCTCAGGCAGCTGCTAAGAAAATACGCAACGTCCTTCATCCCGCAGCCGCCACCGGTGTATTGGAAATCGACGGCGGCGACCCCAGTGACGCCAAAACAAAAGTTCGCCACCTTCGCGTCGCCGTGAACGAGCGTCGGATAGCGGCAGCGATTGAGTGCTTGGTCGAGGGCCGCCGCGGCGTCTCGGAGCGGGCCGGGTGACATTGCCTCGAACTCGTCGGGCCGCGTGCCGAGGTGCCAATAGGTTCCGACGGGCCAAAGGCCGTCCACCGGTGTTCCGACGAACCCTGCATGAAATGCCGCCAGCCAGTCGAGGCATCGGTCGAGTTCCCGAGCGGTAAGGCGCTGTCTTCGTCCCTCGAAGCCCGCGTCGTCCAGGTCTTCGAAGAGGAACCGCCAGCCTCGTTCGGTGCGGCTCGCCGCCAAGCACTCGGCGGTCCGTGCGGCCTCGGGCACGCGAGATGAAAAGCGCTGATAGAACGCCATCTCGACGTCGTAGGAGCGGAGCTTTCGCGCGTGAGAGCGCGGTCCGCCAAACCCTCGTGGATGCTCCGCGTCGTCCGGCGGCATCACCGACTTCAGCACGACCGAGCGGACCTCTCCGCCCCCAAGCCGGAGCCTCAGCACCTGCCCGTAGCCGCTCCACAGTTCTTGAACCACGATGCAGTCCTCGACCGCGTCTGCGCCGGTATGCGCAAGCGCGAACGCTTGGTCGTCGGCGAGGCGTTCCTTCGACACGGGCATGCGACGCGGAGATAGCGTTTTGAGGACGAACGGACAAATCGCCGCGCCAGCGGGATCCTCAACCCTGCCTTTGCCGCACTCTTCGAAGGCCCAGGAACAGTAGAGCCGAGAGAACCGCACCCGCGCGCCAAGGCGGTCCGGGCTCACTCCCCGCGCCGCAGGTGCAGCCTCCGGCCCGTGCCGGAGGCGCGGTGGGTTCGGGCATCGAAGGCCCTTCGACGGATCCGACCACCGGAACGCACGGGTGGTTCACGCGCCACCGGTCGAACTGTCGTCGAAGCTCCCGCACGGGGTCGGTCCGCGCGCCCTGTACTTGAAGCACGAGGTAGCTCCCCGCCGGTTCATCGGGCCGGTCGACCTGCAGATACGCCGCATCGGCAGGGAGGCCGGGGGTGCAGCGCGAATCGCCCTCGGTGGCGGTGCCGCCGGCCTCGACGCTTCGCATGAGGCGTTCCGGAAGATCACAGGCCTCTTCGAGGAAGCCGGCCTCGAGTCGATCGAGCACCGACTCGCCGGTCAAGATGTTGCCCTGGACCGAAAGAGCGAACGCGGCGGTTCGTCGCTGCCGATCGGCGGCAAACGGCAAGGTTTGGTCTCCCGTAAATCCCGCGGCGTCTCCGTCGACGGTCACCATCGCGTACTGCCGCTCATCGAAGCGCGAGTCGACGGTGGGGGTAGCGATCTGGCGGAG
>JBCCZL010000031.1:0-29345 GCA_039187775.1 Myxococcota bacterium
CGCGGAGCACCGCGCTGTTGACAAATAGGAGCACCACCGTCGGGCTACTTGCGAGCGCGATGATGGTGAATACGGTTCCCTGTCGAACCACCGCGGTCTCCGCACCCATCAGGACCAGGAGCTGGGGCGCGGCGAGAGCGGAGAGGCCGGTCGCCAAACCTACCGCAAGCCCAAACCAAATCGCCTGTGCTCCCGCGCGGCTTGCGGCCTTGGAATCTCCCTCGCCGATGCGTCGAGCCACCAGCGCGGTGGCCGGCATGGCGATTCCGAAGGCGAGCGCGTAGATCAGCGCAAGAAGCGACTCGGCAAACCCCACCGTCGCCACGGCAGTGGGACCGACCATCGCGAGGAAGAACACATCGCAGATCGCGAACAGCGCCTCCATCGCCATCTCCAAGACCATCGGAACGGCGAGGAGGGGCACCGCGATGCGAAGGCTTCCTTTCGCGTAGTCATAACCCTCACCGGAGAACGTGCTCCGCAGGAGCTTCCAAAATGACGGCGGGGGAGATTCGGACACGGAGCCAATCCAGGACACCACTCTGCGTCCCGCGCGCCGTTTGGCAAGACGGGTTGACCCTCGGGCTTTCGAGCGTCGCGACGGTCGAACGCCGGGACGGATCCCCGTTAGCGGGTGAGTACCGCTTGCAGCGCCGAATCGCGGTAGGTGAAATAGCGGAGACGCGCGATCCGCCGGGAGTTCGCCGGCTCGAAGTAATCCCCGGGGAGACCGGCGATCGGAATCGACGCCCCTTCCGGATACGCATCGGTGAAGAGGTGGCCATGCGCCACGCTGTCCCACTCGACGTAGCCGTGAAGGTCGGTCCCTTCGAACACCGGAGAGACCTCTCGTCCCCTTGCGATCTCCGCATCGAGTTCGCCGAGCGAATCTAGCTCGATCGTCTCCTGAAACCCCGCGGGCATCCCTTCACGGAGCTGATAGCGTCGAAGCGCCATGCCCACCCGGCCGTGTCGCGCCCACACCAGGAGCTCGTCTTCGTCTTCCCGGTACGCAAACGGGCGATCCACCGTATCGTCGCCCGGACCACTCGCGACCAGCGGGTCCCATCGTCGTCGCCCCTGAATCGGCGTGAGCCGATGGAGGACCAGATCTTCGTCATCCGCGACCTCCGCCACTGCGGACTCGAGGATCAGTCCGCGCGACAGGGTCACCCGGTCCTGCACCTGCCAACGCGCGTTCGCCGGGACCGCCGGTCGCTCCACGTGCGCCATGCGAAGCCCGTCGCTCGGCGGCGGGAGCTCTTCGGGCTCCTCTTCTTCCGCTTCGCCCGACGATTCGGTGGGTGCCTCCGCCGTCGGCTCGTTGCTTTCCTCGGGCTCGGTCGCCGGGGTCTCCCCATCGTCACCACAGCCCTGAAGGCCAATCACAAGCACCGCCTGGGCGATCCACCATCTCATCGCGGCAAGGCTAGTCACCTGCCCCCACAATTCCCACCCTGTTTGCGCGCAAGGTCAATCACTCCTAGCCGTGCAGAATCTCCGAATCCGAACCAAATTGCGTGGGAGCGGCGGGCCCTTTGGTACCGAGGCCTCATGCATCCGGCCCAGGATTGGTGGGATGGCTGGAGTCTGGACTCAGGACGGCCAGTGAATCAGCGAATACGCCTATCGTCGGATGGGTTTTGCGGGAACCCCTACGACAGTCTGATTCGGCTCGACGTCTTGGCGTACCACCGCGCCTGCGCCCACGGTGCCGCCATCCGCCACGTGCACCCCTTGAAGAAGCTGCGCACCCGTACCGATGAGGCAGCATCGCCCGATGGTCGCCGCACCAGAAACGTTGACCGTTGGATTGAGCACCGACGCACGGCCGACCGTGGCGTCATGACCAACGGTCACATTCAGGTTCAGGAGAGCCAGAGGTTCGACCACCGCATCCACCGTGATAATGGTTCCCGCACATACCGCGGTTCCATAGCCGATTCGGCAGGTCCCAGCATCAAAGCGGGCAGTCGGATGGATGAACGCAGGCCAACGGTCTTCCGGTGCGATCGACTCTAGTTCACGAAAGAGGCGCTCCCGGGTTTGTGGGTTACCAATCCCCATCCCGAAACGGTCATACTTCCCCTGCTCTTTTTCGAGCCAGTCAAAGTCACCGAGCCAGTCCCTCGGGGGCCGCTCAGGAACGGAACTCGTGACAAACCCGACGACCTCGTACGACACTCCACCCGCTCGGGTTGTGCCCGCGAGTTCCTGAATGAGCCAACGGAGCTCCCTCGCGAAGCCCCCAGCTCCCACAACAACCACTCGCTCGGTTTTCATCGACTATCTCCAAACTCTGCTAGAGGCCACATACCCGCTTGCATTCAGGGCTGGGCCAAGATCGAGTTAGGTCGGTAGCGTACTCCAAGGTTGGGGTGCCGCTATGGGCGAGAAGTCGGAAACAAGGCTGTCAGCGGTCGATCGTGCGGAGTATCCGGTGGCGCTTCGATTTGTGCCCGATGCAGCAAGGTGTGCTCGAATCATTGCGCGTGACGGAGCCTGGTGGGCGGCGGTCGGCGTCAGCCCTGGAGCCATAGTTCGCCGGCACCGCAGAGGGCGATGAGCCAGAGTCGGGCGAAGGGACCGATCCAGCTCCATCGCTTCCGGAGGCGAAGGGCGAGTTCAAGCGCGAGCAGGAACAAGGTGATGACGATGGTTGCCAAGAATCCCGTCGTTCCGAGTTTCTCGACGTGAAAGGCGCCGGTGGCGAGGAGGGCAAGAAGGAACGCGATCCGGCTGGCGGCGAGAAGGAGTTTCTCCCCAACGCTCGCTTGCGGGAAGAGAACACTCCGGGGTTCTGGCCGCTTTTCGGACACCATTGGGCTGATAGCGCACGAAGTGAATTACTTCTACCGCCCTCGACGAAGCGCGGATCTTCGTTGGAGAGCGCAAGAACGCACCCTTCTTCCGGCGTTCCGGCGAGCACGCCGTGGAGGCCCACGTCGACTGTTCCATTCGAATCGAGTACGCGGAATCGCACGGTGCCTCGTTCGTCGGCGACGCGGGCCGGCTTCTCCAGGTTCATGGGCCACGTCCACGGGTGAATAGGTCGCTGACTCATTGAGGTCCCGGCACCGCGCTCCGCCATCGCCGCTCGAACGCCGCCCGGAATCGCTCGGTCGCATCGTGACCGAGAACGATGTCAAAGTCGGGCCGACGGGTGGGAGCGACGATCAGTGCCTGGCGTGTGTCGGCGCGCGTCGCGTCATAGAGGACGGTTTCAAACGAAAAATCGAAGAGCTCTGTTTGCCCGATCCGAAACTGTAGTAGCGAGGGCGCGCCTAAGGTCTTGAGCAGGTGCTGAGCTCGGGCCTTCATCGACTTCGTATTCGGAATCAGATAGCGATACCGCACTCCTCGCGCGAGGTTGCTGTGCACGACCGCGTGAACTTCTGGCAGCTCGAGGTCGAGGCGCAAATCAGGGGTCATGACCCACACAGTTTCCGCCTGGGACTCGCGATGGAGCTTCTGCGAGATGTCCCAGATCGTGTTTAGTTGGGAGGCCGAAAAGAAGCTCGCTAGGCCTTGCTGTTGGCGTTGGGCCTCCGCGACCAGTCGGTCGACGGCGGAGCTCAAGCGCTTGTGGGCCTCGTCGACCTCCAGGCTCAGCGGCGTGGAACCCTCCGCATCGGAAGAGAGTGTGGTGAGCTGAGCGACTTCGATGCCGAAGACGTCGGCGAGCGATCGCAAGGTTTGGTCCGAGGGCCGAAGCTGTCCCGTTTCAATGCGAGATACGAGGCTGTTGCCCGAGAGGCCAAGAGCGCGAGCGAGCTCGACTTGGGTCAAGCCGGCCCGCTTTCGAAGCATTCGGATTTGGGCCCCTAGATTCTGCATAATATGAAGAAATAATATTCGAATATGTGTGGTTCACCAGCCTCCCCTGACGTAGCTTGAACTTGTACTCATCTGCTGGGAGGAACGAGATGAGAATAGTCGTGGGGGCCGGACTGGCGTGGATCCTTGCCCTGGGGTGCAGTTCGACGGAGAGGCCGTCTCTCGACGAGTCCGACGCATCGACCCTTCCGGATCGCTCCGTCCCTGACGCGGACATTCCGGATCGTGACGTTCCGGACACGACGGTGGAGCGGGACGCCTTCGTTCGGCCACCGCCGCCGCCTCCTCCACCGCCGCCGCCTCCACCACCGCCGCCGCCTCCTCCACCGCCTCCGCCTCCGCCCGTCCCGTGTGGCGGCACATACCCGGCGAGCGCCCCGCTCCAGATCCCGACGGAGCAAAGCGGTTTGCGTGGAGGAAACCGCGTCATGCGAACGGTGTGGACGGGAACCGAGCTCATCGTCGCCTGGGAGACGGCGGGTGAAGACGCCCTCGACATCGAGTTTCGAACCATTGACGGGCTCGGCGCAGCGGTTCTTGCATCTCGTACGATGACCTACCCCGAAGGTCTCCGGGCCGGCGTGCCTGCCATCGCATGGCGGGGTGGACAGCTCGCCATGCTTCGCTCCACATCAACGAGCGTGGAGCAGCGGCACGCAAGCGCTCGCCTGGAGTGGTTGGACGAGTGGACCACGGTGGTCAGTCAGCCGGGTTGGGGTGAGTGGTCGCCATCGGGTCCGATCGTGATCGGCGACGGCGTGGCGCATCGGCCGGCCGGTGCGCCGCTAGTGAGCCCACGCTTTTCCAATCTCACTCCCCCCTTTCACAACACGCAGACTCCCAGCGTGATCAGCGACGGAACGTCGGTCGTCACCTTCTCGAGGGCCGAGCCTGGCGAGGACTTCGCCCGAGGGCAGGTGTGGGAGATCACGACGAGCGCTCCTCGCATGCTCGGCGAGTGGGGCGCTCGCTATTACCCTACGGTGTCTGGGTTTTGGAACCCTGACGCCCTGGAGTACGTCTATGTCGCATCGACGTACTATGGCGCGATCTTCTCCACCTCGAACGGCACACATCGGACGTTTGCGAGTACTTCGTATTCGAATCGGGGAACCGATCCGGACCTTGCGTGGGACGGGTCCCGCTACGGGACGGTGGTTGCGGGAACCGATCCGATGGGACCCGATAGCGTGCCTCGAAGGGTTTGGTTTCAGACGCTCAATCACGCGGGGAGAGCAGTCACGAGCAATCCGCCGCTCGAGCTGTTTGCACACACGGCCAGAGTCGACGAGATGTCTCCACGAATCGTCGCGACCGGGCCCCTCACCTTCCTCATCGCTTGGCGGGTCTACGACTTCGATGCGCGCACCTCGGCAATCTACGTCACCCGCGTCACCTGCACCGTCCCCTAGAGTTGGCAAGCAGGAGCGTGCCCTAGCTCGCAAGCGCGTCGGCGCGTCTCCTCAGCCCCGGTTCGGTCTCGGCTCCCTCCATCGCCGCTCGCCAGGTAGGTTGCAAAACGTACACAGGAAATCGCATCGCCCAGCTCGCAACCGCGATCGAAGAGCTCCCGCGCTTGCTCCCGGTTCCGTGGTACACCTTCCCGGCCTTCGTGGAGTCGCGTCCCAAGTCCAAAGCAAGCGAGGGCGATCGCGTTTTGGCAGTAGCCATCAAGGCGCTCCGCCCCGTCCATGGGAGTCGCCCTTCCGAAGCCATCCATCCACTGTTCGGCTTCCAGTCGACAGCTCTCGTCGTTGCCGAGCTCGCAGCCGCGCCGAAACAGGTGCGCAGCCTCCGACTTCCGTTGAGGCAGACCCTCACCGTTGGCGTAGAGAATGCCGAGGTCAATGCATGCACTTGGGTCTCCCGCTTCGCACGCGCTCCGAAATCGCGACTCGACGAGCGCGTAGTTTGGTTGGCCTCCAACCCCTTGCAGGACACAGCGAGCGGTTTGCGCACACGCCCGAGCCGACTCGAGCGCGCATCCGCGCTCGTAGAGTTCGCAGCTTGATTCCCTCGCCGTGTCGCTGGTCTGTTCTCCCTGCAGGCTTCCTGCGTTGAAGCACCCTTGGCCTGATCCCAGCCGGCAGGCCAGCCGATAGTAGCCGAGCGCCTGGTCGTCGTCGCGAGCAACCCCGCGCTCCCCGCGGTCGTGGGCCACCCCCACCTCGAGGCACCCCACCCCGACTTCCAGCGAGCAGGCTCGAAGAAACCGCGCCGTGGACGTCGCCCAGTCCGCGTTCGACGCATATTGCCGGCCGGCGGCCACGCACGCTTCGCCATCGTGATTCGCACACCGGGTATCCAGATCTTCGAGTCGTGTCCCCACACTGCACCCGATGTCGCGCTGCTCGAGCTCGAGGCCGGAGGCGTCCACCGTACCTCGACAGTCTTCGTGGCCACGGCGGGCCTGAAACTCCCACCCGGACGTGAACAGCGTCGGCCCGACGATCACGACTTCCGTGTATCCCGCGTCTTCAAGGAACGCTACGGCATCGGCCTCATCGGAGGCGACCGGCACCAGCGACTCGATCGGCACCCCGGACATCCACACGTGGTACCCGCTGCCGAGCAACGCAAGTCCAACGCAGACCCACGTCCAGTGATTGCCCTTGAAACGGAGTTGAGTCACGACGGCCCAGGCCGCGAGGATGACCGCCAACAAGGCACATCCGATCCCGGAATAGAACTGAAGGTAGTCGAGCCCGTTGATGGTGAACGTCGCGGCCAACGGAAAGCCAATGAACACGGCGGTCACCGTGCCCACACATCCAAGCTTGCCCAAAGGGATCACGAGGCGTGGAGAAGTGCCGAAGTCAAGGTCGTCGTCCATCCATACGATATACGGTGCGTTTTGCAGGCCCGCCCCTTTGCGCGAGGGGAGCTTCGCGACGCACAGACTTACGCAAACAAACCGAACGGTTGACTCCCTCGCCTTGCGCGAGTGCTCGCGCGTGGTGTGCGCGTCATCCGTCCCCGGGTGGACTTAGTCCTCCCGTTTTGGCCTCGATCGGTCTGCGAACGCTCCGCTTTCGCACTTTGTGCATAGTCCTGTGCCAGGTGACCGAAGTGTTTCAAGCGCGGTTTTCCACGCCGTGAGCTATGAGCCAGACTGGCGACGGCGGTAGAGCCATGCGAGACCGACCCCGAGCCAAACGAGGCTCGACAGATGTCCGCGAGGATCGCCGGGAACGCGGCAGCTGCAGCCATCGTCCGATGAAGGCCCGGGGATGATGGACGCATCGGGTCCGCTTGCGTCGACCGAGCCATTCGCGGATGCATCGACCGATGCGTCGACTCCCGCTTCCGGCATGGGTTCAGCGCTGATCGAAGCCTCGCAGTCGAGGCTACACGCTCCCATTCCGTTGGCGGGGCCTTCGTCGCATTCTTCACCGGTATCGACGACGCCGTCGCCGCACTCGGCGGGTTGACAATCGGTCCGGCATGCATCGGCTATCGTGTCCGAGTTCGCCGCCCCGTCGTCGCACATCTCGCCGGTGTCTACCAC
The DNA here is from genome assembly GCA_039187775.1 of Myxococcota bacterium. GTDB lineage: Bacteria > Myxococcota_A > Polyangia > Polyangiales > JBCCZL01 > JBCCZL01. Next base: position 7,346 of record JBCCZL010000031.1, read on the forward strand.
GCCGTCGTTGCACCCCGCGGGCATGCAGTTCGTTCGACAGGCGTCGACCTCGGTATCCGAGTTTTCGTCTCCGTCGTCGCACATCTCCCCGGTATCCACGACCAAGTCGCCACAGCCGGCCATCGTGCAGTCTGTTCGGCAGGCGTCGGTCGTGGTGTCCGAGTTGGCCATGCCGTCGTCGCACTCTTCCGGCGGTTCGACGGTGCCCGTGCCGCACTGGGTCGCCACTTCGAGGGTGACCATGGAGAGAACATTGGGTGCGTCGGTCACGGTGGACCTCGCTCGAAGACCAAGATGGGTCGCCCCCGCCGCTTGAAACGCCTGGACTTGAGTGAGGATGTCGAAACTAAACGACACTCGGTTTTCCAGCGGGGGTGCATAAGAGACCATGCCCAGAACCATCGTCATCCGACCGAAGTCGGCGAGGGTAACCGTGCCGTCGGCGTCGTAGACCGAGAGCTCGATCGTGCGGGTGCCGGTGTCGAGCGCATTGTTGACCGCGATGTCGCCCGCGATCCGCGCCCGGCTCAACGATCTCGTCGAGAGCTCCGCGAGGCTGAACTCGACGAACGCTCGCCATTCGCGCGACGGCTGCGTGCTGATGAAGGGAGTGGTCAGCACTTCCTCGGGCATGCCGCCGAGGGGCTGGTCTCGGACCGACCCGATCGCCGACTGGGGCGTTGCGAGCAGGACCTCGGGCTGCGCTATGGCAAGCGCTGGCAAATGAGAAAACCCCGCAACGGATAGAAAAAGGAGCGTCGCGCGCATTCTTTCAGGATGCCCGATTTATCCAGCAGGCGGTTGCAAAAGGCCCGTGGGTGGATCCAGCTTCGCGACGGGGCCGGTCGCGCCCGCGAGCCGACCAGGAATAACCGAGTTATTTTGAGGAGGCAGGCCGAAGGCCGGTCGCGGGTGCGAGCGGTGCCCGCGCTGGAGGCGCGTGCGGAGTTTTGCAACAGCCTGCTAGACGGGCCCAGTTCCACAACGAACGGTCACCGCTTGGAGACACGGTCACCGCTTGGAGACACGGTCACCGCTTGAAGACACGGTCACCGCTTGAAGACACGGTCACCGCTTGAAGACAGAGCGTCGTGCTCCCCAGATCCGCTTGTCAGGAATGAGCCGAACCAGCATCGGTTGGTCGACGCGAATCTGGCAGCTCAGGCGCGGATAGCCCCACCGAGCGGCGGCGCGGTCGTGCCAGTGGGTCGGTTCCGGCTCTGGCTCCACCCACACGCCGCAGGTCGCGCAGAGACCGTTTCCGCCGCAGTTGAGGGTGCGCGTTGCGCGTGCATATGGGGAAAGGCCCGCCTCCAGAAGCGCCTCACGAAGGGTGCGGCCGTGCGCCACCGTCAGCTCGGCTCGGTCCGGTCCGCGAATCACTTGGATACGGTGTGGGTCCACCGGGGCACGGTAGGGTCGCCCTCTTCGAGTGACGAGTCCCCGGAAGAAGTTTCAGGGGCCTTGCGTCCGGCGACGTGCTCTGGCTTAGAATAGGGAGGATGGGGAGGGAAGAGCCAAGCCGAGAGTTCTATGAAGCGCTCTTTCACAGCTCGGTCGACGCGATCGCCGCCATCGACACTCGGGGCCACATCGTGGCGTGGAATCAGGCAGCGGCGGACCTCTTTGGATATTCGCTGACCGAGGGGACCGGACTCGATCTTCGCGCCATCGTGCCGGAGCGGTTTCTCTCCGAACACGACCGCTTGCAGGCGGCGATCGCCGCGGGGGAGCGAATCTGTGAGGTGGAGATGATCCGCCGTCGCCGAGATGGAAAAGAGGTGCGAATTTCTGCCTCGATCTCCCCGACGCTCGATGACCACGGGCAGGTTCGCGGGGCTTGCATCGTGTGCCGCGACCGCGGCGATCAGAGTTGGCTCCGCACCTATCTCAAAGGCCTTGCGTCCACCGTCGACGCGGTCATCGGTGAGACCGTGGACGGTCGCATCGTGGTTTGGAACAAGGGAGCGGAGGCCCTCTTTGGGTGGCGCGCCGACGAGATGTTGGGGAAGTCGGCCGACGAACTCTTGCCCGACACCGAACGGGACTTCGCCGAAGAAGCCCGGATCCTTCGGCGGGGCGGCGGAACCCTCGAGCGCAAACACGCCGTCCGCCGAACCAAGGATGGCCAGGAGATTCCCGTCGCTCTGACGATGTGGGCGGTCGAAGATCGGTATCGCGAAGTGCTGGGTGCCTGCACCTTGGCGCGGGACCTTTCCGAGGAGCTCGAGCTTCGGGACGCGGCCGCGTCGGGACAGCGGATGCAGGCGATGGGTCACCTCGCTGCCGGGGTCGTGCACGACTTCAACAACATACTGTCGGTGGTGGGCACATTTGCCGAGCTCACCGGTCGAACGCTCGAACAGCGCGGAGACGATCTCTCCCAGGACCTTGAGCCGATTCTCGAGGCGGTGGACCAAGGCTCTCGACTCACTCGCCAGCTTCTCGAGTTCGCAAGCCCGCGGGTCCGAGAACCCGTCGTGGTGTCGGTGAGTGCGCTCCTGGAGGGTGTTGTGCTGCTCACCAAGCGAACGCTTGGGGAAGACATCGACCTTCGGTTGGACATTGAACCGACGCTCGGCGGAGTGCGAGGAGACTACGGCCAGTTCGAGCAGGTGATGATGAATCTTCTCCTCAACGCCCGGGACGCGATGCCTCAGGGGGGCACGATCGAAGTGAGCGCTCGCAATGTGCGGCTCGACGAGCGGTTTGTTCGTCGTCGACCACGGCTCGAAGTGGGTCAGTACGTGCGAGTCGCGGTGAAGGACGACGGCACGGGGATTCGAACCGAAGACCTCGACCGCATCTTCGAGCCGTTCTTTACGACCAAGGGCCGGGGCCAGGGTACGGGCCTTGGGTTATCGACGGTTCATGGAATCATCCGGCAGCACGAGGGGGACATCACCGTGTTTTCCGAACCGGGCCACGGGACGACCTTTCGTCTGTTCCTCCCCTACGTTCCGCCGGAGACCCGAACGCTGCGCCGTCCAGCGCGGGGATTCACCAACGCCGAGCCGTCCGAGACGATCATGCTTGTCGAAGACGACGAGGCGGTGCGTCGCGCGGCCGCACTGGTGCTTCGGGAAGCGGGCTATACGGTGATCGAGCCCGCCGGTCCGGGAGAGGCGCTTCTGTTTCTCGAACGCGATGAAGCAGCCGTGGATCTATTGCTCACCGACGTTGTGATGCCGTTGATGAGTGGACGGGAGCTTGCCGACCGAGCGTCCGCGATTCGGCCGGCGGTTCGCGTGCTGTTCATGTCGGGCTTCACGCCGCAGGAAGTCCTGAGCCGGTGACCCATTCCCGCGGTCGCAGCGTTTCTTCAGAAGCCGTTTACCGTGGCCTCGCTGATCATGAAGGTTCGGCAAACCCTCGACTCGAATCTCGACGATCGACTCTCCGCGGCTCCGAAGGGGGCCTAGCCGCCTCGAGGCGAAGCCGACGGGTCCGGGCCCGCTCCTCCATTCGAGCCAAGAGTCCGCGAAGCTTCTGCACAGATGAAGGACGACCGATCACCACGAGACAGTTGGTGACCTGTTCCGCCTCGATCCTGGCGCGGGGAAGGACCTCCTCGGCGATCGGCACGATCCGGTGAACTTCGAGTTCGTCCAGACATAGCAGCTCCGGATCCGGAACCGACTGAGCGAGCGCCGCAGTGGAGAAGGAGATCGGAAGGGCGACGGCAAGTGCGATGAGATATTTCATGGGCGAGAGGGTGAGCAACCCGCGTGCCCACGTGCTTTTGTTCGTCAGGGCTGCGCTCCGACGCTCCGCTCGGATGCGCTGAGCGTCAATCCGACAATGACGACATCCCAAAGCGCCATCGTGACATCGCCAGCTCAGCTTGGCGGTCGCTCGATGCCTCTGCCCGGACGCTGCGCGAAGCGGCCCTGATCGCGGCGGTGGACGGGCTCGTTGTTCGGCCAGGGCCATCCCCCGAAGTTCGTTCGCTGATAGTCGAGGTAGGCCTGCCGAATCTCTTGCCGGGTATTCATCACGAAGGGACCCTGCCTGGCCACCGGTTCGCCGATCGGTCGGCCCTGGAGAAGCAGGATCTCTGCCGCCGCCGGTCCTGCCTGAAGCGGTACCTCTTCCTCGGCCTGAAGCACGATTTGGTGGCCCACCTGAACGGACGTAGATGCCACCATGAGCGACTGACCCTCGAAGAAGTAGAGCGCCCGGTTGACCCCCTCTGGAGCCGCAGGAAGTTGAAAGCGAGCGCCTGCATCCATCGCGATCGACCAGATGGCGACGTCGCTGCCCGAAGCGCTCGCCCAGGAGTTCGGGGGTGGAGGAGGGGCCCGATCGCCCTCGTACTCCCCTGCTACCACCGTCAGCCGGGTTCGTAAGCCCGCATTGTCCGAGATGTTTCGGACCGGGATGGACGGCTTCCAGAGCATCGAGAAGTGTGCGTCGACCATCTTGTTGGTCGAAGGAAGATTGAGCCAAATCTGAAAGAGCTCGGCGGTGTTCGGTCGATCCCGTTCTAGCAAGGGGAACATCTCGGCGTGCTGAATCCCGCCTCCCGCCGTCAACCACTGGACGTCACCGTCGCCGTAGCGCGCGGTCGCCCCCAGCGAGTCCGCATGGTCGAGCAGTCCCCGGCGAACCACGGTCACCGTTTCGAAGCCGCGGTGCGGATGGCGCGGAAACCCCGGCACCACATCGCCGTGGTACATCCTCCACCCGTCGATTCCGGCAAAGTCGTTGCCCATCCTCCGACCTGCGAGGGAGGCGGCGGGGCCCATGCGCTCGTTGCCTCGGGGGTATCGGTCGAGATGATGGACGCAGAACAGAAACGGGTCGAGGGTCTGCCAGGGCGGGCCCCGCAAGGCCTCGACACGGAGAATCGGGTTCGTTGCCGAGGATTCGGCGCGAGCCCCACCTTGTCCAACCGAGCCCTGTCCAACCGAGCCTTGTCCAGCCGAGCCCTGGCGCGGAGCGGTTGTTCCCGACGGTTCCGGGGTGCAACCAAGCCCTGCCGCTGCGGCACCCGCCGCGAGCATCTCGATCGCTCGTCTTCGCGTGACCATTCGTCCAACATGGTGATGCGCTGGACGAGCGGCAACTCCAGGATCGGCAAACCTCGGGGAAAGTGGCTACACCGTCGACCGGTTGGCGGCCAGATCGCCCAGATCTTGGGCGGCGGCCCGATAGCCCCACACCGCCTCGCCGCATCAAACCGCCTCGCCGCATCAAACCGCCTCGCCGCATCAAAAGGCTTCGGCGATCCTGGGGCTTTTTTGCGCCCGGGACTTCTGTTCGTTAGCGCCGAAGGATCCGATCCAGCCAGCCCAGGACCGACGCCGGGTCTTTTTCAAATACTGGGATGTCGAGCTCGGCTTCCTCCACCGCGCGCTTCACCTCTTCTGGGTCCATCCCGCTCCAGATCGCGCAGGGACACGTGAGCTCCAGTTCGTTGAGCACCGCGGTGCCGCGTACATCGCCGAGGTCTTCATCGATGATCACTGCTTTCGGCGAAGATCGGTGTGCGAGGAGGCGCCGAAGATCCTCGGGGGTCGTGGTGATCACCGCGGGAAGTCCAAAGTGTGTCCGGACCAGACGTGCTAGGCCGGCGGCTACCCGCGCCTGATCATCAAGAATCGCTACCCACCCCTCCATGGACCCAGAGTACACTATACCAACTTCTAATCCCTTTTGTCGATCGGGGGGGACGGTGAGCATCCAGTCTCCCCTTGACCCGTCTCCAACGTCATCTCTCCCGGGCCCTCAAGCGTCTTCGGCGCTCGCAGGACTTGAGTCAGGCTGCGCTTGCAGAGCAGGCAGGGGTGTCGACCGAGCTCGTGAGTCGAATCGAGCGGGCGAAGTGTTTCCCGTCGGTGCCCACGTTGGTGGCGTTTGCGAAAGCCCTCCGGACAACGCCGAACGAACTTCTCGGCTTTGGCGATCCGGACCTTTCTGAGCATGCTCAGGCGGTCGTGCAGTCAATGCAGAGCCTTCCCTCCCGCCGTCAGGAAGAGGTTCGGCGCGTCGCCGAGGCCCTCGCGGTGTACAAGCCAGTCCCCGAGTAGCGTGAACTTTTTTCGACAACCAACTTTGGAATCGGTCTAATTAGCCCTAGAGGTTCTTCAAGAGGACACCCATGCAGAATCAAGAAGGCAATCATGTTCCCGAAGTCACATTCCACGCACGTGAAAACGGCGATTGGAAACATATCTCCAGTCGCGAGCTCTTCGCGGGCCGAAAGGTGGTGTTGTTCGCGCTACCTGGAGCGTTCACTCCCACCTGCTCGTCGACCCATCTGCCTCGCTACGAGGAGCTAACGCCCGTTTTTAGGGACAACGGCATCGACGAAGTCGTTTGCCTATCGGTCAACGATGGCTTCGTCATGGAGGCCTGGGCTCAGGACCAGCGCCTTCACAACATCACGATGCTCCCCGATGGGAACGGCGAGTTTTCCGAACAGCTGGGCTTCCTCGTGGACAAACAAGACCTCGGATTTGGCAAGCGGAGCTGGCGCTACTCGATGCTCGTCGACGACGGCGTGATCAAGAAGATGTTCATCGAGCCCGATAAGCCCGGCGATCCCTTCGAGGTCTCCGATGCGGACACGATGCTTCAGTTCATCAATCCGGAGGCGGCGCCCCCGCCTGCGGTAACGATCTTCAGCAAACCCGGCTGTCCGTTCTGTCGCGAGGCCAAAGAACTCTTGACCAAGCACGGATTGACGTTCGAAGAGATCGAGCTCTCCCATGGCGTGAGCTATCAAACGCTTCGAAACGTCAGTCATCGTGGCACCGCTCCACAGATCTTCATCGACGAAAAGCACATCGACGGGCTCGATGGCCTGAAGGCGCACTTCGCCTCGGCGCACTGAGCGATTCGCGCTGGGGCGCTGCGCTCTGGAGACTGCGTTCTGGGACACTGCGCCCTTGCATATTTCGCACCGGGGGTGTCGCGCCCCGTGACCTCGCGCTCGGCGGACCACCAAAAGATGGCACTCTAAATGCCATGAGTGGTGACGCCTTCCGTCGAGCACGAGATCTTCTCCTTCAACACCGGACCGACTACGAGACCGCGGTCGCGACGTTTGGCTGGCCCACCCTTGAAGAGGGATTTAACTGGGCGCTGGATTACTTCGACCCTCTGGCCGACGGAAACGACGCGGTTGCGCTGCACTTGGTGGAGACCGATGGATCCGAGACGCTCCTGAGCTACGACGCGCTCGCGAAGCGCTCTCGGCAGGTTGCGAACTTCCTCGTAGGCCACGGTGCAAAGCGCGGCGACCGCATTATTGTCATGCTGGGAAACGAAACCGCGCTCTGGGAGACGATGCTCGCGGCGATTCGCATCTGTGCGGTGGTGATCCCGGCAACTACATTGCTGACGGGTGCGGACCTCGCAGACCGGTTCGAACGCGGCGGAGCCACCTTCGTTGTTACGAACCAGACCGCGGCGCCGGCAGTAGGTTCGCTCGATACCGTGCTCACGGAAAAAGTGGTTCGCATCGCCGTCGGTGGCGGGGAAGGGTGGACCGACTTTCAACAGTCAGAGGCAGCATCCAGTGACTTCTCTCCGGCGGAAGCGACAAACACCTCGGACCCGCTCCTCGAGTACTTCACGTCCGGCACCACGTCGAAGCCGAAGCTCGTTCGCCACACGCACGTGAGCTATCCGGTCGGACACCTGAGCACGATGTATTGGCTCGGCCTTCAGCCGGGAGACGTGCACTGGACGATCAGCTCGCCTGGCTGGGCGAAGCACGCGTGGAGCTGTTTCTTTGCCCCGTTCAACGCCCAGGCGCGCGTCTTCATCTACAACTACGGCCGTTTCGATGCTGGGCGGGTCCTCGATGTACTGGTCAGGCATCAGGTCACGACGCTCTGCGCACCTCCCACGGTGTGGCGATTTCTTGTCCAGGAGGATCTGTCAAAACACGAAGTGGCGCTTCGCGAGCTGATCTCCGCCGGCGAACCGCTCAACCCCGAAGTTATCGCCCAGGTAAAGAACGCCTGGGGGATCACGATTCGCGATGGCTACGGTCAAACCGAGACCACGGCGCAGATTGGAAACACCCCCGAGGCGGCGGTCGTTCCCGGCTCGATGGGCCGTCCTCTTCCTGGCTATTCCATCGTGCTGCTCGACCCGGAGGGAAAGCCGAGCGACGAAGGAGAGATCGCGATCGCGCTGGCCGACCGGCCCCTCGGACTGATGGACACGTACGCCGACGACCCGGACCGGGCCGACGAACTGATGCGCGACGGTTACTACCGCACCGGCGACGTCGCATCGCGCGATCCGAACGGCTACATCACGTACGTGGGACGGGCCGACGATGTGTTTAAGGCATCTGGCTATCGCATCAGTCCGTTTGAGCTAGAGAGCGTTCTCATCGAGCACCCGGCCGTTGCAGAAGCCGCGGTGGTTCCGTCTCCAGACTCGCTCCGCGGATTCGTGCCAAAGGCATTCGTGACGCTGGTCAGTGGACCGCCCGCAAGCTCTGAAACGGCGGCGGCGATCTTTCAGTTCATTCGAGAGAAGGTCCCGGGGTACAAGCTCATCCGACGGATCGAGTTTGCAGAGCTCCCCAAAACGATCTCCGGAAAGATCCGCCGGGTCGAATTACGCTCTCAGGAAGCCGAGAGAAAAGGGGATGAGCGCCGAAGCTTCGCGGAATTCCTCGAACGCGACGTCCCGCGATAGAGCGACGCCTACGGTACGGCGACGAGCCGGAGGCCTTCCACAAGAAGGCCCCCGATCCCCGCTAGCGGAACTCGTTGAGGTGGGTGATGTACCATTCGTTGCCCCATGTGATGAGCACGCGGACTTCCAAGCGGCGCTCTTCTTCACCGACCTTGTAGTAGATGAAGCTGTGTCGGCTCACCCAGTAGGGAAGACGATTGCCTTCTTCGCGGACCTCCACCCAGCCCCCGCGACGAACCAGATCGAAGCGTTCGAACTCGGCTTCTTCGAGGTCGGGGAGCGACTCGTGGAGCTCCCGAATGTCTGCCTCGTAACGTCGCCAAAGCCGATCCCAGTAGCCTCCCGGATCTTCGATGCCCTTGACCTCGAGAAACGCCTCGCGAGGAAAGTAGAAGTCGGCGGCGATACGGGGCTCGTTTCGCTGAATCGCGAGAAAGAGCCGTCGGGCCCTCTCCCCGGCTCGGCCAAGCGGCGGGCGGGGTGGCGCATCTTCGAGTCGAGCGCGATTGCCCGCCGGCACTTCCACCTCGGCAGACTCTCGGTCCACGAGCATCGCTTCGTCGCGGGCCACGCATCGGTCGCCGTCGCACACCGCGGCCACCGCGGGACATTCCACGGGAGCGGGCGGGCACTCGGCCTGAAGGGCGCTGCACGCGTCGCGAACGTCCTCCACCGCCGCCAAGAGTGGCGCATAGCCCCGAGCATGCACGGCGATCGGGCAGTCTTCCACGCAGTCGACCGCCTCGAAGGTCACGCACTCATGGTCGAAGTCGCAGGCGAGGTGGGCCTGCTGAACAGCGATGATCGGAGTCGCGTGTTGGATTCCCCGTTCCTCGCAGGAGGCCTCTCGAGGCTCGACCGGCGCCGCCGCCGGTTCGGCCGGCGTCGTTTCAGGCCGCGGGTCCTCGGGTTCCGGCTCCCCGCAGCTCCCGACCAGTGCGAGCGCCCCCAGCGTGAAGTATCGATGCATGGACGCGGAGTAGAGCACATTCCGCGCGGTGGCTAGGCGGCTGCAGCCATCGACGCGGCGGAAGCGAGCGGCGGGGTGGGTCGTGCAAGCTCCGTAACGGACAAGCGTCGGCCTCTCTCTTATCCCAAAGCCATGCCGATCTCTCGCTCTTCTTCGAACGGAGCGGCCGCCGGAGCGCTTCTTGCGGCCGCCTTGTGTTCGTGCACGGGCACGTTCAGCTCGACGAACGGAACGGACCCGGAGTCTCCAGGGCTCACCGAGCCTCCAGGCCAATCCACGCCTTCCACCCCAAAGCTTTTGACGGTCCGAGCCGTGCAGCTGGCTCCCCAGCAGTATGAGCGAGCGGTACGGGCCCTCGTGCCGGAGGCGCCCTCGATCGCCCGTGAGCTGGACCAGCTTCTCGGACGAGAATCCGGGGAGCAATCGCCGCTTTCGAGTCCTTCGACGCTCGATACCTCGGTTGCTGACGCACTCTTTCGCCATGCCGGCACTGTGGGCGAACAGGTCGCTCAAGATCCCGCGCTGCTCGGCCCATGCCTCGCGGAAGAGCTACCCCGCGGAGGCGGTGAGCTTTCCAGGTGTATCCGGGGGGATCTCCGCTCCTTCCTTCGCCGAGCGTGGCGTCGAGTCCCGACCGAGGACGAGATCGACGGATACGTGAGTCTCACGCTCGACCTTCACGACCAGGGGTCGAGCTGGGGCGAGGCGACCAGCGCGGTCGTCCAGGCAGCGATCTTGTCGCCCAACTTCTCGTTTCGTACGGAACATGGCGGAGACGATCAGAGCGTGGAGACAACGCTCGATGCGTACGAGCGCGCATCCGCGCTTTCCTTCGTGCTCCTCGGAGGGCCGCCCGACGAGAGGCTCTTCGATCGCGCAGAGATGGGAGAGCTGATGTTGGCCGGGGGGATGCGGGCCGCCGCCTCAGCGATCCTGGAGCGCCCAGAAGAGGCGCATGGGTTCCTCGACTTCATCGCGGAGTACAGCGGGACCGCGGCGGCGAAGAACTCGGCGGTCCTGAGCTGGGACCCCTCCCTCCCGCCGGAGATTCGGGCGGACATGGCCGAAGAGTCGAAGCACCTCGCAGCCCACGTACTGGCCGAAGACGACGGGCGTTTCGGCACCTTGCTCGCGGCGCCGTACTCGGTGATCACCCCCCGCCTCGCCTCACTCTATGGCGTCGACCCGCTCGGAGAAGGCTGGACCATGACGCCGCTTCCGACCCGGGAACGAGCCGGCGTGATCACGATGGCTGGCGTACTGGCGACCCACGCCGACCCGTCGACCGACAACACTCCGATCCTTCGCGGTCACTTCATTCGAAAGTACCTGCTGTGCGATCCACCGGCCGCGCCGCCCGACGACATTCCGGATCCGCCGCCCGCGGGAGCTGGCGAGACGCCCCGAGAGCGAGTCGAGGCCTACACCGGCGCTCCTGGGTGCGTCGGCTGCCACCGGTTGATGAACCCGCTCGGATTTGCTCTCGATAGCTTTGATCCGATCGGTCGGTATCGAACGCACCAAGAGGATCGGCCCATCGACACGACGGGAGCGCTCTACTGGGCGCGCGGTGACGCGAGCTACTTCGACGACGCCCGAGGACTCGCGGAGGCCCTCGGCAACGAACCTGCAGCGCTCGACTGCTTCGTTGCGAAGTTTTTCCACTACGCCTACGGGCGACCCGCCGTCCCTGGGGATACGCCGGAGCTTCACCGGCTTCAGGAGGCCTTTCGCGCGAGCGGCGGCGACATGCGCGAGTTGATGTTGGAGACGGTCAGCGCCGCCCACTTCGTGGACCGCGAAAGGAGAGCACAGTGAACCTCGTTGGACGCAGAAACTTCCTCTCGGGCCTGGGACTCGGAGCCGGCGCCGCCCTCCTCACTCCGTTTGCGCGCCACCTGATTCAACGCGCCCAGGGCCAGGAATCGACGGCGCGTCGCTTCGTACTCATGAACACGATGAATGGCTTGGGCCACGGTGATGCAGACCAGACCTACCGGTGGGTTCCGTCATCGACCGAGCTCCGTGCCGACACGCTCCCACCGAGCCTTGCGCCCCTCGCCCCCTGGGCCGATGACATGCTCGTGGTGGACTTTCTCTACAACCCGTTCAACCCGGGACAACACGACAATGGCTGGGCCAGCCTCGCGGTCCAGGGCGAAGACCCGCAAGGCTCCGTTCCGGTGCAGCAGTCTTGGGAGACGTGGCCGAACCCCGTCGGTGTTTCCCTCGATGTCTTCGCTGGAGAGAAACTGAGCGGCGGGCTCCCTCACTCGCGCATTGGCTGGGGCGCGGATGTTTCCCCCTACAGCGCGGACGAGCGCGGGAACAAGGTCACCACGTTCTTGAACACGCAGACCGCGTTTATGCAGGTGTTCGGCGGGTTCGATCCCAGTGCGTCGCAGGAGGAACTGCGCCTGCGGGCCGAGCGCGGCATGAGCGTGCTCGACACGGTTCGGGGCGATCTTCAACGCATGCGCGACCGGTTGGCCCCTACCGAACAGGCGCAGCTCGAGCAGTTCCACACTGCGATTCGGGCGCTCGAGGTTCGTGCGATGAATCAGGCCGGCGGCATGACCTGTTCGGCTCCCGAGGCACCCCCGGGGATCACCGCCGGCCCGCACAACGGCGTTTACTCTCGGGCGTACGTCGAGACCATGATGGAACTCCACATCGTGGCCCTCGAGTGCCACCTCACCAACGTCATTCTGTTCAACCCAGTCCCGAGCCGTCGAAACTATGGAGAGATCCTCGGTGTTCCGAGGCATGCCCATTCGATGTCTCATCCTCCAGACTACGAAGCGGACAACCTTCAGCGCCTTGATGCCTACAACGCAGGCCTGCTCGTACGGGTGATCGAGCGTCTCGAGGCGGTGCCTGAAAACGGGGGCAGCATGGCCGACCAGACCCTCTTCTGCTGGTACGACCAGAACGGAGGCTCCCATCATTCCCCGGGCCGCCGTCATGACGATCACCCGCTGATCACGGTCGGAAGCCTCAACGGTCACTTTCGCACCGGTCGGCACGTGCGGTTCGAAAAGGGCCAGCACGCGGTGAGCGACGGCTTCGTCTCGATGCTGCAAGGCCTTGGGGTCGACCTCGATCGGTTCGGAGACCCCGGAGTGTGCCGCGGACCCTTGCCGAACCTTACCTAACGAACCTTACCTAAAACTCGAGCAGTGTTCTGGTTACAGGGAGGACGTCGCCGGTGCGTAAGTTGGCGCCGGGTTCGTCCTCTCCCGTCAGCGCAATCGCAGCGATCACCGCCCCGGCGACGACGAGCACTGCGGCGCCCGCAATAAGCGCCCAGTGCCAGGCTTGGCCGAAGCCGCGTTCTCGGTCCTCAACGCTGGAGTCCTCCACGATGGCGGATCCCGAGTTGCTGTGACCCGATGGGGTCGCTCTGGCCGATAAGGAGTCGGTCGCTCTTCGCTGGCGAAACCGCAGCCGCACCGGTTCCGCTCCGCCAGGGAGCAGAATCCGGGTCACCGCTTCGCTCTCGACCTCCCCTCGTCGGGCTACGATTCGGTGCTGCCCGGGGTCGATGCTGACGACCAGGGTGCCGTTCTGGGTCCTGCCGCGAGGGGCTTCATCGATCCATACCTCCGCTGGCGCGCCATCGATCCGCACGGTGACGACCGAAAGTTCGCCCCGCGCCTCTTCGAGTTGGGTGACGACCATCCCGCGGCGGTCATCTCCGACGTTGCCAAACTCTCCGTCGAGGATCCGAACAAAAATATCCACCGCCTCCGAAGGCTCCCCGGTTCGGCGAAGGCTCATTCCAAGATTGAACCACGCTTCCACCGTGGGGTACGCAGCCGCGGAGCGTCGAAATAGATCGCGGGCTTCCGCGGGCCGGCCTTCTTCGAGAGCTACCGTGGCTAGCCGAAAGCTTCGTCGCGCGGCGTCGATCGACTGCGCCTCTCCGATGCTGTCCTCGCCCGGTTCGTAAGAGCCGGGATCCTGGGTGTCTTGCGCGAACGAGACGACCGGCGCGAGCCCGAGCAGCACGACGAACGACACTTCCCACGCGACAAGCCAACGGGGGGAGTACCCGGTGTTCATCGATCGCCCAGGTTGCCCGGGAACGCCCAGGGTTCAGCGCTTCGCTGCTTGGTCATCGTTGGGCGCGGTCGCGGGCGATTGGCCCTCTTGTTCGGGTGCCGGCTGGTGGAAGCTGCGGGTTCGGTCGCGTTGGAAGGCGAAGGCTCGTCGCCGGTTGGTGGGCTTTCCGGCGGAGGCGGAGGAACTCGGGTTTCTGCGGAAGGCTCGAGTTCTGGCGCGGCCAGGACGACATTTGAAGGGGCCGTCGCGGTCGACGTGAGCGAAGAGGACGGCTCGGGGTCCGTCGTGACGGCTTCGGACTCCGCGCTCGACATGGCCAGAAGTACCCCTCCGGTGACGGCGAACGCGGCACCGAGGATAAACCCCAACGCGATTCCTCCCCGCCGGCGCCGCCGGGGCTCGGTTGGATCGGAGCTTGACCCGGAGTGCAGCCCCGCATGCGGCGGAAAGGAGGTTCGCGGCCGCTCGTTCGATAAGGTGAGAAGCACCTCGCTCACTTCTTGTCGCTGGGACGCCCGTAAAGAGCCAAACGACTCCGCGAGGTAGTCCTCCAGACTGCAGGAGCCTTCGACGACAGCCATCTGCTCCACCGCCGAGGTTAGTCGCCGCGCCACGTCGTCGGCGCTTCTGGGGCGAAGCTCCGGTTCTCCGGACAGAAGCTCGAAGTAGAGGGCCTGCACCTCGGGGGGCACATCCGTACGGACGTCATCGATATCCGGCGGTGTGCCGAGGAGGCTCCGGCGGAGGTCTGCGGCTTTCTTGCTGGGCCGGAACTTCGTCGTGGTCAGGGCTTCGTAGAGCACGATCCCGAGAGAGTAGAGGTCCGACTTTGGCGTCGCCTCCTCGAAGCGAAACACCTCCGGCGCCAGGTAACCGACCTTGCCTTTCACGACTCCGGTGGCGGTCGCCTCGAGCCGTCCCTCGCCGGTGGCGATTCCAAAGTCGGCGAGCCGTGCGCTGCCATCGAATCCAAGGAGCACATTTTGTGGAGAAACGTCGCGATGCACGAGACCCAGCGGCCCCGTCGGACCGGTAGCTTCGTGGGTGGCCGCAAGACCTCGGGCTACGTCGCGAACGATCCGAAGGGCCACCTGAACCGGAAGAAGATGCGATCGCTTCCGCGCCGTCTGGAGGACCTCCGAGAGGGTGAGCCCCTCGACATAGTCCATGACGAGGAATGGCCCCTCCGCGTCCTCTCCGACGTCGATCACTCCGACCACGTTGGGGTGGCGGAGGAGTCCCGCGAACCGCGCCTCGTCGAGGAACATGGCTCGACTCGAAGGGTCGGCGGCGGCGGCGGCCCGCATGCGCTTCACCGCGCACAGGCGATGAAAGCGGCCCTCGATTCGGACCGCGAGGTCGACGCGCCCCATCCCGCCAGCGGCGATCTCCCGTACTCGAAGGTAACGAGAATCCTCGTGACTCGAGGGTGGGGCCATTGGAAGGAGGGTATCACGGGGCCCTGCCTGAACGCCGCCGAAGCGAGTGAAGTCCCGATCGTGTTCGGAGGGTGTAGGACAACGGGTCCGATCTGGAATGCGTCTTACGGTTGGGCCGACCTCAGGAATCCTGCGCCGCGGATGTGCGGGCGCTTGTTCTGCCTGCACGACCCAACCCGAAACGAGCTTGCGACCGGAGGGGTCAGGATTCGAGGAGCCCACACGCGCTTCCGACTAGAGAATGTTCCGTTGGTAGTCGGTGGGCTCGCTAAAGGTAGTGTCCTCCACGAGGTAGCCAACGTGAGGTCCTACTTTCTCCGATGAGCACGCGCCGTCTTGGACCAAGATCTTGAGCTGGGCTTGCACCGTTCGTTTGGGGAGCCCCAGGCCGCCCGCGATGTCCGCGGCAGAAGCACCGGGACGCGCCGCAAGGATTCGGAGCAGTCGCTCGCTCACTGGGGCCGTGGTTGTCGGATCGGGAATGGCGAGGAGTCCAGTGGGAACGAGGCGAATCCTCGCCGGGGCCTCCCGGCGGAGTTCCCCCGCATCGCCAAGAAGGGCACGCATGCGGTGCAGCAAGACTCGGAACACCCCTTCGTGCAGTCCTCGCTCGTAGTCGAAGCCGTACACTTGGCGGAAGAAGTCATCTTCTGCGAGGCCACGGTTTCCCACGAGCGCGAGCCGAGATAGGCCCAGTTCGGTTCGACCGTGGTTGAGGGCGTTTTCGACGCGCGTCACGTCGGAAAGAAGCGAGACTCCCGGCTCGAGAACCCGTCGCGGAGGGAGCGTGGGGCCCAATACCACCCAACCGAGCGACGGCTCGCGCTTCGTTCGGCGGCCTCCGGATGCAAAGCACTGCAGGCCTCGCGGCACGGTGTGAGAGGCTCCCAACGCAAAAGGTCGAAGCGAGGCGGGCAAGGTGCCGACGGGAACGTTGGGATCGAGTGCAGAGATCAGGAGCCCGACCTCGCGGCGTCGTTCAGGGTCGGAATCGAAGCCCGCCAGGAGCGCGCGTCCCACCGCATCGAAGCCCACACGGTCGGAAGCAAGCGCGGCCTGACGGAGTTCGCCGAGGAGCGCGGTCTCTTCGGAGCGGGGTGCGGTGGGCGGAAGCGGCCAGGCGCCGGCCGACAGTGAGAGCTCCCATGCGATCCACCGGTGCCAGCTCCGTGGGGCGTAGCTTGCGAGGGCCATGAGAATGCGGGTTGCCCGATGACTCTCGCCGAGAAACCGTCGGGTTCGTGCGAGGACCCCGTGGGCGAGGTATTCGCTTTGCGGAAGAGCCTCCGTCCGGGCCATTCGCGATGCACGGCGCGCAGCCTTGGTTGCCTGTTCCAGTTCCCCTGCGCGGAGACACCCTTCGGCTTGGAGCGATGCCCACTCGATTCGAAGCACGGATTCGTGGGACCCATCCGGGGAGGAGCGTGGATGAATCGTGGAAGTCCCATCGCCGTAGAGGAGTCGGTCCCACGCGCGGACCAGATCGGCGATTGGATGATCCGAATACTGATTCACGAAGGCTGCGATCGAAGCGTGCGCCTCGCCGTCGAAGGCAAGCATCGCACGTCGGGCCAACCCGAGCGCAGCCCACAGAATCGCCGTCTGGTTCTCGGGGGTCGCGATGGCCACCAGCGTTTCGAGGGCGGGTGCGGGCTGCTCCGGAACGGCAAGCGAGCGGTGGGCTTGAAGCGCGGCCGCCCACGCGCGGTCCGAGAGGGTGGGGCCGTCAGCGAGCGCCGCAAGGATCGGGTCGGCGGCGCTCAGGCGCCCATCCAGGACTGCCCGAAGCGCTTCGGCGCCCGCGTCTCCGCGAAGGGATGGCGAACCTGTCGACACCAAGACCGACAGCTTATCACGCAGCCCTGCTACCAGCGTTGCCACCCAGGACACGATAGGCTCGGCTTGAAGGCTCCGCCGTTACGAGACTTGCGCGGCCTCTTGGTTGCTACGCAGGGATGGCTTTGCGACACTCTGCCCATGGCGCTGTGCCTTCGTGGGGTGGGCATCTTGATCCTATTGGTGAAGCTCGCCGCGTGCTCCGAAGACACGGGCGGCCCGGAAGTTCGGGTGATCATCGATGCCCCCGAAGCGGTGAAGGCACGCACCGAGCAGGTCGAGATCGAGATCTGGGATGAAACGGGTTTCCCGGCGGGGGAAGTCCGTGGAAGCTTTGTTCGGATGCCTCGAGTCACCGGCTGGCCGATCGTCGCTCCGCTTCAACCCGACGGCGGCGACGTCGAGCGTGGTTTTGACCTGATTGCGTGGGCGCGCGCAGAAGACGGAACCCGGATCGGAACGGCTCGGTTGCGTCAGGACTCTTACGAGCTTCGGACCGTCGAACGAGAGCTCACGCTCGAGTGCTTCGCAGCGAACTACCGTCGCTGTGTCATGAATGACCGCCCCGTGGCGTATTACCCGTTCGAAGAGTTCGAGCAAACGATGGACGGTGAAACGACCCGAGATGAAATCGGCGGCGCCCCTGCGGTCCTTCGAGAAGAGGACACTTCGGCGCCCGGACCGCTCCAGGTCCCGGGAGCCTTCGGCTGCGGCGACATGGCGGTGGAGCTCACCGAGAAGGAGCGAATCGACCCGCTGGTAGATTTCGAAGCCTCCGACGAGAATCGCATCTTCGCACGGTCTCCGTTTTCGATCGAGCTGTGGTTCTCGCCGGTCGCGCTCGGCATGGGCGGGGAGCCGAACACCAGCCTCTACTTCGCCTTGGGAACAGATGGTGGCGAAATGTCGGGGTTCCGCTTTCGGTTCGAGCGGGTCGGGTCCAATGGCCAGTTCGTGATTGGCTTTGTCGCGGGAACCCAGCTGACGGCATCCGTTGAAGCCTCGGACGACTTCCACCATGTTGTTCTCACCGCTTCGCGCCCGATTGGAGGGTCGGAGAGCGAGGTGTCTCTCTACATCGATGGCTCCCTCCGCGCAGGGCCGATGAGCGCCGAGCTCCTGACGTCGGACGGTGGAGAGCTCGGCGCCTATCGAGGCACTTTCGCCAACGGGCGCTACGACGAACTCGCCATTTACGATGAGGCGTTGAGCCCTGAGCAGGTCATGAACCACTGGTTGGCTCGCCGCGGCGACCACGACTGTGTTCCCTAAACGGCGAGTCGTCTTTCTGGCGGAATCACTCGAGTCGTCGCGCCAATCGCTTCTCGAGCTAACCTGCCAATAGCTCGGCAAACGGTTCGGTCCGTCGGCGTGGTCCGTTCCCCCAGCTAGCCTTCGGAATGCCGTAGGCGTGCATCAATGAAAGAATCACCCGCGACGATTGCTCGAGCCGACCCGCATAGGTGATTCCGCCCGGGGGCTGGTGGTGGATGCCCGACACCAGGCTCCCTCCCGCTTCCCCCGCGATGAGAATCGGCACGTGGTCGTGCCGGTGGTTGTTCGAGTTGTACAGGTTGTAGTACTCGCTCTCCGGCACACTGCCCGGCTGGGGAGCGTAGTTCTCTTGCTCGGACCAAGCGAAGACTCCGGTGTGATGGAGGAGATCTCGGTCTCCCACCGTCACCTCTTGGAGGCGAGTCACGAGCGCAGCGAAGCGGCTCATCGTGAACGTGGTTGCCCGGTGGTGAAAGAGCCCATTCGCGATGTGGTTGCTGTGTGAGTTGGAGTGGTGTCCCGATCCTGCGTCCCTGCCACCCTCAAACGTTCCGAACCTCGAAGGGATATTCGGATCGACAGGAAACGCGCTGTGATTCGCGAAGATTGCGTTGTGCTGGCCAACGCTAAAGGTGTACTGGCACGCCCGGGTAAGATCGCAGCGGAACGCTGCGATGACGATGTCGAGGAAGAGCTCGTCGCGTGCTTCTAGGTCTTCTGCTTCGTACTGCCGCTCACTCCAGGGGGCCGAAGGCGCCGGCGCTTCGGGAACCGTGCAGTCGAGCGCCACTCCGTTCCGAATTCGACGCTGAATGTCGGACAGGGAGGTGAGGTGCCGATCGAGCCGCGCTCGGTCCGCGGCCCCGAGCTGTCGGCGGAGCGCGCGCGTATCCTCGAGCACCGCGCCGAGAACATCCGCCTCGCGGGCCCGCTGCCACTCGGCCTGCTCGACCTGTCCCGGATCGGCAGCCGGAATCTCCCCCGCCCCGAACAGCTGTTGGTAGAGCGTCGCGGGGTCGTGGCTGCCGAACGCCTCGGAGTGCGGCTCCGCCTTCCCCTTGGGCGTGCGGTTTACCTGAAGCCGGGTCAGTCCGAAGGGCGCGTCCCCGCGGACCGCGTCGGCGATCTGCTGAACGAATGTCGACGCGGCCGGGTTTGTCGGGCGCACCCACAGTTGGTCGTCGTTTTCCGTCACCTCGTCATAGAGCAGGCCGAAGAGGCCGTGGGCGTGGGCGATGTGCCCGCGATCGCGTCCAACACCGGTCCCGGAAACCACCGTCACCCGGTCGTTGACGCCCGCATCGAAGATCGGCCCAAGCTCGGTGCTGCGACGATAGTTGGACCCAAGACTGGTCGCCGCAGGGAGCCAGCGCGGGCCGTCGAAGTGGCTCCGAAGCGCTCCACGAGGGTCCTGTCCATCATCGGGGTCGACGGCCGACGGCACCCAGTGTGGAGTTTGCATGCCGTTGGCCCAGTGCCACGCGATGAACCGCTTGGGAATGGGGGAACCGTCCGCGTAGGCGGATCCGTTCGAGTTCAGCATGCACTCGAACGTCGGAAGGGCGACCGCGACGGCCGCGCCGGCGGCCGATCCTCGAAGAAAGCTTCGTCGTGCAATTCGTTTCGCCATTTCGTTTCTCCTTAATCCCGCCCCGAAGTTCGTTCCTGGTGGTTGCCGGCCCTCGGGCCGATCTCGCCAGCTCGGACCACGATGCTCTCCAGTCAATGGCCGAGCCGTGAAGGGAGTGCGTGAAGGGAGTGCCGTCCTTCGTCGCCAGGCTCACCAACCTCGAATCCGATTCCTCGAGAGAACCCGGAACGAACTTTGGGGCGGGGGTACTAGCCCGCATCGGGCTAGCGAAGAGTCCCGGCCTCTAGAAACACCGGGTGGGTGACATAAGCCATGAGGACCGCCTGGAGGGTGAGCGGCCCCTGGCGTTCGACGTCCTCCATCAGTGCGTCGAGGTCGGCGGCGTCTCCTTCGCCAGGGAGGCTGCCGACGGCATAGCGATGCAGATGGTCGATCATGCACCGGCCGACCACCGGCGACGCCGCAAGGACCCCCGCAAGTTCTTCGAGCGAAGCGACGTCGGTGTCTAACACCTTTCCCCGCGTATCGATCGGAAGGCCGTTGTCTTGGTCGCGGAATCTCGCGGTCTCATCGTAGTCCTCGAGCACGAAGCCGACCCGGTTGATCTTCTGATGGCAGCCCACGCACTTGGGTGCGCTGGTTAGCTCCTCGAAGCGCTGACGTTGGGTCCGGGGCCGATCGGGGTCGTCGTCCTCGGGACCGGGCGGCGATTCTGCATCCTCCTCATCCTGCGGTGGGGGGCCGAGCGACGTGCAAAGCAGGTTTTCGACCAGCAGAACGCCGCGAAAGATGCCATGCCGGCCAGTGAGAAACGCTCCCGTACCGAGGTAGCCGCGTCGTCCATCGGGGCTGGGCACTCGGGACAGCGTGGTTCCGTCCCCAGCGGTATTGAAGTCGACGTTGTAGTGCGCTGCGAGGGGCGCATCGACGTAGCTGAACTCCCAGTTAAAGATGGACCGCATGTCCTCGCGCGACGTGAACAGCACATCGCGAACCATCGCGTCGGCCTCTCGGCTCATCGCCTGCGACAACCCCGGGGGTGCCCCGTCGAAAGTAGCGACCGCTTCGAAGCCGAGATACTCACGAAAGAATGCGAGGGCCCCGGCCTCGCCCTCGGAGGTCTCAAGGATCCGCCCCACCGCATCAGAGAGCCCTTCCGAGGTGTCGAGTTCGCCGGCGGCCGCCGCGTCCAAGAGCGCATCGTCGGGGCTCCGATTCTGGAGCAAAAAGGACAGCCGGCTCGCGACCGCGAAGGACGAATAGATCCATTCGCCGTCGGCTCCAGCGGTAGGGAGCGACACGAGGTAGGTGAAGTGAGGCGACATGAGGAGCGCTTGGGTTGTCGCGCCAAGCGCACTGGCGAGCGAGCCCTCGCGCGCAAACACCATTTCCGCGATATGGCGGGTTCGACGAAGCTCCTCAGCCGTCAACGGGCGACGCCAGGCTCGCCGCCCCGTGCGGAGAAGGAACTCCTCCACGCAGGGATCGCTGGGCTCCGCATCCACGGAGCAACCCGTCCACTCCATGCCGTCACCAAACGCACTCTCCACCGCCTGCTGGCTCGCGGCCCAGTACCCAGTCACGTAGGCGTCGATCTCTGCAGGTGGTACGGCGGTTCCCCCGACGTTGCGAAAACCATGGGCCGATTCGGGCGATGGAAGCGTTGCGCTCACGTCGGCCCGATCGCCGAGAACGACCTGAACCGACCGCCGCCATTGCTCCGCGGTAAGCACCCGGATTCCTGATGACGAGCGGACCTCCGAGCCTCCGACCGCAATGGGATCGGGATCGGGTTCGAGCTCCATAGAACTGGGCCCGTCTGCGATGACTCCTTGGCACGCTGCGCAGAGAACAAGCACGACCACCCCGCTGACCCGCGTTGACACAAGCTTCCTCGGCATAGGAAGGGTGTAGCGGCCCCTGCCCCGAAGCGCCGTTTCAGAGATTGCGCGGCCTTGGTTCGAAACGCTCGTCACGGGGCCGGTGGTTCACCGCCGAATAAGCCGACCGGGTTGCCGGTCGTTCCGAGTGACTCCTCCATTCGAGCGGTGAACCACCGGCCCCGTGACGAGCGTTTCGAACCAAGGCCGCGCAATCTCTGAAACGGCGCTTCGGGGCAGGGGCCGCTACACCCTTCCTATGCCGAGGAAACTTGTGTCA